>NZ_JACKZS010000011.1 GCF_014222285.1 Nostoc sp. UCD121
TATATAGGAGCAGTTGAGTTTTTAAATTCAAAGAAATGCTCTAATATTGGGCTATCAATGGGAAATGACCCTTGGGAATATCCTTTTTGGGTACTTTTGCGGCAAAATAATCAAGAAATAGTTAAAATTCAACATATCAATGTAAATAATAATTCAGCAGTTTTAGAAAAAGAAGATTCTTATAAAGATTTTGAACCTTGTGGGATTATTTCAATGGAAACTAAAAAAAGTAAAAATAATAAATATCAAGAGATTAATTTTAAAGGTAAAACTTATCTTCGAGCATGGGGTTCTTCAGACGTTGGTATATTTATTAAGTAGAATTTTATTACTGGATCTTAAATTTACGATTTACTGAGAAAATAATGTTAACGAAAATTTCTGTGGAAAAAATTCTTGAGCGTGCCTTGATGGGGTACGACTTATCTCCTGAAGAGGGAGTGATATTGTTACAACAAACAGAACCAGAAGCGATCGCAGCAATCCGTGCTACATCTGACACACTCCGCCACACTCAAGCAGGCGATACGGTTACATACATAATTAACCGTAATATCAACTTTACTAATATTTGTGAGCAGCATTGTAGTTTTTGTGCATTTCGTAGAGATGAAGGTGATGCTGGTGCATACTGGTTAGATTCGGCGCAAATTTTAGAAAAAGCGACAGATGCAGTGCAACGAGGTGCGACGGAAATCTGTATGCAGGGTGGGTTAAATCCACAAGCGCTGATAAATGGTAAATCTTTACCCTACTATCTCAAGGTAGTGGAAACCATCAAACAGGAATTTCCGCAGATTCATCTCCATGCTTTTTCCCCGCAAGAAGTGGAATTTATCGCCAGACTTGATGGGCTTGAGTATGCTGATGTGATTATTGCTTTGCGCGATGCTGGTGTTGGTTCAATGCCAGGAACAGCAGCAGAAGTATTAGACGATGAAGTAAGGCGGATATTGTGTCCAGAAAAGATTAATACAGCAACTTGGCTAGAAATTGTCAGCACCGCTCATAAATTAGGCTTACATACCACCAGCACCATGTTATCTGGGCATATTGAAACCCATGAGCAGCAAATCGGACATTTAGAAAAATTGCGATCGCTCCAACAAACCGCCATCGATCGGGGATATCCTGCAAAGATCACAGAGTTTATTTTATTACCCTTCGTTGGTCAAGAAGCACCCAAACCCTTACGTCGCCGTGTTGGACGCGATCAACCAGTTTTAAGCGATGCGCTGCTGCTAGGCGCTGTGGCACGGATTTACTTGGGTAATTGGATTCCCAACCATCAGCAGAGTTGGGTAAAACTGGGGCTTGCAGGTGCAACCGAAGCCTTACTTTGGGGTTGCAACGATATCGGGGGTACTTTGATGGAGGAGCATATCACTACAATGGCGGGTGCTTTGGGTGGTACATGTATGGAAGTGGAAACTTTAAAAACTGCGATCGCTTCTTTAGGGCGACCTTACCAACAACGCGAGACTCTTTATCAAAAAGTTAGGATTTAAGAGTTAGGATTAGCCCTTTCAAGGTAGATAAAAATTTTAGTTAAAAAATTCCTTTCCAATCTCTTTACTTTGTGTTTTCTGCACCTCTGGGGTTAAATAAATTACTTATTAACCCCAGAGGCACAGCAAAAAAAATGATATTAAAGTATGATTCGAAAAATTTCTAACTTCTGGTTACGTCATATACATCCTCGTTTGGCTCCCTTAATTGCAACAATTGGTATTGTTGGACTTACTAGTTGTCTTCTCATCCTTTTTGTTTTAGCACAACTGGCTGAAGAGGTTTTAGAGCGAGATGCTTTTAGATTTGATACTACTTTTCTGTTATGGCTACATCAGTTTGCCAATCCAAATTTAGATAATTTAATGCTGTTTATTACAAATCTTGGTAATCCTACTACAGTAATCATCGTTGTCGGCGTTAATCTATTATTACTTTGGTGGCGACGCTATCGAGAAGAAGCAAGATTTTTTATACTTGCTTGCCTGGGAGGATTCATTTTAAATACAGGGCTAAAGTTATTTTTTTCTAAACCTCGCCCGGAACTCTGGCATCAATTAATTTCTGAAAAATCTTTTAGTTTTCCTAGCGGTCATGCACTTGGCTCTATGGTGCTTTATGGTTTTATTGCTCACGAATTGGCAACTCATTATCCTCGTTTTGCCAAGTTGATTTACAGTTTGACACTTATTTTAATTGCTGCTATTGGTATTAGCCGCTTATATTTAGGAGTCCATTGGCCCACAGACATAATTGCAGGTTATGGAGTCGGCTTTTTGTGGCTAATGATATGTATTACGATGCTGAAATTGCAGAGATTAAGGCAAGGAAAGTCAGTTGATTAAATAGTCTTAACCTCTCATTCTATAAATCTAACTCACAAGCTAAGTAAGTTAGCACGGAAAAACCCAAGTATATTACGAAACGTAAATATGCTAAAAGTCTTTACTAATGACCAATGACAAAGGACAAATGACAGCCTTTACCAGTTAGCTTTAATTGCGCCGATCGACTTACTATTTTCCATAGACTGAAAACTGTTGCTCTCACTCTAGGTAGTAAGCCCATAACGAGAGCATTATCCCTTCTGAGGATTTCGTCGAATCGGCGATTGAAATCCATACTCACCAACTGCCACAGGATTTTTGTCAAGAGTCTAAGCGAGAAATCTGCACCCAGTTGGTAATCGAAAAACTACCGCCTCAACAACTAAATTTAAGTGTGTTGCTGTACTAAGGCAGCGAAGCAAACTATGCGCGTAGCGTCTGGTAGAGAAGCCATGACTATGATAATTATCCAATCAGATTTTTTAATCATCTAATTTTTTGCCCAAGATGCTTGTAAATGAACGCCTTTTAGGCAATGAAATAGCCCTTACCAACTTCCTACTCCTCATTCAATTGATCCCCAAGTTACCAATCCAAGATAGGATGGACGTTGATTTACGTATTCTTTTAATTAATGCATATGAAGCGCTATTGGTCGCGTTTGCTTGCGCTGGTTTTGGTTGTGTCTATCGGCTTAATGGGCTGTTCTGGCAGTCCAGATAGTTTGACTGGGGATTATCGCCAAGATACCTTAGCTGTGGTCAATGTGATGAGACAGGCTCTGAATCTATCACAAGATTCATCAGACAAAACAGCAGTTCAAGCAGAAGCGCGTCAGAAAATTAATGACTTTTCGGCTCGCTATCAGCGAGTTAACTCTGTTTCTGGTCTTGGTTCCTTTACAACCATGCGGACAGCCCTTAATTCCCTGGCTGGACACTACAGTTCTTACCCAAATCGTCCCGTACCCGAAAAACTCAAAAATCGTTTAGAGAAGGAATTACAGCAGGTTGAGGCGGCGCTAAAGCGTGGCGGTTAACTTTTAGACTAAGCGAAAAAACATCTAATTTGCATAACCAAATTAAATATAACTCTTGTGGGTTAGGCCGAAAAGCCCGCCTAGCTTATGCAATTTAAATGTGAAACAGCTTATTATCTATTCAATGATCAAGAATCAAGAGTCAAAAGTTTTGACTCTTGATTACCTTTTAAATTTTTCACTAAAAATTGTCTAAATCCGCAGTCCCAAATTCAACTTACTTTGTATCCATCCAATTTTCACCGACACGCGCCTCTACCAGCAACGGCACGCTCAACTGAACTGCATTTTCCATCACCGACTTAATTTGCGGTTGTAATTCTTTCCACTCATCAGGGGGAATTTCAAACACTAATTCATCGTGAACTTGCAACAATAAACGCGCCTGATAGTTCTTCAGAACCTCATGCAGTCTTACCATTGCAATTTTGATAATATCAGCGTTAGAACCTTGAATTGGTGCATTAGCCGCCGAGCGTAATAAACCCGCATCATAAGGGCCCAAATTCTTCAATTTACTCAGATCAATATCTTCTGGATTGCTGCCTTTTAATCTACGTAAACTATTATTAGTAAAATCAAAGTAACGACGACGACCGAGAATAGTTTCTACATAACCCAGAGCGATCGCTTCTTTTTTTACTTGCTCCAAATATGCAAAAACTCTAGGATATCGTTCATTAAACCGCTTAATGAACTCGTTGGCAATGTTCTTATCTATCCCAGTTGAGCGCGAAAATCTTAGAGAACCCATTCCATAAATCACGCCAAAATTGATAGTTTTTGCTATTCCTCGTTCTTCTGAGGTTATATTTTCTTTTTCAAATACTAACCGTGCGGTAACGGTGTGAACATCTTCATTTTGCTGATATGCTTGCACTAATATTGGCTCTTGACTCAAATGAGCCAAAATCCGCAATTCAATTTGTGAGTAATCAGCAGCTACCATTAACCAACCAGCTTCAGGCAAAAACGCCTTCCGAATTTGGCGACTAAAAGCTGTACGAATGGGGATATTTTGTAAATTTGGATTAGAAGAAGATAACCTACCAGTTGATGTTGCTGCTTGATTAAAATCAGTATGCACCCTCTGGGTATCTGGACGCACCAATGCAGGTAAGGCATCAACATAAGTAGACTTTAATTTAGATAGAGTGCGATACTCAATGATCGCCTCAACAAAACCACTTTTATCATCTTCTTGGAGTTTTTCGAGTGTGGCTGCGTCTGTAGAGAAGCCCGTTTGAATTCTACGAGAATGTTTGGTACTTAACCCCAACTTTTCAAACAATATTTGGCTCAATTGCTTAGGAGAACCCAAGTTAAAATTTTCCCCAGCTATTTCAGTTGCTTCCTCTTTTAACCTGGCTAACTCCGTTTCTAAATGCTGCGAAAGTTCTTTTAAATAAGCTGAATTAATGCGAACACCCGTGTATTCCATTAGGGCTAAAACCGCTTCTAGTGGCTGTTCCATTTCCACTAATAGCTTAGACAAAGTTGGAATTTGCTCCAGTTCCTCACGCAATTTCGGTACTAAGCCAAAGGTAGAATAAGCATCCATACCGCAGTAATCTGCAACAGAGGGAATATCTATATCAGCAATGGTTTTGCCTTTAGGAACTAAATCTAAGTAACTTTTTGCTATCAATCCCAAATATCGCTGCCCTAAATCCATCAAATTATGACTTGAGTCTGGATTTAGAATGTAACTTGCCAGCATGGGATCAAACACTACTCCTGCTAAATTAATCCCTTGACACTTTAAAACTAGGCGATCAAATTTAGCATTCTGTAAAGCTTTCGGATAATCAGCGCTTTCAAGAATTGGGCGTAATGCTTCTAGCACCAAATCTTTATGCAAATTTTCTCCAGTTTTATGCCCCAGAGGAATATAAGCTACCTCATCTGGTTGCATTCCCCAACAGCAACCAATTCCTACTAACTCAGCATCTCTTGGTTCTAAAGCGGTAGTTTCAGTATCCCAAGCAACGGGAATATCTGGGGTGGTGAATGTTTGCAAAAGTTTTACTAACTCAGTTAGTTTGGCTTCAGTGTTGATGATGCGTGGTGTAATAGGAGAAATAGATTTTTGTGGAACTGCTGCTGTATCACTAGCACTGAAAAACCACAAATCATTATCTCCATCATCTCTCAATTCTGAGTTAGCATCAGTTATGTCTGTTTTGGCTTCTTGCTTTTCTTCAAGTTTGCCACCAAAACGTTGTTGAAGATCGTTGATTTTCCCTAAAAAGGACTTGAATTCTAACTTTTCTAAAATGGGGGATAAGACGCTTGTATCAAATCCTTTTAATTTGCAATCTTCTAAATTAATTTCTATAGGGACATCTAAAACTATGGTTGCCAAATAACGAGACTTATCGGCATCTTCTTTACCACTTGCCAGTTTTTTCTGAGTTGCGCCTTTAATTTCATCTAATGCAGCATAAATATTGTCAAGGGAACCATAGGTATTTAGCAGTTGTACTGCTGTTTTTTCTCCAATCCCTTTAACTCCAGGAATATTATCTGATTTATCACCACAAAGAGCTTTGAAATCGATAATTTGTGAAGGTAAAACGCCCATCTTCTCTTTGACTTGTTCTGCTTCAAATTCCGTAATGCTATTTGTAGAGCGTTTTATGGCATCTGGACTAAAATTCAGAACAGTGATTTTTTTGTCAGAGTCGATCAGTTGAAATAAATCGCGATCGCCAGTTAAAATCTTCACCCTATACCCAGCCGCAGTTACTCGCTGCGCTAAGGTTCCTAAAACATCATCCGCCTCGAAACCAGGGGCAGTAAAAATTGGTAGATTGAAGCCATTCAGCAACTCATGCAGGTTTTCTAAGTCGGGAATGAAGTCTTCTGGCGTTTCTTTGCGATCGGCTTTATAAGTTTCGTCAGCTTCGTGGCGAAAAGTGGCCTCACCCAAATCAAAAGCGATCGCCATTGCTTGAGGCTGTTGTGTTGCCATTACCTCCAGCAAGCACTTCACAAAACCAAAACATATACTCGTAGGAATCCCTGCTTTAGTACGCAGTCCTCCATCTCGCCCTTTGGCGAAAGCAAAGTATGAACGATAAGCGAGGGAGTGTCCATCTACAAGGATGAACGTGGGGCGTGTTGCAGTTACAGAAGTGAAAGTTTCAGACATAGCCCTATTTTAGCCAGAAGCTTTGTCACATAGTTAGCAATTTCAGATGCTTGTTTAACTTGGTTTTGGCGACAATAGCGCACTTTTTGAGTGCAAATTAATTTGCGTATTATTTTAGACATCTAAATGTCTACGCATTTGCAGTTTTAGTACTGAAGCCCAGTAGAAGCAACTTTTGCCAGGTATACTACCCTAATTAAGTACGTGAGTATCAACATACTAACCAGATAGTAACCAAATCCCCAACTTCTTAGCAGAAATCGGGGATCTATACTCCTGAGCGCTTTATGTTTAATTCGATAGACCTAGCTTACTTCTCAGGAACCAACAAACACTAGCTTAGTATTTCGCCATCAGACTACCACTATCAAAGCCTCTCTTCCTTAATTAAACTTTATATGTACCAATCAATAAGTATATTTTCCGCAGGACTCGAATATAAAAGCTTTACATAAATTTACGTGTATTTATCAAGCCTACAAGTAAAGTTTCAGAGTTAGAAATAAGTGAGTAATCCCATAATGATTCGTTTTAGAAAAAATCTTTCATCATGAAAACAAAATTATTGAACACTCTGGCGGCTGCCACAACTTTGGCAGGAATAGTTGCAACATCTAGCGCAGCTAATGCAGCTTCTCTCTCGTACAGTAGTTCGATTGATTATAAATTGACAAATATCGTTGATGCACCTCTGAGCATCCAACAATTTAACTCATCTTTAGGCACTCTTAAGGGTGTAACGATAGGATTTACTGGCGATATACTTGGAAATGCAGGTTTTGAAAACACAGGTAATACTTCAAGTCAGGTGACAGTAAATCTTGCCAGTCAACTCACCTTAAAATTAAATAATCAGTCTCTGTTTGCGCTCAATCCACAAAATAGCTTCAGTTACGAAGTTGGTCAATTTGACAACAGCATTGATTTTGGTGGTACATCTGGAAAGACTGTTTCTGGACTAACTGCCACACAATCTGGTACTCAGTCTTTCACGAATACCCAATTATTGCAGTCTTTCATTGGTAATAGCAACATAGACTTTTTGTTCTCAGCTACAGCCAACTCAGTAATTTCAGGTTCAGGCAACATAGCATCTTATGTTCAAACGCTTGCCAAAACAAATATCAAAGTAACTTATGACTACGATGATGTTAAATCGATACCTGAACCCTCTGCCACACTTGGAGTTGCTTTAATCGCTGGGCTTTGTCTGTTGTCACAACGCAAAAAAAGCTGGATCAAAGGGTAAAATTCATAGACTTTCTTGAATAAGTGTTTTTTCCATCCTATCTATCCGTCAGGCTCTTTAATTTAAATTAAAAACCCCAATTTTTTCAAAAATTGGGGTTTTTTGTTATGATTATTATCCAGAATTTTGATAAATTTTGAACCATATTTAAAAATACTATAGCAATCTATAATCGTGTCATTCCGCATCATTATGTTATAAAAATTAGGTTGACTATAGAACCCAATTTTTGCTAATGTTTCCCACTCCTGTTAACCTCTTACTGGAATTTAAAATCTAGGAAATTATGCAGAAAGGATCTACCGATTATCAGGCTGCTGCAAAAGACATTAAACTACTAGTTTTGGATATAGACGGCACGATCGCAGGACACTCTAACACCATCAGCGCAGGTGTAAAGCAAGCTATTGTTGCAGCGCAAGCACGAGGAATTCCAGTGGCGATCGCTACAGGTAGAATGTATCGTTCAGCCTTGCGCTTTCATCAAGACATCGGCTCTACCTTACCATTAATGGCTTATCAGGGAGCCTGGATTCAAGACCCGAACACCCAACAAATTCATCGCCATTGGGCTGTTTCCAGCGAAATGGCCCACCAGCTACTCAACTATTTTGAACAGCCTGAGTTGCGATCGCTCCTATCTGTCCACTTTTACATTAACGATCAGCTATACGTCCGTGAAATAACCAGAGAAACCCAAATTTATGCAGAACGTTCTGGTATTACTCCGATTCCCGTTGGTGATTTGCGCCAAACCTTAACAAATGAACCGACAAAAATTCTCGCTTTGTCTGATGACATAGATTTAATCGATCGGTTATTGGGGAATTTGCGCCGCCAGTATACACCTGCTGAACTTTATCTCACAACATCTGTCGCTACCTTTTTTGAAGCAACTAATGCCTCTGTGAATAAGGGAACTGCTGTGCGTTACCTAGCCGAAGAATTACTGGGATTAGAGATAGCCAACGTTATGGCGATTGGTGATAACTTCAATGATGTAGAAATGCTAGAGTCTGTTGGACTTGGTGTAGCTATGGGTAATGCACCCGAAGGAGTCCAAGCGATCGCGCAGTGGGTAGCTCCTAGTGTAGAGGAAGACGGAGCAGCAGTAGCAATTGAAAAGTTTTTGCTGTAATGAGGACACTTTTTCAAGCCTAAACCCTATAAATCAGAAAGGACACCGACGACTGGCCGTGTTTCGTCTCGGTGCCCTAGCTGGTTCGCTCCTCACACACCTGCTAATGTAGCCGAGGTGATGCATTGAGTCAATAGCTATTATAAAAGTTTTTATTTGTGCCTAAGCGACATTACCGATTTATAACTCCAAGGGCGCAAAAACACCCAAGTTTTCCTCTAGTACGTATCTTAATACTGACTTAGTAGCCATAAGTAATCCGATTCTAGCTTGTGCTAACTCTGGTAATGTAACTTTCACCTCACCCCAAATCCGGCAATTAGACCAGAAGTCTTCAAAAGCTTGACTCAAATTCAGCGCTAATTTTTCCCATTTCACAGAACCGTTAATATCAGGGGACTCTATGTTGTCTACTACTTGTATTAACTCGGCAATTAAACGACGCTCACCTGGATGATTTAGTCGTAATGTTTCATCACCGTTGAGCCAAGGTAGAGGGTTAGGAGAAATAACATCCCAAAAACCTTGACTAGTATTTGTAACAGGTTGTTTAAGTTTAATCAATCCCTGTCGGTGAGCCAGCAATACCAGCGAACAGCAACGTGCATGGGCGTGCTGAACAGCAAACAAATTGGGCATTGGGCATTGGGCATTGGGCACAAAAGGTAGAGGGGCAAGGGGCAGGGGGCAAGGGAGAGAATTAAAAATTACCTCTTTCCCCCCTGCTCCCTGCTCCCTGCTCCCCTGCCCTCTTCCCACTTCCATCTCCCCCTCTTCCCCCGAACTCCCGACTACGAGACTTTGTAACCAAGTCGCTAAGGTCGAGTGAGTCAATTCAAAATGTATCCAGCCAGGGGGAACAATTTGGATGCTAAAAACGTCACCACAAGTCCTTGATAAATCAGATGCGATCGCACTAGCAAGCTCCATAGCTTTTCGATTCTGAGATTTTGACAGTTGCAGAGCCACACTTGAGGTATATAAAACTCTATTTTCATCTCTATCTTTATGTAGAAGATTTTTTTTATCTTTTATGCATCCATTTTCTGCATTATAAGTATCAATGCTTAGTGATTTTATTAAATAACCGTACAATAACTGCTTGATTGACTTATATTTGCTAACTGGTAATTTATAATGCACGTAATATTATTTAAACAGCCATGTAAGATATATTTGTTACTTTTCTGTCATCTATCTTGCGGTATAAATTGAATTTAGATGAAGAAAAATGAGAAGAGGATAAAATTTGATGAATAATCGATGAATAGTAAGTAAACTTTACTACCATCATTGTACAGTAGGAAGTATAACAAAAGAGTAGAGAGTAATTTGCTTTCTATTCTTTGGATTGGCTGGCGCTGTTAGGCGTTAAGCCTGCCTCGTCAACACAAAGACACTCCTTGCACCTTTTGATCACGTCTTTGTCTTCAGCCGAACGCTCTTTGTTACCTATGCAATCTCCATCCTCCTTTTCTGAGGCATCACGGCCTTTCTTAACTTGGCAACGAATTCTTGACTGGGCTCAAGAACACTATCGATGCCGTACCTTTAGCAAAGATGAGCGCATTCCAGCCCGGCCTGGATTGCTATATTTGGTGCAAAGGGGTGCGATCCGCATGGTAGGAACCGCCCAAGTTAGTGCAACAGCTAGTCAACTAACGTCTCGACGAATCAACAGAACCCCAGAAGAAGCGTTCTTGGGTTTTGTGGGAGCGGGACAGCCATTTGAAATTGTTGCTCAGTCGCCATTTACACTCCAGGCTTACGCCCATGTTGACCAAACTGCGGTGCTGTGGATGTACTGGCATGACCTAGACAACTGGCCTCACTTCCGTCGTGAAGTTATGGATGCCTTTAGGTATCAGCACCAGCGTAAGCTACTGTGGCTGAGTGCCTTGGGACAACGCCGTACAATTGATCGACTCTTAGGATTTCTCACATTGTTAATTGAGGAATATGGAGAGCCAGCAATGAGCGACACCGATCCTGATGTGATTCGCGGCTATTGTCTGCCTTTCCCCCTCACCCATGCCCAAATTGGTAGCGCGATTGGTTCGACCCGTGTCACCGTCACCCGCTTGATGGGTAAGCTGCGTCAACGCGGCTTAATCCTCACCCAAGGGGATAATTTAATTTGTTTGCCAGCAGAATCGATTAATAGAGCTGGTTAAAGCAGAGTTCAGAGCGGCGATTTCCGCCACTCTGCCTGAGTGTAATCCCAGGTGTCAGCGAATTTTGACAAATCCAGCTTGGGTAATCAATTCCTGTCCCTGCTCAGTCAGCAGTAAGTTGGCGTAAGCGACACCTGCTTGCTGCTCAGTCTGACCATTCTGTTTGACCACCACAAACAGATTGCGGGTAATCGGGTATTTTCCTGATTGGAAAGCCTCAATATTCAATTTGTTCCGTTTACCAGGACATTCAGACGGGAGGACAAATGTTTCTTGGTAAGGAGCAATATATTGCCCTTGTGTTCGCCCCAACGGTAAGGGTTTGATTGAACATTGAGGAATCACTTCTGGGGCAGAAGCGTAATAGATACCACCAGAACTACCAGCCAATTTTTGCAAGGCTTGGGTGGTTGTGGAGACAAATTCCACATTGGGGCTAAAAGCTTGACCACCCAAGATGTCTTGGACAAAAAGTTCTACAGTACCGCCATCAGCAATGCGTCGAGAATAGGGCTTGATCTGGATATTGGGGCCACCCACCTGGCTCCAATTATTGATTTTGCCTGTGTAAATTGACTTTAATTGGTCTACCGTCAGTCCTGAAATGTTGAGGTTAGGGTTGACTGCAACTGCTAAACCATCAATAGCTACAGGAATCTGTTTTAAAGTGAATCCACGCTGCTGGGCGCGGCTTAATTCCTGATCGAGAACTGGTCGGGAAGACTGGGTAAAGGCTAGTTGACCGTCTATCAGTGACTGGATGCCAGTACCAGAACCAGGAGATGCATTACTGGGTTCTACATAACGCAGCCGAAATTCTGGTCGCGCCGCTTGAATTGGTGAATCAACTACCAAGCGAATCGGTGCCCATGATGTACTGCCTCCGTAATTAAATAATCCTGTAGGAACATCCTTTACTGAAGTGAAAGTATTGCCACTAGGTTGTTCTGAGCCAGTTTGGGGCGTTTTGGTGCTACCAGAATTAATTGTATTTAGCTCAACACCAGACTTTCTACTAAACCACCAAAAACCGCCAGCTATTAGTCCGGCCGTGATTAGGATGGATAAAACAAGAATAGTCGTTTCATTTTTTTGAGACATAGTAAATTACCCGCACGTCCATTCAATATAAGTGCTTAATTTAATAGGTGCTTGCTACTTGAGATTGTATTGGCAGGACGGGTGTTTTGTTAGTGAATTATGACAAATCCTAACTTCTGATTATTTTAGGGTTCTAGATATAGTAAATTTCCTTTGAATTATTTGTTACTTCTGTTAGTTGATCTTAAAATTTTTCCCTATAAAGCTCAATTTCTCATCTTGAGAGCTTTTTTAGGTTAACTATTGGTTAATTTTTAATTTTTTATTGCTGATTAACGTACTGGCTCAAAGTCATAACCTGTGCGAGAGCGAGAACCAGGAACAATTTTTACAAGTTGGACTGGCGCATTGCGATCGCCTGATGCTAAAAACCGAATTGTACCAGAAGCGCCGGTGGCAGAGAAGTCAGAAGAAAAGAGTGCTTGTTGAACTCCAGAACGTGTGGGATTGCGTTTTAATGCGGCAATCAAAGCCACTGTAGCATCATAGCTGAGAGCGCTTCGCCAACTCACATCACCACCCCATAGCTGCCGAGATTTCTGGGGAAAATCTGACTTAAGATCGCCGTCAATATGCCAGGGAACTGCCACTAGCATCCCCACAGCTTGTTCTCTACCAATCTCTAAAGTTTTGGCGGTATAAACATCATCTCCTGCCAGCAGAGTTAACTTCTTTTGATTAATCTGAATTACTTGCAGCGCTTTATCGAGAGTTTCTGTGTTAGCAGCTAACATCAACACTTCTGCACCTTGTTTAGTTGCTTCTTCTATACTTTTAGCTGCACTAAAATCCGCCTTGGATAAATCAAATTCGCTGGATACCTGTCCACCTTCTAGGGAAACAGATGAAACAAACTCCGACTTTAAGGACTGGCTATAGTTGCTTTGTGAATTAAAGAAAACCACTGCATTTTTTTTCTGCAAAGTTCTGACCATATAGTTGGCTAAACTTCTCGCAGCCATAAAATCACTGGGAACCGTGCGAAAAACGTAGCGGCTAAAGTTAGAAATTTTGACAGATGTACTGGTAGGGGAAATTGCTACAAGCTGTCCAGAAGTATAAATAGTACCTGCGGCTAAAGTAGAATCGCTAGTGACGGGCCCAACTACACCTAATACTTCTGAATTGCTGACTAGGCTAGAAGCGATTTGCTTTGCTATTTCTGGATTGTCGTCGTCGTTAGCTATGCCTACCCGCAACAGTACTCCTTTGGCTCCCCCAGAGGTATTAATTTCATTTTGGGCTTGAGCGATGCCACGTAAAATTTCTAAAGAAGCATTGGGATCAGTGCTTATTGGTACAGAAGCTACAATGGTGTAACTCTTGGAAGAACCGATGCGGGCGTTATTAAGAAAGATCAGTGCTTCTGGATCGTTACGGTTGAGTTTTAGGGAATCTGTGAAATTAGCGATCGCTTTATCATAACTTTTCGCAGCCATCGCCTGGACTCCTTCTTTTTTTGCAGCAGAAACCGCACCTGGAGTCAAAGTTTTGTCCCCAAAACTAATTCGGTCTTGTAGGGATGGATTGTTAGCTGGTTCTGAACCTGGAATGATGGTATTACCTATTTTGGCTCCAGAGCCATTAGTAAACCACCACACACCACCGCCAACTATGCCAACTGTCAGCAACAGAGCCAAGGCTAAAATTTTGGTTTCATTCTTTTGTGACATGAACAAATTTTCATAAAATAGAAATGTTTATTATTTGGCTAAATCTGACTGTTTTGTTTATTTAATTCTGACAAATCCAGTCTTTTCGATCAGGTCTTGACTCTGAGGTGTCAGCAGCCAATCTGCATAAGCAACGCCTGCTTGCTGATCTGCTTGGCCATTCTGTTTAACAATTACAAATAAATTGCGGGTAATTGCATAATCTCCACTACGAAATGCCTGACTATTCAATTGATTACGTTTATTAGGACATTGAGATGGAGTTACAAATGGTTCTTGGTAAGGAGGCACAAATTGACTAGTTGTGCGTCCCAGTGGTATGGGTTTAATAATACACTGAGGTACAACCTCTGGGGCAGAAGCATAGTAAATTCCCCCAGGATTTGCAGCTACTTTTCGTACTGCTTCAGTGGTCGTGTCAACATAACTAATATTGGCACCAAACTTTTCTTTATTTAGAACATTTTCGACAAAGAATTCTACTGTACCCCCAGCTTCTTCGCTACGAGAGTAAGCTGTAATTGGTAAATTTGGCCCACCCACCTGTTGCCAATTAGTAATTTTGCCTGTGTAGATGTCTTTGAGTTGGGCGACAGTTAAACCAGGGATAGTAAGATTGTGGTTAACTGCGATCGCAATTCCATCAATCGCCACTGGAATTTCTTTCAGACTGAACCCTTTTTGTTGAGCTTCGGCATTTTCTTCAGCTTTAACTGAGCGAGAAGATTGAGAAAAAGCTAATTGATTGTCTATCAACATCCGAATACCAGTTCCAGATCCTGCTTGACCTGATGGAGGTTGAGTGTAGCGTAAGCTAAACCGAGGACACTGGCTTTGCAGTGAAGAATCTACATCTTTACGGATGGTTGCCCAGGTTGTGCTACCACCATAGTTGAATGTCCCCTTTGGGAGGTTGGACACGTTACATTTATTGACAAGCTTATTTACGGAGTTATCTGTATTACCAGTCTCCGAAGGTTTAGCAACAGTCCCATTTAGTTGCGCCCACCGTTCCATAAAAAACCATAAGCCACCAAAGATTAAACCAATGGTGATGACAACGGCTAAGAAAAGGCTAAGTGTTTCGTTTTTCTGAGACATTTTGTGGCTGTTAACACCATTAGTTTTTTTAGAGTATGAGAGATAATAATTTATAAATAAGTCGAAATATGGCTGTTAGTGAAATTGCTACCAAAGCGGCTGCAACTGATAAAATAATCACTCCCTGAATCTGAAGTGCTCCCTGTAAAAATGGGATAAAAAAAATAATTGCAAGAGTAATTATTGGAATAATTAATAAATCGAACTTTTCAATCCAACGCTTAGTTTGGGCAAATACCAGTATTCCCAAAATTACAGATGTCACGCTTAAAGTAACTATTAATGATTGTACTAGACTGAAGAGGGAGATCGCTATTAATGCGCCCTCAAATCCACTAAATGCCGCCCCGCCCAATAATTCCACTATAGAAAATGCTAATTGAGTTGCTGGACGCTGGGAGACGACGGGATGAGAAAGTTGAGGTGATTGTGGCGGAAGTGTTAGAGAAGGTGAATTAAGTTGTGTCGCAGCTAGAAACTGTGAATAAAGTGTATCAAGAACTTCCTGCGCCGACAGAAAACGCTGGTTAGCAGCAGGTAGCAGCATCTTATCTAAAATGTCAGCAAGGCGAGGATTGACACTCACTTGTTCGCGCCATTTCCACTGGTTTCTATAGGCATCAAATAGTTGAATTGCTTCTTGATTTGTTAACAACGTAATAATAGTGACAGCTAAAGCGTATAAGTCTGTAGATGGGAATACTTGCCCTCCAGACATCTGTTCAGGTGGTGCAAATCCCATAGAATAAATTCCTGTGGAAGAAGCAGCTCCTAGTGCAACATTTGTTACTTGCTTAACTGCGCCAAAATCTAATAGAAAAAGTTTCCCATCACGACGGCGCATGATGTTAGAAGGTTTAATATCTCTGTGGATAATGCCTCGCTCGTGGACAAACTTTAGCACCTTCAGGATTTCTTGCAGCACCTCTAAGACTTGGTGTTCAGAAAATTTGCCCTGTTGAACTAATTCTTCTTCTAAATTTTGCCCATCAATATATTCTTGTACTAAGTAAAAAAATTGGTCTTCCTGTCCTGATTGCGAACTATTAACTATCACTGGGAAAAAGGCAAACAGGTCAGGAATTTGTTCGTGATCGTTACCAAGTTGTGCTAGAACGTCTGCCTCTCTCTCAAACATTATCTGCGCTTGTTGCAGTTGAGTTAAGGTTAAATTACCCACTGGTTGAAACTGCTTAACCACGCATTGACGCATTCCTGGGATGCGGCGATCGCGTGCCAAAAATGCCGCTCCAAACCCGCCCCTTCCCAGCAACTTCGTAGGTACATATCGACCATCTAATAGCAGTGGCATACCACACGTAGTACAGTATTTTTGCTGCGTTGTTTTCAGGGTCGTAATATCGTCTAAATCAGCAAAATAGTTTTGTGGGCGCGGGCAACGTGGACGAGTACAGTAAACTTCCATTTTTGTGATTAGTCATTAGTCACTTGTACTGAGCGTAGTCGTACTCCTTCGGAGAAGCAAGCTACGCGTAGCGTCTCGTAGAGAAGTATTGGTCATTTACAAAAAACAAAGGACTAATAACCTTACCAATTTTAGATTTTAGATTTTGGATTTAAGGAAAAATTTCCCATCCAAAATCTAAAAGCTTGGCTTCATACCCTTGAATTAATTCGTGGAGATGAATCAAATAATTTCATGATCTCAAGCTCCACTTTTCCTATGGGAACAATCCAAAATCTTAAATTTAAAATCCAAAATTGTGTTACTAGATTTTAGTCTTCGCCAGAGGAGGCGGGTATTGCTATATCCAATGTAGTTAATACGATGTTTTTTTGTGTCAACTTTAACACATCTTGACTCCATCCAGGGTTAGCAAACTGGGGCAAAATTTCTTGACTAAAGGCTTCTGCGGCCTTGGATCTATAGCGATTGGGATTAAAAATCAACCATAGCGTCCGTTTGACGACTACCCCTTCAATAGGGGTACGGTGCAGAACACCCATTTGTAACTCTTTAGCGATCGCACTTGTTGAAACAAAAGCAGCCCCTAAACCAGATTGCACGGCATTCTTAATTGCTTCAATGGAATTTAGTTCCATTTCAACCTTAAAACGTCTGGTATCAATTTCACAGCGTCCTAGCACTTGGTCAATCACTTTGCGGATGGTCGATTGGGAATCTAGGGCAATGAATTGTAATTTATATAGGTCTTCTTTTTGGATTGTTTCAAGTTTAGCAAAGGGGTGAAAGACAGGTAAAATCAGCGCTAGTTCATCTTCTGCGTAAGAAAGAACTTCCAAAGATTCTGATAGTTCACCAGGAATTTCACCGCCGATTATTGCCAGATCAACTTGTCCATTAGCGACACTCCAAGCAGTCCGCCGGGTAGAGTGAACGTGTAATTGCACTGCCACATCTGGATATTTTTGTCGGAACATCCCGATCATTCTGGGCAAAAGATAAGTGCCGGTGGTTTGAGAAGCACCGACAATTAACGTACCACCTTGGAGATTTTGTAAATCCTCAATGGCGCGGCAGGTTTCTTGACACAGACTGAGGATTTTTTCACCGTAATTTAGAAGTAGATGTCCTGCTTCAGTTAATTGGGCACGTCGTCCTCCACGGTCGAATAAAGGGACATCTAGCTGCCGTTCAAGATTTTGGACTTGTAAGCTGACGGCAGGCTGTGAGACATAAAGACTATCGGCGGCACGTTTGAAGCTTCCTTCTTGTGCGATCGCTTTTAAAATCCGTAACTGATCTAAAGTGAAAGGAAGGTCAGACATAAGGCTCAACCCACAAACATTGAAAGGAGCGGATGCACACAACAAATAAACTTTGGCAGCAATCAGCCGCGTCTGATTTGTTGCATATTAAACTTGAAGACTTGACTCGAAAAGGACAGTAGCACAACATCTTGACTAAAGTCTCCTTTGGAATACTTTGTGGTATTGGTTGTACTGAATTCAATTTTCTTTAAATTACTTCACCCGTCTATATGTTGCTGATTTCTTGGTTGACACCCAGTCATTTTGTCATACTGGGGTTACAAATAGTTTTTGCGATCGCTCACAGTGGAGGCGCTGCTTTGCGTCCTTGGGCAGAAAAGTATATTGGCCCAAGGCTTTATCGCATTTTGTTTGCATTAGTCAGCCTCCCGTTGGCTGTGATATTAATTATTTACTTTTTTGGGCACCGCTATGATGGTTTGCAACTTTGGCAGGTACAAGGAGTGCCAGGAGTACGAGAATTTGTTTGGCTGCTGTCAGCAATCTCGTTTTTGTTTTTATATCCTGCTACCTTCAATCTACTAGAAATTGCTGCTATTCAAAAGCCCCAAGTTCATCTCTACGAAACAGGAATTATTCGAATTACCCGTCATCCCCAGATGGTAGGACAAATAATCTGGTGTGTTGCTCATACTCTGTGGCTGGGTACTACCTTTACCCTTGTGACTTCCATTGGATTGGTGTTGCATCACTTGTTTGGGGTTTGGCATGGGGATCGCCGTTTGAGCGATCGCTATGGAGAAGCCTTTGAAAATGCCAAACAACGAACTTCAATTATTCCCTTTAAGGCAATTATTGACGGCCGTCAATCTATCTTATGGCAGGAATTTCTCCGCCCTTCCTATTTGGGAGTTGCTATTTTTATCGCTTTGCTTTGGTGGTCGCACCCTCTGTTGATGGAAGCAACTGGTAGAATAAGATGGGAAATTTAAGCGATCCCCAGTGTCAGCAGAAAATCCCAAATAGATTGGAATTTCCGCTTATCAATTGCCCCGAATCAATGTAGGATAAATTCAAACATCTATCAGTGGGGGTGCGTTTAGTCGGCTTAAGATTTTATATTGGTAGTTGAAGACCCGTTGTCTTTCCTTGGGAGTCAGTAGCAGATTCAGGCAAATCCCAGGCGGACAAAGCAATCAGGAGTCTAACATCCGAAAAAGCCACGGTGAGAGTCGCAGTGGCTTTTTACGTCAGAGACACATCAACACACTGAATTTTTGCCCAATTATTCTGTGTCCTGAGATTTGGTTCCTGAAAGCATCTATCGGCAGTTACTGACTTACCAATCCTTCACTTCAGTATTGATAGGTAGTTTGATATAAAAACCTTATAATCCAAGAGGCGTCATGGTGTTGTCGGTTAGTGAACGGACATTTACTCAAGAAGTTTTAGAATCACCTATTCCTGTTTTAGTTAACTTTGAAGCACCTTGGTGTGGTTTGTGTCGGATTATACACCCACTGTTGTTGCAATTTCAAGCCCAATGTGGGGACGAAATTAAATTAGTTGGGGTTAACGCCGATCAAAATTTTAAATTGTCTACTACTTATAAGCTAAAGTCACTGCCAACTTTACTACTGATTCAAAATGGCACTGTTCGCCATCGCTTGGAAGGCTTTCGCGGCAGAGAAGATTTACGTCTAGCTTTAGAAGACATTAAAGCCAGCTACAGCAATTACGCGAAAATCTACAAGAGTCCAAAAACAGTGGACTTAGAGTGTCGGTCAGCTTGATGAATATTGGGAATAGGGCATGGGGAATAGGGCATGGGGCATTGGACAAATGACTAATGACCAATGACAAATGACTAATGACTAATGACCAAATCTAAAACCATGCTTAACACCCCACCCAATCAGTCTTGGGTGGGTTATTTTATCCTAAAGGGTGTGTGTCACAATTATTAACAGTTTCGACACGCTAAATCAAGAATTCTAAAAGTAGGCGTCAGTGATGGAAGTAATCTATCAGTATGCCTGGCTGATTCCGGTATTCCCTCTTTTTGGGGCAATGCTGGTCGGTCTAGGGTTAATCTCGTTGAATCAGGTGACAAACCGCCTACGGCAGCTTAACGCTGTGGTGATTATCTCCATGATGGCAGCAGCTATGGGGCTGTCGTTTGCCTTGTTATGGAGTCAAATTCAAGGACATGCGCCTTATCTCCGCACCTTTGAGTGGGCGGCAGCAGGTAATTTTCACCTGAGCATGGGCTACACTATTGACCACCTGACAGCCCTAATGCTGGTGATTGTCACAACAGTAGCCTGCTTAGTCATGGTTTATACCGATGGCTACATGGCTCACGATCCCGGCTACGTGAGGTTTTACGCCTATCTCAGTTTGTTTGGCTCCTCAATGTTAGGTCTGGTGATCAGCCCCAACCTAGTACAGATTTATATATTCTGGGAACTTGTGGGGATGTGTTCCTACTTGCTGGTCGGCTTTTGGTACGATCGCAAGTCAGCAGCCGATGCCGCTCAAAAAGCGTTTGTAACTAACCGCGTAGGTGACTTTGGTTTGTTACTCGGCATTTTGGGGCTATTCTGGGCGACAGGAAGCTTTGATTTTAATATCATGGGCGATCGCCTCGCCGAACTCGTGCAATCAGGTTCTATCAGCAACTTCCTCGCTGTCCTGTTGGCGATTTTAGTTTTCTTAGGCCCAGTTGCGAAATCAGCCCAATTCCCTCTCCATGTCTGGCTACCAGATGCAATGGAAGGCCCCACCCCCATTTCTGCCTTGATTCACGCGGCAACAATGGTGGCGGCTGGTGTTTTCCTCATTGCCCGGATGTACCCAGTATTTGAACACGTTCCAGCCGCAATGAACGTCATTGCCTATACTGGGGCGTTTACGGCGTTTTTGGGGGCAACCATTGCTATTACCCAAAACGACATCAAGAAGGGCTTGGCTTACTCCACCATCTCCCAACTTGGTTACATGGTGATGGCAATGGGAATAGGTTCCTACAGTGCTGGACTATTCCACCTGATGACCCACGCCTATTTTAAGGCGATGCTGTTCTTGGGTTCAGGTTCAGTAATTCACGGTATGGAAGGTGTTGTTGGACACGACCCCGCCCTAGCGCAAGATATGCGCTTGATGGGTGGACTGCGAAAGTATATGCCTGTCACCTCAATTACCTTTTTGATTGGTTGCTTGGCAATTTCTGGTATTCCACCCTTTGCTGGTTTCTGGTCAAAAGATGAAATTCTAGGGAAAGCTTTTGAGGCTAATCCATTCCTCTGGTTGATTGGCTGGCTAACTGCCGGGATTACAGCTTTCTATATGTTTAGAATGTATTTCTCGACATTTGAAGGCGAATTTCGGGGTAATGACGAGAAAATCAAGGAAAAACTCAAGAAGGCTGCGGCGACAATTGTCCTGGAATTAGAGTCAGCAGAACCAGCCCCGAATTTTGGGCCTGGGGCGATGAAGAAAGGAGAATTGGCCGCAACTAGCGAGCATCATGACTCCCATGACTCCCACGGGCATCACAGCGACTCACCCCACGAATCGCCGTGGACAATGACGCTACCGTTGGCACTGCTAGCAGTGCCTTCGATTTTGATTGGTTTGGTGGGAACACCCTACGCCAATTATTTTGAAGAGTTTATCTTTCCTCCTAGCGAAACCCTTTCCGAAGTTATAGAAAAGGCTGCCGAGTTCAATCCGACGGAATTCTACATCATGGCGGGTGCTTCAGTCGGAATATCTTTAATTGCGATTACCCTGGCTTCGCTGATGTATTTGCGCCGTAAAATTGACCCGGCTGCGATCGCTGCTCAAATCAAACCACTTTACGAGTTATCCCTTAACAAGTGGTACTTTGATGACATTTACCATCGGGTTTTTGTCCTCGGCTTGCGTCGCCTAGCTAGACAAGTTATGGAAGTTGACTTCCGCGTTGTAGATGGTGCTGTTAACCTTACAGGCTTCTTCACCCTTGTTAGCGGTGAAGGTCTGAAGTACCTAGAAAACGGTCGCGCTCAATTCTATGCCTTGATTGTGTTTGGGGCGGTTTTGGGCTTAGTGATTGTCTTTGGTGTTACCTAATTTTTGTAGGGGTGGGCGACTGTCCGCCCCTAATTTTTTTAAGAGTCTAATTTAGACTCTTTTTTTTGGCGGATAGTTCAGTAATTCGATAGTTTAGAAAAAGGCAGTGAATAGGCACATGACAAAGAAGAAATACATTTACTGGCAAGATGATGATATGTGGTTAGGTTATCTCGAAGAATATCCTGACTATTGGACTCAGGGTAAAACCGAAGAGGAGCTAAAAGAAAATCTACTCGATATTTACAGTGAATTAACAAGTGGAAATATCCAAAATATTCGTAGAGTTGCAGAACTTGAAGTTTCATGAAACGAAGAGATTTAATCACTAAGATTGAAGAAACTCTATTAAAAAGCGAAGACAAGCTATTTAGTCATAGCTGCGATCGCTATTCACAGCGCATCTATCTACGATATGCTGCCCTACGCAGAGAAGACATCGCTCTTGAGTTAATATAGGCATAAAACTAAGTAATTGTTGATTTCTTATGCTATATCAACCAATTTCAACAATTCTACCCAAAATACGCGAAAACTTAAAACAACTTTATGGAGAACAATTAGACAAACTAATTTTATTTGGTTCACAAGCCAGAGGAACAGCACAACCAGACTCAGATATTGATATTTTAATTGTATTAAAAGATGTCTTTAACTATTCTCAAGAAAGTGAAAAGATCAGTCAAATTATTGCTGATTTATGTCTAGAATATAACGTTTTAATTAGTTGTGCTTTTGCTACTAGTGAACAACTAGAAAATTATAATAGTGGTTTCTTTCGTAATGTCAGGCAAGATGGGTTATTAATATAACCCCTGAACAACTAAGACTCCTAGAAAAAGCAGAGAGAAGTTTGCAAGCAGCACAAGAACTCAACCAAAAAGGTTTTGCTGAATTTGCAGCATCTCGTGGCTATTACGCAATGTTTTATATTGCTACCGCTTTTTTAGAAGGGGAAGGGCTTGCTTACTCTAAACATTCAGCCGTAATTGCTGCTTTTGGAGAAAGATTTGCACGTCTACAACGAGTTCTTCGTGAATTTCATCGTTATTTAATTGATGCAGAAAGAACTCGTTTACGCGCTGACTATAATACTGATCCTAATATTAACCAAGCTGATGCCGAGCAGATTATTCAAATAACTCTCGAAATTCTTAATTATGCCAAAGCAAATATTGACTCTTTATCCTCTTGAACAAGCACAAAAAGAGCTTTATCATTGCGATCGCACCCCTAAACTATAATTTTACCAACTTTTTTAGGGTAAATTTTTGACTGGACTGGGAGTATCACAACGCACATTCCGCACCCCCAAATGTCAAAAAAGACTTCCAAGAGAAGAAACGAGGGATTGCCAATTTAATTAAATCAACCTAACGAGGAAGACGAAATCCCCAAAAAGCTGTTACTTAATAACTAGTGACTTTTTGCCAAACATGATTTTGATAGCAGACGAATTGTGATGAATATAGCTAATTTTCCGTGGCTGACGACGATTATTCTGTTTCCGATAGCCGCGTCGCTACTTCTTCCCGTCATTCCTGATAAAGAAGGCAAAACAGTGCGCTGGTACTCCCTTATCGTGGGGCTGATAGATTTTGCACTAATTGTTTATGCTTTTTATACTGGGTATGATTTCTCCAATCCAGATTTGCAGTTGGTGGAAAGTTACCCCTGGGTACCACAAATGGGTTTGAATTGGTCAGTAGGGGCAGATGGCTTATCCATGCCCCTAATTATTTTGACTGGATTCATTACCACGCTGGCGATTTTAGCAGCTTGGCCTGTCACCTTCAAGCCCAAGCTATTTTACTTCTTGATTTTGGCGATGTATGGCGGTCAGATTGCCGTGTTCGCCGTCCAGGATATGCTGTTATTTTTCCTGGTGTGGGAACTGGAACTAGTACCGATATACTTCCTGCTGTCAATTTGGGGAGGCAAAAGACGGCAATATGCAGCGACCAAATTCATTTTATACACCGCAGGCGGTTCGCTGTTTATTTTGCTGTCTGCCCTGACAATGGGATTTTACGGCGATACGGTGACGTTCGACATGCGAGCGATCGCCTTAAAAGATTTCGCGCTGAATTTCCAACTTGCCCTTTATGCTGGCTTCCTGATTGCCTACGCCGTCAAGTTGCCGATTATTCCCTTGCACACCTGGCTACCTGATGCCCATGGTGAAGCTACAGCCCCCGTACACATGTTATTAGCAGGTATTCTCTTGAAAATGGGCGGTTACGCCTTAATTCGGATGAATGCTCAAATGCTCCCCGATGCCCACGCTTATTTTGCACCAGTGTTGGTAGTTTTGGGGGTAGTTAATATCATCTACGCTGCCTTAACATCCTTTGCCCAGCGCAACCTGAAGCGAAAAATTGCTTACTCCTCAATTTCTCACATGGGCTTTGTGATGATTGGTATTGCCTCCTTCACTGATTTGGGATTGAGTGGAGCGGTGTTACAAATGGTTTCCCACGGGTTAATTGGGGCGAGTTTATTCTTCCTGGTTGGCGCAACTTACGATCGCACCCACACCCTGATGTTGGATGAAATGGGCGGTGTCGCGAAGAGAATGCCGAAGATTTTCGCCATGTTCACTACCTGTTCGATGGCTTCTTTGGCATTGCCGGGGATGAGCGGTTTCGTGGCAGAATTAATGGTATTTGTTGGCTTTGCTACTAGCGATGCTTATAGCTCTACCTTCAAAGTTATCGTGGTGTTCTTGATGGCAGTTGGAGTAATTTTAACTCCGATTTATCTGCTGTCGATGTTACGAGAAATTTTTTACGGAGAAGAGAACAAGGAATTAGTTTCTCACCAAGCTTTGATAGATGCTGAACCCCGCGAAGTATTTATCATTGCCTGTTTGTTAATTCCAATTATTGGTATTGGTTTCTATCCAAAATTGCTGACTCAAATGTATGACGCGACAACTGTACAATTGACAGCAAGATTGCGTGATTCCGTGCCGACATTAGCACAGAAACAAGAAGAAACGCTAAAGGTTTCTTTGAGTGCGCCTCAAATTGGTAATTAAGTTGCGATCGCTAGTTTAGTTTTAATATTGATTGTTTTGAGGGCAGGTGTTATACTTGCCCTTTTTGTTACTCATTCGTAACTTTTTATGGGGCAAAGTAAAAAATAAATCATCGAACTGATTTAAAAAATCCTGTATAGCGTAAGTGAATTTTGATAAAAATAGATATTAAGCTGATTGATTTGTTTGCAACCAGTTAAGTAAATCTTCCATAACAGTAAAATCTAACAAAGCTTCGCCAAGGGTTTCTAATTGATTTAAAGAAAGAGATTTGATGCGCTCTTGCAATTCTAGTGATAATTCTCCCACTCGCCTTTGTAGTAACCTTAAAATAAGCTGTTGTTCACCTTCTTGTTTTCCGCGCTCGTAGCCGATGCGCTCACCTGTAGTTACATATCTCATAGTTCGCTCCTGCTCAAATTGTTTAAACTCTTCCCAAAACTGATTTTCTAATGCCTTTGGTAATATCATAACCCAATCGATAAATCGATACAGGTTGCGAATATCCTGCTCTTGTAAACCTAAATCATAGAGCCTACGAATTAAGCTAAATTTCCATATTTTGCGTTGTTCTGGTGATGAGCGTGTCTGCTGCATTTTCAAATGTGCCATAACAACATTTGCAAATGGATTATCGCTATTTTCTAACTCCTGGAAGCGATATAATCCAAAAGTTTAATACTGCCAAACTCAAAGTTTAAGCGAGTATTGGGATAATTGTAACTGTAATTACTGGGTCGCAATTCGCGGTTTGGATCGCAGAGAATTGCAAGGCTTATTGCTGGTTGATCAAAGCGGTCAAATATACGAAAGTTGTAGGTAAACATCCGCTTACTAAAGTTATCTTCTTTTTGTGCTTGAATTTCAACATGGATTAATAACCAAAGTTCTTCCCCTTGGATTTGCCAAACTTTGACTAATTGATCGGCATATCTCTTACCCTGTTCGGCTTCACGAGCTATTTGTTGGAATTCTTTATCTAGAAATTCGTAGGGACGTTCCCAATCAATTAATGCAGAAGTTTCTGGAAAAAAGAAATGCATTGCTTGGGGAAAATAAGCTTCTATAATTTCTTTCCAAGGGCTATCAAAATCAGCGCGGTCGTTAACATTAGTCATGTCATTTGCCTAGAGTGGCATCAAATTCTAGATAGAGTAGCAGTACTTGTAGTAGCTAGTGTACTACTTTGAGAAATCGGAATCTCAACCCAAAATTCTGCTCCCCGTCCTGGTTCTGAAATACACCAGATAGCTCCATTGTGTTTTTCTGCGACAATCTGAGCGCTAATTGCCAATCCTAATCCTGTGCCTTTACCTGCGGGTTTTGTGGTAAAGAAAGGGTCAAATAATCGTTGCTTAACTGCTGGGGTTATGCCAGCACCATTATCTGCAATTTGTATAGTTATGCGATCTGGGTTGCGTAACTGAGTACGAATTACAATTTGGCTGGGGTTAGCTTCTATGTCTTCAAGAGTTCGCTGACTGTTATAACTATCTAAGGCATCAATGGCATTACTGATGAGATTCATAAATACCTGATTGAGTTGTCCAGCATAGCAATCTACTAAAGGGATATCACCGTATTCTTTGACTATTTCAATTCCGGTATTTCCAGACGTTTGTTTGAGGCGATTTTGTAAAATCAGTAGTGTGCTATCAATACCTTCGTGAATGTTGACAGGCTTCATATCCGCTTCGTCAAGTCGAGAAAAATTCCGCAAGGATAGAACTATTTCACGAATGCGATTAGCTCCCATTTTCATTGAACTTAGGATTTTAGGTAGATCCTCAGCCATAAAGTCAAGATCGATCGCTTCTATATAAGCTTGTACTTCATGTGTTGGAGTAGCATTGGACTTTTGATAAAGTTCTACCAGTTCCAATAAGCCCAGCGTATATTCATTTACATGGGTCAGATTACCGTAGATAAAGTTAACTGGGTTATTGATTTCGTGAGCTACCCCAGCCACTAATTGGCCTAAACTCGACATTTTTTCAGTTTGAATTAGTTGAGCTTGGGTCTGTTTGAGATTGTGTAGTACTTGGTTGAGTTGTTCTGCTTGAGTAGTTGCAGCAGCAGTGGCAGCGCGGCTTTGATTATACAATTGCGCTTGGTCAATGGCGATCGCTAACTGGTCAGCTACACCTCGAATCAGTTCCACCTCTTCATCACTCCAAGAACGCAGCGCCCTACTATGTTCGCAGACAATCACACCCAAGCGACCCGACTGAGTTTGAACCGAAACTGTTAGGAGAGACTTAAAACCCAATGTCACTAGTAAATTCCGATTTTTGAAATCAAGCCAGGGATCTGTTGCAATGTCATCAAAGCAAAGCAAATTCCCTTGTAGAATAGCCTCACTCAGTGCTTCCACATTCTGGATAGGAGAACAGCCTAAAGGTTCTGGCAAGTCGGAAGCCCAAGCTTGTTGACTGAGTTCAAAACTAGTAGATTCATCTTCTTGATGACACCAAAAAAACTGGCATCGATCAATCTGTAGCAGTTCCCGAACTTCAACAACCACTGTACTCAAAATCGTATTTAGATCCAGCGAGTTGCGAATCTGACTAGATAAACGAGTTTTAAGAATTTTTTCCCGTTCAACTAGCTTTCGTAACTGAGCTTCAGACTGCTTTAACTCTAGCTGGGCCATCTGACGATTGACACTAGCTTTTGCTAGTAGCCAAGAACCAATACCAATGAGTCCTACTAACCCAGCATATAGAAGTAGCAATTGGCTCAAAAATCGGTTTGATTTGGCCATCAACATCTCTGGCGATACCCATGAGACAATCTTCCAATAATAGGATTTGGTATCAATTTGATTTTGGCTTGGTGCAAAAGCCTGTCCTGCTCCTGTACTAGATTTTTGTCCTTCAAGAAGTGGATAAACTGTAGTAAAAGTGAACATTCCCTCAGCAGTTTGGAATTGTCCCGATTCTTTTTGAGAAATTTGCTGCCATGCTTGGGGAAAAGTTTTGCCAAAAGTGTGGTTTTTGCGCTCGGGAAACATAAATCCCCATTCGTCCTCAGATTTAGCCCCTTTTAACCAATAACCATCAGCATTCAGCAGCATTCCCTGACTAGGTACGTTAGCGAAAGCTTGATTAAAATTATCCAGCAGTTTAGCACCGAAATAATTTAACACTACAATGCCTCGTTTCTGTCCACGACGATCAAAAACGGGAATGCCAAAGCGGATCATTGGCTTCAAGGGTTGTTGAACCTGACCTCGTTCAATGTTGAGGTCAAGGGGAGAGACAAACACTTCTCCTTGGTTCAGCCGCAAAGTGTCATTAAACCAGTAGCGCTTGGCTTGCACTTGCAGTTTTTCTTCGGGGACAATCTCTGGTTCACCCTGTTTGAAGTTGACTCTGACAACTTCTTTACCTGATTGATCCAAAAAGCGAATTTGGTCGTAAAGTTTTTTATATTGAGAAAATGATAAGAATTCTCTAGAAAGTGCCTGTTTTTCTTCATCTACTCCTTCTAAAATTCTCTGTAGCTCGTTTTGTTTAGAAATGACAATCAAATCTGAAACAACGGAGTGAAAGTCTCCACTAATTACTTTTGTTTCTAAATCTACTTTGTCAAGTTCATTAGTTTTTAAAATAATTTTCTCCGTCTGTACCTGTTGGTAATAAATAGTCCCTACAACACTTCCAACGAAGGCCGATAATGGTAAAAAAACGGCTAAAAAGTGTTTGATTAAAATTCGTGAATGGCTCTGTGGTGACATATCTGATACTTAAGTACGATTCAGAAAAAAATCGGGCTAAAAATCAGCGAAGTTCCAGCTACGCCATATTTTCGGAGTCAAGGTTGAGAAAAGCCTTTTTCTCTTGGTAGGTATAGCTAATCAGCCCAGCTACCAAATTCACCATGAAATTGAATACTCTGCGACTTCTGGAATGTTCTAGTTGAACAATATTCCACCCTTTTTTGCTATTGTGGGTTAGACACTCTCATAGTCAGTACCGAAAAATTACCTAATTAGAAAATTACACTTGCAATTGCTTTTCAATACTGAAAATAAAGAGAAGCTATGGCTACGACAGGCTATTCGGCATCGCTAAAAATGGTTCTTTATTCTGGCGCTGCGATCGCATATCAATAGATTACGTACAATCTATCTAGAATCAGATTTGGCAAAACCGCTCATGTTAAACTACAATCCGCTACATTGTTTGCCATCTTCCGAAGAGCTACCCGACTCAAATGATACCCCTGTGGATAATGAAGTCCAAAATTTAATTCCTGGCTTGCTGAAAACGACACTGGCTTTAGTTTGGTGCGATCGCTGGGATTGGTTTTTTGGTGTTGATATGGGTATTTATTATCACCCAGATAAGCCAGCCATTGTCCCTGATGGGTTTCTCAGCTTAGGAGTTAAACGTGTAATTGATGAGGACTTACGCCTAAGTTATGTGCTATGGGAAGAAAAAAAGCTGCCAATTTTAGCACTAGAAGTTGTTTCTCAAATATATCGGGAAGAACATAGCAGCAAGAAAGAACTCTATGCTAAAGAATTAGGAATTTTGTACTATGTTGTGTATAGTCCCCTTCGCCGGAAAAAGACACCTTTGGAGGTGTATCACCTAGTTGATGGGGAATATATCTTAATGTCAGGAAATCCCGTTTGGCTACCAGAAATTGGTTTAGGAATTGGGCGAGAACGGGGAATTTATCAAGGTATAGTCCGAGAATGGCTGTACTGGTATGACGAGGAAGGGCAAAAATTGCTCACACCAGAAGAACGCATTAGAGAAGCGGAAGAACGCGCAGCTTTTGAAGAAGAGCGACGAGTGGAAGCAGAACAAAAAGTGAAAATGTTAATTGAAAGGTTGAATGCACTTGGTGTTGATCCAGAAAGTTTGTTATAGATTCACCAAATTTTGTAATTTTCGCTGCCTTAATGTTAATTATCTTCCTGGGTAGGGAATTATATTTATGAGCAACTAATAGCTTAACGGTACAAATCGTAATGACTTGTTGCTAAATAAATATATCAAAACCTGCATAAAAAATATGGAAGTTAAATTAGGATTTGGAGCAGTCCCAAAACCTCAATATGTCTTTGTCAGCAAAGAAGCCGATCACTGTTGGTATATGCTTGCTGAAGATGAAAAACGCATCCCAATTAATGAAAGAGCCTTGACTGGGGTAATTACAGAGATAGAAGTTAATAGAAAGTTTGAAACTAAATTCGGGCCAGTTGAAAAAAACGATTTATATATTTTGGCAGATAAACCTTATATTATCCGTTCAGGTAGCGACTCTTTCTTTTCTAAAAGTTTATTGTTATCTTTAGATACCCTTACTTGTAAAGAATTGTGTAATCCACTAACGATCGCCGTTAGTCCTGGAGATAGTAATGTAGTTTTTTGTAAAATTTACGATCCAATAACTTATCGTTCGGTAGGTGTTAGTTGGGATGGACATAAGGAATTAGACTGGCAAGCTGTAGGGCAAAAAGTAAGTTTAAAAATTAATAAAATTCACAATTATAATCAAGATAAAAATCAATCTCAATCAGAAGCAAGTGACAATATAAAAACGCCTGAACCGCGTGATGTTTTTATAGCTAAAACTGACACATATTTAGCCCAATTAAATTGGACTCCAGAGCAGGGAAGGGATTATTTGCAGCAGAAATATGGCAAGCGATCGCGCTTACAACTCACTGATACAGAAATTCTGGAATTCATTGATTACCTGAAGCTACAACTAACCTAAAGTTACTAAACTTAGATTAGATTCTGTGAAGTTTTTCCCGTTGACTAGCAACTTCCAACCAACCTTGAATTGCATCTTGCAGCATTTCTAATAGATGTTCGTAGCTGTTTCCGCAAGTGTGACATCCTGGTAGGGCAGGTACAGAAGCACACCACACACCATCCTCTTGCCAGATAACTGCTTTAATTTTCATCGCCAATCATCTCTACAAGATTGCGACTAATATTTTAGCGTCAAGCTGAGTGCGATCGCACTCAACACGAGCAGGATTGACAACTGTATTCATTGCAGCCTCAAATTTATACCTTCTGAATGTTCATTAATTGGCATCTCCGGGAAATATAAGTATAAGTTGATGCCTTATTTTTATGGCAAACCCGTAGACAAGTATTAACCAAATACTAATCACAATCAGGAGTATTTCATGATTCCATTGATTTTGGGTGCTATCGCTTTAGGAACCGCTGCTTTCGGAGCAGTAAAAGGTGCTGAAGGTGTTGGGAATATGAATGAAGCGAAGGAAATTGGTGAACGTGCCCAAAACCGTCACTCCTATGCAGTCAGTGAGTTGAAAGCAGACTGGGAGGCGACTAACGAGCTTGCTGAAGAGTATGGTCAACTTCAGCTTGATGTGATGATGACTACAGTTGGGCGCTTTCTTGACTTTATTGAACGAAATATTGGTAAATCAAAACAAAGCGAGAAGGAGTTTTTAGAAGGGCTGGAAGGAATTTCAGTTCAGCAGATTAAGGAGTACAAAGCTGCCGCATTACAAGCTGAACAGTTTTTCAACGGTGGCACTAAGGCGATTGGAGCAGCAGCAGCAGGATATGGTGGTGCAATGAGTCTTGCTACCTCTGTAGGAGTAGCCAGCACTGGGACACTTATAGGAGGACTTAGCGGTGCAGCAGCCTGGAATGCAACTCTAGCATGGTTGGGCGGTGGCTCATTAGCTGCTGGCGGTGGAGGTATGGCTCTTGGTTCTCTTGTGTTAGGTGGTATCACTGTTGGCCCCGCTGTTCTTATTGGAGGCTTTGTACTTGCTGGTGAAGGCGAAAAAGCATTGACTAAGGCATGGGAGTACAACGCTGAAGTCAACACTGCAATCGTTAAAATCGAAGCAGCAAAAGACTTTATGCAACAAGTAAAACGGCGGATTACTGAGTTACAAGGTGTATTTGAATGTCTGGATAAATCTGCTATTTTAGGTCTTCAAGAACTTGAATCTTTACCATCATTCGACAAAAACAGGGACGCTAGTAAGTTTCAAAAAGTCGCGCTTTTTGTTAAAGCACTTGCAGAAATCATGAAAACTCCTGTTTTAGATAGTGAAGGGCAGTTGAATCCTGTTACTGCGAATATACAAGCCAAATATCGTACTTTGTGAGCTAATTAGGAATGTCGACTAAAAAAGTTACCACAGTAGTCAAGGAATTTATCAATCCTGCTGAATGCTTACAGCAAATGGTTTCAGCTTATAGTGAATATAAAATAATTGCTCAACAAGAACAGACAAAGAGACAAGAGATTGAAACTTGGGAAAAAGAAACAATCACCAAGATAAACGCCCAGCGAGAGTTACTGATGGCGTATCTAGATCGCTCTTTTGATGAACGTGCAGAAAACTTTCGCGCCTTGTTTGCTGTCGTTGATAATGCGATCGCATCCGGCAATAATGAACAACTAGCCCTTACCTTAAACTCAATCACAGAAATAGCTAAATCAAGCCCTTTCAAAGACCTTGCTAACTTAGCTTCTGTTCGCGCCGCCCTGGATGATCCAGATCATGAATGGACATTTTGATTTTATAACAGTGCGATCACTCTCCCAAGCCTTTCTCAAAAAGCCTACGTTGGTAGGCTTTTTTCATGTAGTACGAGGCTTACGGGTTACAAAGGCTTTGAGGATAATAGCGATCGCCACTATCGATGCGATCGCAATAGTTGGGCTGTCTCTTCAATCCACAAATTAAAATCTGCCTTATAAGTTGCGCTCATAGCCTTTATTGATTAGCTGCATAGCTTAGGCAAGCAAAAATATCCTCTTGTGTCAAATAAGGAAAGTTATCAAGCAATTCCTCGTAGGTCATGCCAGAGGCAAGATAAGATAAAACATCGTATACAGTAATTCGCATTCCTCGAATACAAGGCTTACCACCTCGTTTTCCTGGTTAGATTGTAATAATGTTTTGATGCTGCACAGCTATCAATCCTCAAAAATCTTCATCGTCAACAAAAAATTCGGCATCGTCTTCTAATCGAGAATTACGCTGTCCAATACCAGCAAGTCCCCAAAGAGGTTGCAGCAGTGCCATGCCAATTAACCCCAAACAAGCACTAAAAGCTAACACTAAACCCAGTGGTATCTGAATCGATTGGAATGTTAAGAATTTTAACGAGACGGGTGTGGCATTTTGAACTGAAATAACTGCGATCGCAATTACCCAAACTGCTACAACTAGAGATGTCAAAAAAGGAGCGATTTTCATACTTTGAGCAAAGTTAGGAGTGAGTTAACTGTTAATAGGAGTTAAGAATTGTTAATTTATAAATCTTAATTTTTCACTGCTAATTCTTATCTCTCTAATTTAGCAATGACACTCTCTAACTCTTTGGCAATTTGGGCGAGTTTTTCGGGAGTGTTGGTTTCTAGGTAGACGCGCACCAGTGGTTCTGTACCGGAAGGGCGCAATAAAACCCAGCTACCTTCTTCTAAATACAGCTTAATACCATCTTTACGCCCCACTTCCTTGACTTTAATTCCTGCTACCTCTGTAGGTGGATTTTTAGTAAAGGAGTCGATAACGGCTGTTTTGTGCGCCTCTGTGAGGTGCAAGTCTAGGCGGTTGTTGTAAAGTGGCCCATCAGCTTCAGCGATCGCTTCTTTAACCAGCTGACTTAAAGGTTTACCTTCATAAGCGATCGCTTCAGCCACCAGCATATCGGCTAAAATCCCGTCTTTTTCGGGAATATGCCCGATAATACTCAAACCGCCTGATTCTTCTCCACCAATTAATACGGCAGTTTCCCGCATTTTTTCACCGATGTATTTAAAACCAACTGCTGTTTCGTAAATTTGCAGCCCATTTTTAGCAGCGAAATTATCCAACAAGTGGGTTGTCGCTACAGTACGAACGATAGCGCCGGTTTTACCTTTGTTTTTAATTAAATGACGTGCTAGAACTAACAACACAGTATTCGGAGTGAGGACAGTTCCTTGTTCATCAACAATACCAAAGCGATCGCTATCTCCATCCGTCGCCAAGCCCAAATCAGCTTGATCGCGGACTACAGCTTCCACTAACTCAACTAATTGTTCTCCTTTGGGTTCTGGCATTCCACCGCCAAATAAAACATCCCTCCAATCGTGGAAACTTTCTAACTGAACACCACTATGCTGTAAAACTTCATCTAAATAGCCACGGGAGGTAGAATACAAAGCATCGTACTTTACCTTTAAATTAGCCCTTTTGATCTTTTCTATATCAAGTAGAGTGTAGATAAATTGCAGGTAATCAGGTTTCGGATCGAAAATTGAAATTGAACCTGATGGGTTACTTCCGGGTAACTCATCCGATGCACTTTCTATATTTGCCACAATAGTATCAGTAATCTCTGGAGTGGCAGGCCCAGCATAATCGGGTATATATTTAATTCCACAGTAAGGTGCTGGATTATGACTAGCAGTAAACATTAACGCCCCTGCGGAATTTAGGTGACGGGCGTTGTAGGCAATTACTGGTGTGGGGCAATCCCGATCAGTAATTTTCACAGTCCAACCCAAGTCTGCCAGTACTTGGGCCGCAGTTTTGGCAAACTGGTCAGCTAAAAAGCGAGTATCGTAGGCAATAAGTACTGGTCTATCTTTTGTGTAGGCTGTTTCCAAGTAAGTGGCGATTGCCCTTGTTACTTTTCGCACGTTGGGGAAAGTAAAGTCATCGGCAATAATCCCTCGCCATCCATCGGTACCAAATTTTATCTTGCTAGACATTCTTGCCACTTGCTCCCGTACATTATCAGTACTATAAAAGCTTCCTGCAAAGCGTGTTTAGCAGCAACTATCCTCCGAAGTTCTTTTCTAAGTAAGCCTTAGTTTAAACTTCTCACCACCGTATTTTCTCTCACTGTTTCTGAGCAATGTCAACCCCCGATCGACCTTTTGCCAGTTATCACCTTTGGTCTCTAGTTGCCCCAGCGACTGGGCAAGAACGCTGGCATTGCCAGATGAGACGGGGGTTTATCAAAGCACGACAACACGAACCACAAGTCAAAGCACTGCTAACGCAAGCCACTGCACCTCAGCGCATTGGCATACTCGCGCAAAAAGGTGTTTATGAGTTTCATCATCATCTGCATCTGCTGAAGCAATCAGATGGTGTAGAAAGAGTTGCACAGCTACTTAAATTAGGCAATTCAAGCGTTCAAGTCCAGCAACGCGTACTGCAAATTTTGCAAAAATATCATGATGCGCCGTTGCTTTTGGATAAAGATATTATCCAATTAACTCCGGGTGATGAAGGCTTTCCTAAGCCAATAGTAGTTGAACAAGAGGATTATTGCTTTCGCTTATATGCGGCTATGGACTGCGTTTTCATCGAATCTGATAGGACTTTACATATTTTAGATTTCAAAACAGGTAAGTCAGCTTTTGACAAACGACAGGCATTAGTTTATTTGCTAGCTGCTCGTTATCTTTACCCTGGACACGAAGCTGTGGCATCATTTTATAATTTAGAAATATGTAAAAAGTCTGAGTTAATTAGCATCAATAATTACGAGTTAGAATCTTTAAAATTTGAGTTAGCTAATATTGCCCACAAGCACCAGCATGATTTGCAAAAGTATCAGGAAAAAAATACTAACTTCAGTAAGATTTTTCCTCCAAATCCTGGCTCTCACTGCCGCTTTTGTCCATTTAATTCCATCTGTGAGTTTGCCGATTTTAAGCAGCATCAATCATATCCACAGCCAAGTTTAAGAGTTAATAGCTAATTGGTTTACCTATTTATCTTGGTTCAATGTTCAAAAAAATCTGCTAAATCTTCGTACTTTTATGGATTGAAGAAAAATATAGAATTAACTCAGGTTAGTCATGGTTTAAAATAATATTTTTCGATTCTGTAGAAGAGCATGAGGCACTACAGAAACTTTTTGAATTCTTTAAAGAATACTTGAATAAGAATAAGAGTTTAGAACTAGACGAAAATTGTGGTTAAGCAGAGAGTAAGCTGTTACGCATATAAGAAAGCACATCAGCTGGTGAGGTTGTCCTTTGTCATTTGTCCTTTGTCTTTGGTAACACACAACTGACTAATGACTAATGACGGTCTACACGGAAAATAGTGCAATATGTAGGCGCATTAGCTTATTAAGGTGTGTTAGCCTACGGCATAACACACCCTACTGGCGTGTCCAGGCTAAAACAGTGCATTAAACGTAGGTTGGGTGAAGCGGAGCGCAACCCAACATATATCAGGATGTTGGGTTACGCAAAGCCTCCACCCAACCTACATTTTTTTGCAACATTTTAGCCTTGACACGCTACTACTCTCTGCAATACCTTTAAGCTAAAACCTCTGTTTGTAGTAGTGCCTTACGTAATGCAGTTACTGCTTCTTCTGTTTCTATCAACCTATTGAGAGCAAGCGCAACATCATCTTCAACCTTCAGCAGTTTAGCTGCTTTTTTTACAGCCTTTTGCTCTTCAATTGAGTAATCATTATCGGCACGGGACATTTGAATTGCGTGATACAACAATGACCTTGATTTCGACCAACTAGAAACATCAACTCTAATCTTACTCAGCAGGTTTTCTAAGTCAGCATTTTTATAGTCAAATGTTTTGTATTTTTCTATTAGTTCTTCGGGAGCGCCAACTATACGCTGATGATTTAGTAACCAATTAAGTTCGGCTTCTGAAACCTTTCCATCAGCTCCGGCAATAGCAAGCAGTGCATATCCGTAGTTAAGGTACGCTTCAGCAGGAGCTTCTGAAATACCTAAGTTCTTTTTCATAAATTCTGAAGCAGGTATTGCTTCTTTAAGATTGCTCATGAATTACCTCTTTGATTATTTTGAAAATTTACTATTTGGCAAATGCTATCTATAAAATTTAAGAATTGTTATCGAGGAATTTAATTAGTGTTTACCAATTAAATTCCTCCATAAATTGTTGATATCTTACTATTTTTATAGATGCCTTTTTATATTCTCAGCATCAAAATAAAAATGCAAGGACAGTTAAGACAGTTAAGACAGGTAAGAAAATTATTTGACTAATTTTCTTACAAGTAGCTAAAAATATAGCCTCTGGTAAAAGAGGCGAGTAACGCAATTTTGTAAAGTTCTAAGACCAAAAAAGAAAATACACTACTTCGAGATGCATAAGCACAGCCAAACCCAGGTATTTCAACGAAAAAACCTGGGTTTATTGATAATTTAGCAATGTAATTGATAATTCAACTCTGAACTAATGCCCGATGTCCTAATTTAAAAAGGCGGTAATTCTTTAAGAATTGTGAACCGAATATGATTAATCGCTAAATCACCGATGGGGATATCTTCTTTGGTTAGCCGCGCACCTTGACTTGTCACCGTTTCAAAAGTGATACCTTTGCCAATTTCAATGTGATACCAGCATAAGCCCATAAAAAAGCGCGTCGGATAAGGCCCACCTTCACCTATATCGTCAGGATTTGATTCCATTGGCAACCAACCAAAATTTGGAACGTAGAACTCCAACCAAACATGATTAAAGTCGGGTTGTAGCGGTACTCCTAGTAAGTCACTATGGGGAGGACATTTATACCTACCTACGGTGCGGCAGGGGATACCATTTAAACGGGATAGGGCAAGTAAAACGCCGACATATTCGCCACAAGAACCAACGCCCCGTTCTAAAACTATATCTGGCGTGTCAATGTAAGGCTTAATACCGTAAGATAACTGATCGTATACGTAGTTGCGGATGCTGTGCATTTTTCGCAGTACATTGGTTTCAGAACCAATTGCTTCTCTGGCGGCACGGCGAACAATGGTAGTATCCATTGCTAAATCGTCGTCATCTACTAGGTAGCGTGTTTGTAATTCTGGAGATAATTCAGGTATATCTTCAACATCTCTAGGTGTGATGCGATACTTAATTCCTCGGACTTCCACAAGTGCTTTCCAGCCAAATATATGCCGTTCACCTGGAGCAAGAGAATCAAATTTAAAGACTGCTACACGTTGCCCTTCTATCACTTCTTCGGTAAAGGGTATACCAATTGGTTCAACGTGTTTCACCTTTTGACGCTCAGTTTCCGATGGTAGGGCGATGCGCCATTCTACATCAGGTAAATACACCTCGTCTAAGGGTGCAATTTCCTCAGCATAAGACATTTCAATGAGATAGCCATTAGAGAGGGCGTAGCGCTTATCTGGCTGGTAATGATAATGCAGGGGATGAATAAAAGTGCGATCGCGGAATGTTAATTCATGACTCGGATCGGCATTGGGGTTATCCCGGATATAAGGCTCCTCTGATGCGTAGGCAACGTAGATACTTTCTTCGCCTGTTTCCCCGTTTTTATGGATGGCGATGCCTGTAGGACATTCAAAGGGTGTCAGGACACTAAATTGAAGTTCTCCTGTGGCCCTGTCCATTGCGTACACTGATTGTTCGGTGCGATCGCAAATCCATAGCATTTCTTGATTGACGGCTAAATTCTCTATCCCAACTCCAGGGGCATAAAATCTGGTAATCTCTTTTCGTGTTTCGCGGTCATAAACCAAAATGTAGCCCAGCCGTTGGCAGCTGACATAAACTGTTGTTTCCCAAACAGCAACGCCGTCAGCCGGATAAGGCAATGTCACAAAATGTTCCAGACCCAAAGCATTGAGCTTGCACAAGTAAACACTATTTTCTCGGCTCACCCATAGGGAATCTTCCCATACCGCTAAACCAGTGACATCGGTAAATTCTTTAACTTGATGGGGATTGAGAATTTTGCTGTTGTCAGAGGTGGGATCAATCTCCAGTAGATGACCTTTAATACTGTCAATGGCAATGAGTCTATCTTTAATGAAAGTAATGCCACACAGGGTAGCAGCAGTAAGCGGTCGAATTGTTTTTTGCCCAAACATCTGGCTAACGGTCAAAGTGGGGAGTGCAAAACTCATATTAAGCATATTTATTGAATGGTTTAGCACGCCTGGGTAATTCAAAATTAAAAATTCAGCTGGAAAAGTTTGCTAGATTAGAAAACCCTAATGGCACTCCAGTTTACTTGAGCGGCGAAATACGCAAGGGACTGGCTCAACTTTTCGCCAAATTAAAAATGAAGAAATGCAATCGTGCCATACATCCTGGCTATTGACTACGGGATGAAATGAAAGGAATGGCAGCCTAAAATTAATTGTGACATATCCTCTGTAACAAAGCTTCAAAGCTCTATTACTCATAATTATCGATAAAATGTGTTCCGATCAACTCTTTCGTGAGAAATAATACTATGTCAAAATAGGAAGATTTACAAATGTTAAGAATTACATATACATTTATGAAGAAAAGCAGCAGAAAAAATGTTCTCACTCTTGAACTGTTGCCACCAGAGCAAGCGTGGGTTAAAGACCCCATTAACGATGGTTCAGTGACTTCAATGACTTAAATTCATTTGGGGTCTAATCCCCAACTGAAAAGTTCCTTCTGTCTCCTTCACATATCTAGGCGATCGCCTTAATGTAACTTTAGAAGATGGAATTCCTGCCATCACTAAATTATGATCGAATTTTGTAACCATTTGCTGTGACCTACACGATGTCTGCTAATTCTCTGCCTGAAGGTGCCGCCGTTTGGCATAGTTTAGAAGTTGATAAAGCACTAGAACTGCTCGATAGTAATGCAGACAGTGGCTTAACACCCCAAGAAATTCAACAGAGGTTGCAAAAATACGGCCCCAACGAACTTGAAGAAACTGCTGGCCGTAGTGCTTGGGAAATTCTGCTAGATCAGTTCAAGAACATTATGTTGTTGATGCTGATTGGCGTAGCTCTGATTTCTGGGATTTTAGACCTGGTGGCTTTGCGGGCGGGCGATTTGAAGCCCGGTGAAGTGCCATTTAAAGATACGATCGCTATCTTAGCAATTGTGATTCTCAATGGCATACTCGGCTATGTCCAAGAAAGCCGTGCCGAAAAAGCCTTGGCAGCCCTGAAAAAAATGACTTCTCCCTTAGTACGGGTCATCCGCGACACCAGACTGGTGGAGATAGCAGCCAAGGAACTAGTTCCAGGGGATGTAATGCTGCTGGAAGCTGGAATGCAGATAGCTGCGGATGGACGTTTAATAGAACAGTCTAATTTACAAGTGCGTGAATCGGCATTGACTGGTGAAGCCGAAGCGGTGAATAAACAGGCATCACTAAAATTGCCAGAGGAAACATCATTAGGCGATCGCCTTAATGTCGTGTATCAAGGAACCGAAGTAGTCCAAGGACGCGGTAAGGTTCTGGTGACTAACACCGGCATGACTACAGAACTAGGCAAAATTGCCACCATGTTGCAGGCGGTGGAAAGTGAACCTACGCCGTTACAGCAACGCATGACTCAACTGGGTAATGTCCTAGTTACGGGTTCTTTAATTCTCGTGGCGATCGTTGTCGTCGGCGGTGTGATCCAAGCAAGAGGCTTTAGTAACATCCAAGAACTCTTGGAAGTTTCCTTGAGTATGGCGGTTGCTGTAGTGCCAGAAGGTTTACCTGCGGTAATTACCGTTACATTGGCACTGGGAACCCAGCGAATGGTGCGCCAAAATGCCTTGATTCGCAAACTGCCAGCAGTAGAAACATTAGGTTCCGTAACCACTATCTGTTCTGATAAAACCGGCACCCTGACTCAAAATAAAATGGTCGTGCAATCGGTTTATACCAATGACAAAACTTTTCGCGTCACCGGCGAAGGTTATGCTCCCACAGGGGACTTTCAGTTAAATGGTCAAAAAATTTCCTTAGAGGAGTCTCCAGAAATTTCCGCGTTATCAGTCGCCTGTGCTGTTTGCAATGATTCAGTGTTGCAAAAAGAACAAGGTGAATGGGCAATTTTGGGAGATCCGACAGAGGGGGCATTAGTTACCCTGGCGGGAAAAGCCGGAATCGAAAAAGACCAGTGGAACAGTAAGTTGCCTCGCGTTGCTGAGTTCCCCTTTTCTTCGGAACGCAAGCGGATGAGCGTGATTTCTCAGGTGGAGGGAGTCGCTACAGGTGACGTATCTTCGAGAGGCATTGACCCAGCGATCGCCGGTTTTCTCCAATCTGAACCTTATTTAATGTTTACCAAAGGTTCTCCAGAGTTAATCTTGGCACGTTCCACTCAAATTCATTTGGGCAATGACACAGGCCCCTTGACGGAAGAACAACGCCAGAACATTTTGGCACAAAATGACCTAATGGCGAGTAAAGGTCTACGAGTACTAGGTTTTTCCTACAAGCCTCTCACAGAAATTCCATCGCAAGGTTCAGATGAAGCATCTGAGATAGATTTAGTGTGGCTGGGATTGGTGGGAATGCTGGATGCGCCACGCCCAGAAGTAAGGGCAGCAGTCCAAGAATGCCGAGAAGCAGGTATTCGCCCAGTGATGATTACTGGCGACCACCAATTAACAGCACGAGCGATCGCGACCGACTTGGGAATTGCCCAAGAAGGCGATCGCGTCCTCACAGGTCAAGAATTGCAACGGATGAGTGACGAGGAATTAGAGCAAAACGTTGACTTGGTGAGCATCTATGCCAGGGTTTCCCCAGAACACAAACTGCGGATTGTCCAAGCACTGCAACGCCGGGGCAGATTTGTGGCAATGACAGGCGATGGTGTTAACGATGCCCCAGCCCTCAAACAAGCCGACATCGGTATTGCAATGGGCATTACTGGCACTGATGTCAGTAAAGAAGCCAGTGACATGGTATTACTTGATGACAACTTCGCTACAATTGTTAGTGCCACCAAGGAAGGTAGAGTTGTTTATACCAACATCCGCCGCTTTATTAAATACATTTTGGGCAGTAACATTGGTGAAGTTCTGACAATTGCCGCTGCACCCTTAATTGGTTTAGGAGGCGTTCCCCTTACCCCGTTACAAATTCTCTGGATGAACTTGGTGACAGATGGTTTACCAGCCTTGGCATTAGCTGTGGAACCTCCAGAACCGGATGTGATGCAACGTCCGCCTTTTAGTCCCCGCGAAAGTATTTTCGCCAGGGGATTAGGTTCTTACATGATTCGCATTGGGATAATATTTGCCATTATCAGCATTGCCTTAATGTGGTGGGCTTATCAACACACCCATGCTGCTGGGTATCAGGGCAATCCCGAAGCTTGGAAAACAATGGTATTTACTACCTTGTGTATTGCCCAAATGGGACATGCGATCGCTATTCGCTCCAATAACCGACTGGCCATCGAAATGAATCCCTTCTCCAATATCTTTGTATTAGCGGCTGTTGTCGTTACCACGATTTTGCAGTTGATGCTAGTTTATGTCCCACCCCTGCGAGATTTCTTTGGTACTCACTACCTGAATATGCAGGAATTGGGCGTTTGTATTGGTTTCAGTGCTTTAATGTTTGTCTGGATTGAAGCGGAGAAGATATTTCTGCGGATTATGGGCAAGAAGGCTGTGTAAATTGGGCATGGGGAATTGGGAATGGGAAATGGGGAATGGGGCATTGGTTATTCTCTTCTACCCCTCTAAGTCTTTTACTTCTTATTTTTCTCCATCCTTCCTAATGCCCAATTCCCAATTTCCAATTCCCAATCCCTGCTATGTACCTGAAAACTCTAAATCTACGACAATTTCGCAATTATCAAGACCAAAAGGTTGAGTTTAATGCTGCCAAAACAATTTTGGTAGGTAATAACGCTCAGGGAAAATCGAATTTGTTGGAAGCGGTGGAGTTGCTGGCGACATTGCGATCGCACCGCATGACCCGCGATCGCGATTTGGTTCAAGAAGGGGAAGCTATAGCCCAAATTAATGCCACCCTTGAGCGACAAACAGGCGTTAGTGAGCTTACCTTAACGCTCCGGCGCAATGGTCGCCGGAGCGTTGCTCTCAATGGTGAATCTATCCGCCGTCAAATGGATTTTCTTGGCGTTCTCAACGCAGTGCAGTTTTCCAGCCTGGATTTAGACCTAGTACGCGGCGGCCCGGAAGGTCGCCGCAACTGGTTGGATACACTCTTAATTCAACTCGAACCAGTTTATGCTCACATTTTGCAGCAGTATAATCATGTATTACGCCAGCGCAATGCCTTTTTAAAACGCCATGTAGAGACTTTGGATGCAACGTCTCTACACTCAGAACTAGCAGTGTGGGATGCACAGTTAGCGACCACAGGAACCAGAGTAATTAGACGACGCGATCGCGCCATAGAAAGATTAGCTCCTATTGCTAGTGCTTGGCACGCCAGTATTAGCGGCAGTACAGAAATTCTGCAAATCAATTACGTGCCTAATATTCCTTCAGAGGATAACAATCCAGAAGAAGTGCAGCAAGCTTTTTTAGCAAAAATCCAGCAGCGAGCCGTTGCTGAAATGCACCAAGGTACTACTCTTGTCGGCCCCCATCGAGACGAAATAGAATTAACTATTAACCAGACACCCGCTCGTCAATACGGTTCTCAAGGTCAACAACGAACCCTGGTTCTAGCCTTAAAATTAGCCGAATTACAATTAATTGAAGAAGTCGTCAAAGAGCCACCATTGCTATTACTTGATGATGTTCTTGCCGAACTAGATTTATCCCGTCAAAATCAATTGCTTGATGCTATTCAAGACCGCTTTCAAACCCTAATTACTACCACTCACTTGGGTTCTTTTGATTCCCAGTGGTTGAAGTCCTCCCAAATTCTTTTTGTGAAAGCAGGAGAAATAATCCCAAATTAATAATGATTTAGGATTAGCCCTTTCAAGATGACTCTAAAATCTCTTCTCTCTCTGTGTTGCGCCAGTTGCTACAACGGTGAGAACCCCTGCAACGTACTGGCTTCTCTGCACATCTGAGGTTTAAAGGTCATTTATTTAACTAATAAACAACTAGAAAACACATAGACAAGAAGTTAAAAAGGCATTTATTAACCGTTTATTTCTTTAAAAATGGGTGATTGACAATAGTTAATATTTATGAGTTAGGCTGAAATCCTAATTTTTTCTATTATTTATTGATGTTTTTCTAACCTTTTAAAAACGTTGAGAATCAGAAAAGTCAGCAGAGTACCAATCAATCCTAACTGCCACAAACCACAACCGGCAGCAATTCCCAATGCAGCCGAAACCCAAATAGCTGCTGCTGATGTGAGTCCGTGAATTTCAAGTCGCTGTGATTCTTGAGAAGATTGGCGCACAATTTCTCCAGCACCGAGAAATCCTACACCTGCTGAAATTCCTTGAATGACGCGGCTAAGTGCATCAGGACTATTTTGCAGCCCTGCTGTTTGCATAATTATCAAGGTAAACACAGCTGAACCTAGACTCACCAGCGTGTGAGTTCTTAAACCGGCTGGTTTGCGGCTAATTTGGCGTTCTAAGCCGATAATCGCTCCTATAAATAACGCAAAGCATAATCTGAAGCTGATATTTAGCCAATCATTAGTTGCAATGTAGTAAGTGTTTGGCAATGTTTAGTCTGGTGTAAATAATTTTATATACATAGTACAGCATGGGGAAATGCAGTTACCATCTCAATTAACAAGACTTGGGAAAAAATACCTTTGTTAAAGGTTGGCAAATTTCCCCAGAGTGTACTAGGTTAATTATTAATTTTTTTACAAAATAGTGCAAAAATATTTTACTCTTTATATTGGTAGAGTCTAATTAAACGGATGTAATTGAAAGTTTATATCATCTAGTCATCTGCTTTGTTTTTTGAACTTAATCTTGGCTTAATAGGCAATTTCTGAAAGGTTAAGGTGTTCAGATCCCTGACTTGTTTAAGAAGTCGGGGATCTGGCAACCCAGGAAAATTAATGAGACAGACCACTAGCAATTAACCACTAATAAAGTCAGCAAATTAAATGTAAATACTGGAAACTCCTCATAGTAGAGAGTCAGTGGATTTACGGCTGATAACGTACCAGAAGGAAATGCCTGTGGCTACAAATAGACAACTAACAAATTGAGTGGACAAACTCTACTGGCTAGACCAAATTAAATTACAAGACCGCGCCAAAGTAGGTGACAAAGCATTTTACTTGAGCAAAATCATGCAGCGTGGCTATCCGGTGGTGCCTGGTTTTGTCGTTTCGGCAGAAATTTTGCGGCAATTTCTTGAAAATCTCAATAGTTCAGAGTCATTAGTAGCTGACTTACCCCATTCTTCGTTACATCTAGATGTTGCTAATTGGCGACAACTTCAGCAGGTAGCTGGTCGCTTGCGTCAAGAAATTCTTACTGCGACTGTGCCGCAGCAGTGGGTGAGTACAATTTTCCAAGCAGCTAAAGAATGGCAAACTAGCTGTCTGATTCTTCGACCTACCTTATCAATATCAAATACTGCTCCAGGTATAAAGAATATATCTGGTTTGCTGGAGTCGGTGTTTTGCCAGTGCGAACCTGAAGCGATCGCTTGGGCATTAAAGCGCACTTGGAGCCAGATATTTCGTGCCAGAAGTCTCCTATATTGGCAACGAGCAGGAATTAATCTACAACAAATAAATCTAGCAGTTTTGGTGCAACCTGTTGAGAATGCGATCGCCAGTGGTTTGCTCAAAGCCAACTCCTCTGGGTGGGAAATTGAGGCTACTTGGGGATTAGGAATTGCGATCGCTCTTGGTGAAGTCCAGCCAGATATCTACTACATTCAACAGGCAACTGGGGTTGTGCTTGAGCAACAGTTGGGCAATAAAATGCTGGCTTATGGTGTGAATGATGCAGCACCTGAAGCTTTTTCGCAACCCACACCTAACTCGGTGCTAGCACCAGATCATATTTTTCTAAGTACCTACGTACTTCAAGAAGCCCAACAAGAACAGTACGCTTTACAAGAAGAATATTTACAACAAATAATTGCTCTAGGAACTCAACTAGTAAGTGAACTAGGTAAAACTTTTACCATTAAATGGACTATTGCTCAACAAACCACATCTAACAAGCTCTACATCACACAAGTTAGTTCTCCCCAATCTGTAATTCCCTACGGACAATTCATTAGGGGACTAGGAGCAGCAGGGGGACGTGTTGTGGCCACTGCCTTAGTAATTAATAATTCACAACATAAACCCGAACAATTACCCAAGGATGTGATTTTAGTAGTACCAACAATCACTCCTGATTGGCTACCATTACTACACCAAGTTGCTGGTATTATCACAGAACAAGGTGGATTAACCAGCCATGCCGCAATTCTTGCTAGAGAATTAAGGATCACAGCAGTAGTAAACGCAACATCTGCCACAACCTTAATCCAAACGGGCGAACGACTACTGCTTGATGGTGACAGAGGAGAAGTTTATCGCATCAAAGGAGACTCAAAGGAGGAGATGGAGAAAGAGAGAGAAGAAAAACTTCTTTCACCACATCAACCCAACCCAAAAGCGCCCTATCCTACTTTTACTTCTCATCTACCCATGATTGCTACCCAACTACTGGTTAACTTGAGTCAGTCCAGTTTAATAGAACAAGTGCAAAGCTTCCCTGTGGATGGCGTGGGATTATTGCGCTCAGAATTGATGGTATTAAATATATTGGACGGACAACATCCCAATACTTGGATTTTAGGCGGTCGTCAAGCAGAATTATTAGAGTTATGGTCTGAGCAGATTAGGCAATTTGCTCGTGCTTTTGCACCAAGACCAGTTTTTTATCGTTCTTTAGATTGGCGATCGCAGGATTTACCATCATTGAGTGATAATTTAGGATCTCCGCCCCAGTCAATGTTGGGTGAACGTGGCACTTTCAGCTATTTACGAAATCCCGCAGTGTTTGAATTAGAACTGCAAGCTTTAGCGAATGTACAGCAAGCTGGCTACACCAATGTCAACCTACTATTACCTTTTGTGCGGACTGTAGAAGAATTTGTCTTTTGCCGTCGCAAAGTTGAGCAAGCTCTTTTAACCGAGGTGTCGCAGTTTCAATTGTGGATGATGGCGGAAGTGCCAAGTGTACTATTTTTGCTGCCGGAATATGTAAAAGCAGGTGCAGCCGGAATTTCCATTGGTACAAACGACCTAACCCAATTATTGCTTGGAGTGGATCGAGAACAAGGACAGCTAGCAAAAGTATTTAATGAACGTCATCCCGCAGTTATGGGTGCGATCGCTCAACTGATCCAAATGGCTCAAAGTGCGGGTATACCTTGTTCAATCTGCGGTCAAGCACCAGCCCTCTATCCAGAAATCATCGATAAATTAGTGGAATGGGGTATAACTTCCATTTCTGTTGAACCGGAAGCACTTGAGCGAACATATCAGGCGATCGCTCGTGCTGAACAACGCCTAATTTTAGCAGCAGCACGACGAAGAATTCATTAGACGCGATTAATCGCGTCTGTTATTTTATGTAGCCAGTTTCGCGCAAAAACTTACGTAAATACAGCCGTTGTACTGAAAAGAGCTAAACCGATTAGAGAATAAAAAAGCGAATTGTAATCATCGTTGGTGTTGTATATAGCATCACCTTTATACAACACCATCAAAATGTTTGCTCAATATCGGTAAATTGCCACAACAGGGGTGCTATATGGAACCTGTTCTGGAGGAACAGCGTAAACCGTGCCACCATTTAATAAGGTATGAGCAGCAACAAAATCCAACAAATCTTCATCACCAGTTTCTTTTTCTGGGTGTAAATAAACTGTTTCTGAGGTTGGATCAAATAAACCCCACTGTTGTTGACCAACTGCAACTAATAATGAATCAACTCGTTGGTAATAAGCTGCTGAGACAATTTCTTGGAGTTTGTTAGATGCCTTACCAGTATCACCACCGAACAATTCGTGAAATTGCTCCAAAAACCCTTCTTGGGACTTCTGAAAATCAGCCTCGACAATTGGCCAAGCTTGATCGTGTAACTCTTGGGCGCTGAGAATTTCTGGATTACCAGTGATAGCTTCATCCATCAAATGCTGGTAAGTATTTGCTTGTCTGTACACGGGCAAGAGATATTCTACCCCAGCCAGCACCAAAGGCGCTTTTTGCAATTTCAGTTTCTCGTGTAATGCGCGATCGACAATCTGAAAGAATTGTAGGATGTCTTCTTGCCGTCTATCCCTGTCAGGGCTTCCCTGTCCGTGAAACGTACCTGGTTGCTGAAAAGAATTGGAGGTTCCCCCTTTGGATGTTGCGATGCGAAACTGACCTTCTTTAGCAGTATCGTCTCTTTGCAAAGCTTCATCTAGACTTTTAGGGAGATTTTCTACTTCTACCTCTTTGACGCTGTAGCGTGTTCCTTCAAAGAACCTGATATCTTGTTGGCTCAAAGCCAGGATATAGAAGCGACCATTGCCATTTAAAATTGGCAGCAGTGGCTTGATGTGAAATCGGTCTGTAACCACGACCAACTCTTGAAAATCAATTGGCAGCGGATAATAGCGAAAAATATTGTCAGAAATAAAAATCGCTAGTCCTTGCTCTCCTATTTGCTCCCAAAACTCTGGGGTATCAATTTCATGGGATTTTTCCAATAATGCGATCGCATCTTTCTCCTCCAAACCCGCATCAACTAAACGAGCCTCTGCCTCCCTGACCAAATTTTTAAAGCGAATTGGATTTTGTCGCACTTCTGGCCCGGCTGGGTGCATTGGCATATAAATTGAAACACAATTCCCTTTTGGCTGTTCTATTAATGTCTTTATTTCTTCTCTAGAGATTAATTCCATAAGATACCCCTCCTATAAAAGCGATCAAAAACATCAGATCAGACCATCGATATTCAACGATCTGATAGGACGCTATTTTCAGATGGTGGTGGTCAAAGTCCGACCGTTTGCTTCTGAGTTTATTTCACATTAAGGAGGGTTTAATTGCATCTTTCTTTTGATAGGCAATATTCATCAATGGAATTACTAATGAAAACCCCAAATTTAAAATCTGAAATCGCTAGGAATATCAAATGTTTGGCGTGTTAGAGTTAGTGCTTTCTGACTTGATCCCGATTCTATTACCTGGCTTGCTAAGACCTAAAGTTACTCGTTTCATAATCCAGTACAAACCTGCAAGTACCACAAAGGTGATAGCAATAATTACTAAGGGTTGTTTTCCCAGAATTTCTTCTACTCCTTTAGTAAGTAAGGCATCGGGTTGAGTAATAAAATCCCAACTGTTGAAACGTAAAAATCGCCCCCAATAAACACCAACAGCGCAGAGAAAATGTGTAATTAACTCAACGCGCCAAATCCATTGACTCTTACCGATGCGATGTAAGTAGTAACCCCAATTAATTAACGAGATTACATAAGCTTCGAATCCACCGAGAATTACTAACAAATACAGAGGTATGAGTACTAAAGTAATCATCCACACAGATTGAATTGTGCGGATATCATCTATCAAGTGGATTACATCGGTCAACAAATACGGTGCATTTGGTAAGAAAGCATAGAAAACTAAGAATCCTAGCCACCAAAGCCAAGTGCCACCGCGCCTCATGCGAAATAACCATACACTCAAGACCAAAGGTATAAAAGCCAGAAATAAATTCCAAGTCATCCACCTCATATTAATTTGCAACACTTGTATAATTCTGGCTATCAATTCTTCTTTCATAGGTGCTAACTCAGAAGATGTTTGATTGTTTTAGATTGACTCTGTAATGTTAGTGTGAATAACCTCAGTGATTGACTGATGAGTTTTTTACCACCAAGTAAATTTATTTATTCTAAGACAAGACAAGGGTTTTGTGCTACTTAAAAGGAAATGTACACTTAATATTATGTCTGAAATTTATAGTTTTTATGTCTTTCATACTGGGAAATGGAATTTATCAATCAATCAGCTTAAATCACTAGTATAGCCAGAAAATCATCAGGGTAAAATCTACCACTGAGACAAAGCCTGAGCAACTAAAACGCCACGAATAACTTCTAGTGGACTTTTTTAATTGCAATATTGCCCCTGTCCTGGGTATCATACATATTTATTCCATTTTGTCCTGCTAGAGTTCCAGAAGCACTTTAAAACTTTTGCCAAGATTACATTCAGTTTACAGGGCTATGCTGTACATATAAGTCTTCTAGAGTCGTTTCACAGGCTTTTGATTTCCTTAAACAAAGGGGTGGTTTCATACAAAGAAAGAAAAATACATAAGTCTAGATTTTTAATTTAGTGGCACGGTTTTTACTGCTCTCCAAACCTTTCTCCGTTTCTGGAGAGGTTTTGAAACCCCGTTTTAGTTTTTCTCTGCTTTTATAAAACCACCCTACCAACCCCCCTTAAAAAACTACGGTGTATACACAAGTCTTTCTGACCCCTCTAACTCCCCCTTATAAAGCAGACATTTCCCTCCTTTGGAAGGGGGATTAAGGGGGGTAAATCGGGGATTTGTGCTTCATTAGCAAGATGTGTGTACACCGTAGCTTAAAAAAGGGGGGCAAAAGAAGCTCTCAAATCACTAACGTACTAGCACTCGACTACGGGGCCCGATCGCTTGTTTGGGTGAAGCTGGTATTGTGCAGCTATTGGTAGAATCCTGTGAACAAGCAGCTTGAACAAGGGTTGCAGGGTTAACCATTACTTGATTACCCTCTAAGGAATTACCGTTACTGAATTCCATATTAGGTGTAGTAGAAAGTGACGGAGAATTACTTCTTGTAGGTGTCGGGGAAGCGATCGCACTTCCATTATCAACTACTGGTGTAACAGTGAATTCATTTCCACCATCAACTACTGGTGTAACAGTGAATTCATTTCCACCATCAACTATTGGTGTAACAGTGAATTCACTTCCACTATTAACTATGGTTGGGAGAGTGGATGTACTACCTCCGCTAACTACTGGTGCTGGAGTGGGTGTACTATTACCACTAACTACGGGTGTAGGAGTTGGCGTACTACCACCAACAACTGGTGTGGGAGTTATAAGAGTTGCATTTGCAGGTACTTTGATGGTTATCCTCGCTAGGGGGGAGTTAGTCATTTCCAAAGAAGTCACCTTTGGCGAACCTGGGATATCGGACTTGAAATCAAAGACAGTGGGGGTTGCACCACCATTGCGATCGCTATATCGGACTCCATATCCACTCACTTCAAAGGTTCCTTGATATTGATTTCCGGTTTTTGGATCGGTGACAGTACCAGTGTATAAGGCTTTTGTGAGATTGAATTCATCCTGAACTACTCCTTGAAATGTGGTTCCTGCTAATCTCCCCTGGTATTTATAGGGTGTTAACTCACCGCCAGAGAGAATTGGCGAATTCAGAACGCCATTAAAGGAGACAATCGGAATGCCTTTAAAGTCAACAAAATAATGCAGGCTACCATCAGAGCGTGTTTGTACCTTCACATAGTCTGACTTGTATACAGGGACGTAATTAGGATTGTTCTTTGTACCTAAATTCCGTGAGTAAGTCCCTGCGTCATCTGTATCAACACGAGTCGTACTGCCATTGAAATTAGGATTAATGCTGGGAAGTTGGATAGTACCTGATAATGTACCAGTGCTTTGAATGGTGATTTGAGCAAAAGCAGTTGTTCCAGATGAGGCGATGATGGCTGCGGCTAAAGTACTACTGCTAACAACTGCACAACCCAATTTAGTTAATGAATCTAATTTCATGAAAAATTTGCTCCTTTAATCACATATAAAAAAATACGCGCAGCTTTTCGTTCCTTCTATTGGGCGATGCAAGCATTTCATACTGAATTAGTCAGTACGAAAATAGCGCTTTTTATTACATTTTCATCGGTATAAAGTTAAAACCGGAAAGTTGCTCTTAATGCTCCGACGATTAAAGTATCGTTAGCAGCATTGTGATCGGGATTGAAAATGACGAATAAGCCCGGAGTCAGGGCGATATTATCACTCAGTTGGGCGCGGTAAAAAAGTTCTATGTGAATTGATGTGTCACTACGTCCGCCTGCGGTTCCCCCATCAGAAAACTTGGGAAAATTGAAGCCATCGGGTAAAGTACTCGAAGTAATTTTGGGCGGTTGTCCGACGAGAACGCCCCCTAAATTTCCAGGGCGCAGCAAATTGGGAAAGGCCGCGAACACCATCCAGTTTGTAGTTTCTACACTTCCAGGAAGGTTGAATGGTTTGGAAGAAGTAAAGCCACCCCAACCGCCCAATTGCAAGTTAGGGTTAATTCGCCAAGCAACGGTAGCGCCAATGGCTTGGGTATCAAAAGCTGTTGCATCTGCAAAAGGCGAAATCAGTTGAGAATCGCCGATACCACTTCCTAATAAGCCATCTGGGGAGTGGGAATAAAGATAATGTACGCCGATATCGATATTATCGGTGGGCGCTAAACTTAACTGAGTGCCAGCAGTAAATCTACCGCCGAATAGTCCGCCCTGATTGATGTTGCCAGAAAAACTAGGAATTTCTGCACTATAAACGCCTTGCAAACTGATGCGATCGCTAATTTGCCAATCAAAGCCTATACCGCCAGTGCCGTTGCCAATACTTAAAATCGGGTTACGCTGACCAAATAGAGAAATTGCACCGTCGCTAGAACCTTCTAAAGGACTAATACCCCGAAAGGTGTTGATGGGGTTGACTCCCGCCGTACCTACGACAATTCCCAAGTTATCCGAGACGACAAATCGATAAGATAAGTCACTAACAACTAGATTGTTGTCTGTATTTGACTCGAAACCCAACCGCCCCATATTGGTAGATAGCAACGCTGCATTAGAACCCAAATTACCCGCAGATAGCCCTGTTAACAGCAAATCTCGCCCTGTAAATGAAGTTGCCAAGGTTAATTGGGCACTACTTGTAAAAGTCAGATTGGTTTTTCCCTGACGTTCAGGAACTCCATCTCTAGGAAACAAATCCACATCGGGGCTATTGGTTCCCTGAACGCTAAAAACGGCTTGACCAAATAATCTGGTAGTTGTGGAAAACTGATTGGCTTGTAATTCAGTAGTCCGGTTTTCTACAGCCTCAACACGCTGCTGTAATTGCTGCAACTCTGCTTTAAATTCGCTTTGCAACCTTTGCAGCAGGATTAAATCTTCACTATTAATAACAGTATTAATTTTATTATTAGCGACCGCTTCGTTAAGCTTCTCTAAACAAGCGTTTAAACCAGCCGCAAATTCATAACGGCTGATGGTGCGGTTTCCCAGATAATTCCCATCGTGGTATCCCGCAATGCAGCCATAGCGTTCTACTAGAGCTTGCAAAGCATTAAAAGCCCAGTCGGAAGGTTGCACGTCTTTAAGTTGTGACACCGATGTGACTTGAGACATTTGGCTGTCTGAGTCTGGAGGCTGAGGAGATAGAGAGAATTCTTCTGTGTTTTCCTGGTTCTGTGCAACTTCTGTTACAGCTTGAGTATTTTTTAACTCAGGTAAATTAGGGGAATTTATAAATTGAATTTTTTCTCTGCTTTTTTTAAGTATATTTTCGTACTTATGCTTTATAGCTGATGAAGTAGTTATATCTGGCTGCACAAATTCAGGTGGTGTAATTTCAGCAGGCGAAACAACTTGAGATAAATTTTCTTGCGTTGACTGCTGCACCAGATTATCTGGCGTAATCACAGGCTTTTCTGGTAAATTAAGGGCAGAGATTGGCCCTGTTGCTAGCACACCCGCCATCAGTAGACTCATATCACTCATGGTATTTCATTTGACTTACACCAATATTTCTTTTGACAGACAAAGTTGGTGTATATCAGGAAAATTTATGAAAAAAGAGTGATAAAAATTACTATGGCTGTGGTGGGGGAGAAGGGGGAAGGGGGAGAAGAACTATTTATTGATTCTTGAGCCATGCCCAATGCCCAATGCCCAATTCCCAATTCCCAGATAAATTATTCTGGCTGGCTACAATACTTATTCATCTGATTGACTAACGTATCTGACTGCTTGCCAAGAGTTGTAGCTGTTGTCAGTGCTGAGTCAATTTCGGTTCTAGCCTTTTGGATTTTTTCTCTACCCGATTCTGAAGCTTCTGCTGTCTTGGTTGCACCAAGCGCTCTACCTGCTTTGGCGATCGCTTGACTAAGATTCTGAAAAATATTGACAAAACCGCTTTGGAATTCTTTCAGTTTGGGATCTTTTAAATTCAGTTCCTTAATCGATTTAGTCACAAATTCTAAATCTTTAGACAGTTGTATGCTGGTGATGACTTGCCTTCCTTTATTGTTATCAATCAGAGAAGTTCCGGCATTTACAACTCGAATCAGTCGCTGGCACTGAGAAACTTTATTTTCGCTGCAACTGGTAACGAACAAAGCGATGCTCAGGCTAACAGGAGCAATAACAGTATATTTATGTAAAACAGACATTAACACCCCAACAGCAATAAAACCCAAAATATAGTATCTAATATTACGGGCAATGGGCAGAGAGAATAGTGGATGAGTCTTTAAACTCCACTTCTGTGCCCATGCCCCAATTTCAAATTACCAATCTATGGGCAAACCTAACTGGTCTAAAGTAGCACCATCTTGCAAAAGTGGCTGAATATTGCCGTCTATTTGAATTCGACCACCAGACAGTACCAAAGCGCGTTGTGTAACTCTACCTAACCAATTTAGGTCATGGGAGGCAATTAACATCACCTGCACTGGCAACTTTAACAACACTTGCGCTAAATGTCGTCGCCATGCTGGATCGAGACCGTTAGTCGGCTCATCCAAAATTAGAATTGTTGGTTCTAGGGCTAAAATTGAGGCTAGGGCAGCAAGGCGTTTTTGTCCACCAGAAAGTTCGTGAGCGGAACGATTAGCGTAGGCTTCTAGTCCGAAATCAGCTAATAACTGCCGGGCGCGATCGCTAGCCTCTGCTGTTGAGATTCCGTAGTTGCGTGGGCCAAAGGTAATATCTTCCAAGATAGTAGGCATAAATAGTTGGTCGTTGGCATCTTGAAAGCTAAAGCCAATTTGACGACGTATTTGGGGTAGAGTTTTAGGCTCTAAAGGGATGCCATTAATGGTAATTTTCCCCGTTTGGGGTTGTTTTAAGCCGATTAGGTTCTCTAGCAAGGTGCTTTTTCCAGAACCAGTTGCTCCCATCAAGGCGACGCGATCGCCTTTATTCAAAGTAAAAGAAATTTCTTGTAATACTGGCTCCTGGCGAGAATAGGCATAGGCCAAGTTCTCAACTTCAACGACAGTTGCGTGGGGGTTGTGGGTTGGTGGTTGGGGATTAGATGTCAATGATTTCAAGATTCACAAACTCAATATTGCGGAGTGAGGATTGGGTTAAATTTTGTAAGAAGTTAGGGTTACAGTAGCAGCGATCGCACAAGCTAGTAATACGGCAAAACGCTCTTTCGGTCTGAGAGGAGAATCGATGGGCAATTGCCCGTTGTAACCGCGAATTACCATTGCCCCATAGACTCGTTCTGCCCTATCCAGACTGCGGAGGTACAAGGCTCCAATCATGGCAGCACTGGCGTAGCGCAACCATCCCGCAGTTCCATTCAGACCACGTAATTGAGCGCTGCGCTGCATCCGCGTTACTTCTGAGAGCAAAATTTCCATATATTGCCCAGCTAACAACAAGTTTTCCTTTAAAGGTGCTGGTACGGGTAAGCCTTTCAGGGCTATACCAAAGCTGTGGGGCGGTAAGGTTAACAAAAAACTATTCATCGTAACTAGACAAACCAGCGAACGAAGCAGTAAAAAGCTGGCTCTTTCCCATCCCAAAGGCAAGGCTAGCAACGACAAAAAAATCAATTCTGTACCGAGTAATCCTCCCAAGTGGCGAATTGATACGCGCAACAGCCAAGCCCACAAAAGTGCGATCGCGGCATATACACCTAAGCAATACCAAGCATGATATTTTAGTAACGCTGCTCCCACCACAATCACTAGAGACAGCTGCAAACGTAATGGCAACGAAAGTTTAAGCATTCTTCGGTTTCACCACCTTGGCAATCCCAAAGGCTACAGCAAAGCAAACTGTAGCTCCCATAAGTCCAGCGATACTAGTACCAATTGGCCCCAAACCCTTAATAGTATAGTCAGCTAAGGGAGTCGGCACAATTACCCGGACTTTCGCAGCTAAATCAATGAAACCTGTATTTTCAGCGACTTTTTCCAAACCATCAGGCCAGGCTGAGGCAAAGAGTGACAGCACTCCTGCAATCAAGAAAATGGTGACAATAGGCACTGACCACCCGCGAAATTTCTGCTGTTCCCCTGGTAACAAATCTGGTCGGGCTGTAGCTAAATAAGTCAGCACACCCCCAGTAATTATCCCTTCGCCAATGCCAATCAAAATATGCACGCCAGTCATAGCTGGTAAAACTATGGCTACAGGTGCAGTACCAGAGAGGGCTAACTCAATAGCACAAGCTATAGCAGCTACCACTACACTTACACCAGCAGCTATACCAGCAGCTAGGGGTAAACGCCCTTTAAATCCCCCCAACAGCCGTTGCAAGGTTTGGGTTAAAATCCAGCCTACCCAAACACCAACTACTGCCATATTGAGAATATTTGCTCCCAAGGCTGTAATGCCACCATCAGCAAATAGCACAGCTTGAATAATTAAAACTGTGGCAATACACAACGTTCCTGCCCACGGACTACCCAAAACGATCGCAGCTAAGGTTCCTCCTAATAAGTGACCACTAGTACCTCCAGCTACCGGAAAATTGATCATCTGGGCGGCAAAAATAAAGGCAGTGGTTAATCCCAGTATGGGCGCACGACGGATACCAAAAGCTTCTTGCGATCGCTCGAAGGCAATAAAAAGTGCTGCTACACTGGCTAAACCAGTAGCCCCTGCCACCGGAACAGAAACAAATCCATCAGGAATATGCATGATCTACCCTGTCTTTTTTAGATGTTTATTTACTCAATACCAGCAATAAATAAAGGCATTAAATTAATAACAAACAAAATTTTCACCTTTTTTGCAATGCCCTCTTGGGGGATTTTATGCTGTTACTTTTGAGAGATTTACAATCCAATGGCTGCTAAATAGTATACTTAATTTTCACGAATATTAATTTTTGTTAATTTTATTTTTATATATGCCGATAAATTCTTGGAAAAGTGTAAATATCTTGACTTTAATAAGATATTATGTATTTAATTGGCACATTGTAAATGCCAAAAAGCCTGCTAGTATTGTGCTTTTTATCTATGAGACTGCTGCACGAACATTTTGGATTTTGAATTGCCTTACGGCTCTTATGGTTGATAGTATAATCGCCATTTAAAGAGGGCTTCATTGATTTTAACTACATTTTTTCTGACAACACAGCATTACTATGACCTAAAAATATTTAACTATATAGCTAAATATCAAAGTAATTTAGCTGGATTCAATAATAACTCAGGATTCAGAACTGACTTTTCACGGCATCTGGAAAACCTCTCTTCTATTTCTCTCTCCTTTTAGAAGAGAGACTTTTAATTTTCCCCCTTCCCGCGACGAGTTGGGGGTTAGGGGGTTAGGTCTTTGGTGGACTTTTCCACATAACGTGAAAAGTCAGGGATTCAGAATTCCATTAGTTCTTAATCTGTACTCATTACTTTTTTGTTGACCACCAATTTTAAAATTTGGTAACCTAGTGTTTTTTTAACTTATAGTTATTAACCAACTAATGATTTTAGATTAGTATAACTAATATAACAATCTAAAAAAGTCTTTACATAGTCTCGACCAACTGTATATTTGCTGACTTCGCTGGCTTAATGGTACAGTATTGATGAATTTTTGGGATAAAAAATTGTGTAAGCGTTGATACGTAACACAAAATAGTGGTTAAACTTAAAATTCAGTTGAAGAAGGCAGAAGGTTTAATTTAGAAGGGGTTTGAATCCTCTCCTAAATGGGATGAAACTTAGCTAGCGCGTCACTAATGTTAAATAATCACAACGAGGGATTTGAGATTTTGATTTTAGTTCTTAGATTTTAGAACGAACTTAAATCTCAAACGTCAAATCTACAAATCCATTTGTATAAGGCCTGGCAATGAGAGTTATTTTCAAAGGTGCATTTTATTTTTACAAAAAAATTATCTCGTTGCTACCTACATCTACTGACCCTTGTGTACAGATTGTAGATACTAGTTCTGCCTCACAGCACAAGCACTGGTATAATTATTGGCAAGCTCGCCTCCCACCTTCCTGGCTCCACCCTTTGCTGATTTTGATGTGGTTGCTCATCGGCATTAGCTTACGCCTAACTAACTTGACAGCAAAGTCTCCTTGGACTGATGAGTTTTCCACCTTGGTGTTTAGCTTGGGTAACAATTTTTTATCAGTACCCCTAGATCAAGCGATCGCACCTGATATTTTATTACAACCACTGCAACCAAACCCAGCAGCTAGTATTGGTGATGTGGTTCATAACTTAGCTACACAAGATAGTCATCCACCTCTGTATTTTGTGCTGGCCCACCTGTGGATGAAATTATTTCCTAGCGAAGGGGGATTGATATCGCTATTTGCAGCGCGATCGCTACCTGCGATATTCGGTGCGGCCTCAATACCGTGTGTTTACGTATTAGGTAAAGTAGCATTTCGTTCGCGATTAGTGGGGCAATTGGCTGCTGCCACGATTGCAGTATCACCCTACGCCGTATTTTTAGCACAAGAAGCACGTCATTATACTTTGGCAATGTTATGGGTGATTGGTTCTCTCACCTGCTTAGTAATTGCCACACGTCATATTCAAAACCGCACACCTTTACCTATATGGGTAGCACTTTCCTGGGTAGTAATTAATGCTTTAGGTATTGCTACTCATTATTTTTTCACCTTCACCCTCTACACAGAAGGCGTAGTTTTGATTTCTCTGGCTTGGCTGCAATTGCAAACTAGCACCAAATTTTCTCTCCTCTTCTCTCCTCCCTGGCAGCGCATTTATGCCGTTGCGGTAGGTACTTTGGTGGCGGGTTTAATTTGGATACCAATCTTGTTAGAGAATAAAAATCGTGGGATTTTGACCGAGTGGATTCGAGGTTCGCGCGTTGGACTAGATTGGTTAAGCCCGATTTTTCAAGCTTTAGGAACATTGATTGCAATGATTTCCCTGTTACCAGTTGAATCTTCACAGCTATTGGTGGTGATTCCTTCTGGAATAGTGATGCTGACTTTCTTTATTTGGGCAGTACCAATTTTGCTGCGTGGGATCAAAATTCAACTACAGCATCCAGAAAACGGGATTATGATTCGGGTGTTTATTGGAATTGTGATCAGTGCGATCGCTTTATTTTTGATCTTTACGTACTTTTTGGGTATTGACCTGACCAGAGGCGCTAGATATAACTTTGTTTACTATCCTGCGATCGTTGTCTTGCTAGGCGCAAGTCTCGCAGTTTGTTGGCATCCCCCCAAGGAAATAAAAAACATAGGTAAATGGGGAATAAACGGTAAAAAAGCCGTGATGTTAATTTGGCTAATGGGATTTTTTAGTGCAGTCACAGTAATTTGCAATCTCGGCTATCAAAAATATTATCGCCCTGACCTGTTTGTGCAACTCATCCAACAAATATCCCCAGTACCAGTACTGATTGCCACTACTCACAAAAGTTATATACACACTGGGGAAATGATGGGAGTAGCTAGGGAGTTGAAACTTGCCAATTCGCCCCAAAATTCTTTGTTTCTCCTTGCCCATCAATATCAAGATCCGAATACTTCCACCATTGCTCTAGAAAATACTTTAAAGACGTTACCACGACCTTTTGACTTGTGGTCGGTAAACTTTCATGCCCCAGTAGCAGAAGCCGTCAAAACATGCGTCGCTGATACTAAATCTTTGCCAAGCGTAGACGGCTACGAATACGAACTTTATCATTGCCAATAAGAGGCAGGGGGAAGAAGGGAAATAGGTAATTTTCATTCTCCCCCTTGCTCCCTGCTCCCTGCCCCTCTGCCTTCCTTTTCTGCTCCAATGCCCAATGCCCAACGTAGATGCATCTTGTGGAAGTTCCTCAAAAATTGATATCCATAGGAGACTAGAGAAAGAAGAACAAAATATATGTGATACGTTTTCAAGCACTGAAGGCTGTAACTACTTTAAGGAGGATTTATGCGTGCAGTACTGATGGCAGGGGGTTCGGGAACGCGGCTTCGCCCGTTAACTTGTGATCTGCCCAAACCGATGGTGCCAATCCTAAATCGACCAATTGCCGAACATATTATCAATCTTCTGAAGAGACATCAAATTACAGAAGTTATTGCGACATTGCATTATTTACCTGATGTCTTGCGAGACTATTTTCAAGATGGCAGCGACTTTGGTGTTCAGATGACTTATGCCGTCGAAGAAGACCAGCCTTTGGGTACAGCAGGCTGTGTGAAAAACATTGCCGAACTTTTGGATGAAACTTTTTTAGTCATTAGCGGCGATAGCATAACAGATTTTGACCTCACGGCTGCGATCGCATTTCACAAACAAAATAAGTCAAAAGCTACTTTGATTTTGACCAGAGTTCCCAACCCAATTGAATTTGGAGTGGTGATTACTGATCAGGAAGGACGAATTAGCCGATTTTTAGAAAAACCCTCTAGTAGTGAAATTTTTTCTGATACCGTCAACACTGGTACTTACATTCTCGAACCAGAAATTTTAGAATATCTACCAGCAAACGTTGAATGTGACTTTTCTAAAGACTTATTCCCCTTACTTCTAGCAAAAGATGAGCCAATGTATGGTTACATTGCTCAAGGTTATTGGTGCGATGTTGGTCACTTAGATGCCTATCGGGAAGCTCAGTATGACGCATTAGATCGGAAGGTAAATCTTGATTGCGCCTACAAAGAAGTTTCTCATGAGTTATGGGTAGGTCAAAATACTTATATTGACCAGACGGCTGTGATTGAAACCCCGGCTGTGATTGGTGACAATTGCCGTATCGGTGCAAGAGTGCAGATTGAAGCCGGAACCGTAATTGGCGATAACGTTACTATTGGCGCTGATGCCAATCTCAAACGTCCGATAGTGTGGAATGGGGCCTTTATTGGCGATGAAGCACATCTTTCTGCCTGTGTGATTTCCCGTGGCGCTCGTGTAGACCGCCGCGCCCATGTATTAGAAGCTGCTGTTGTGGGTTCGCTTTCCACGGTGGGAGAAGAAGCCCAAATTAGCCCAGGTGTGCGCGTTTGGCCGAGTAAAAAAATTGAGTCAGGGGCAGTTTTAAACATTAACTTGATTTGGGGCAACACCGCCCAACGAAATTTATTTGGTCAACGTGGTGTGCAAGGATTAGCGAATATCGACATCACCCCAGAATTCGCTGTGAAATTGGGATCCGCTTACGGTTCTACCTTGAAACCTGGTTCTAAAGTAACGGTTTCTCGTGACCAGCGTAATGTCTCTCGGATGGTGACGCGATCGCTCATTGCGGGTTTAATGTCAGTAGGTATTGATATTCAAAACCTCGATGCTACAGCTATCCCCATCGCCCGCACGGTTATACCCACAATGTCGGTAGTTGGTGGTATCCATGTGCGAGTCCACCCCGATCGCCCTGACTACATTCTGATTGAATTCATGGATGCTAAGGGCATTAATATTTCCAAAGCCCTGGAAAAGAAAATCGAAGGTGCTTACTTTAAGGAAGATATGCGGCGGGCGCTAATTCATGAAATTGGCGATGTATCTTATCCTAGCCAAGTTATGGAGCGCTACTGCACTGCTTTTGAGAAACTTTTGCATGTTCATACACTCCGTAACAGTCGGGCAAAAGTGGTGATTGACTATGTTTATGCGGTATCAGGGGCAGTTTTACCTCAAATGTTGGATAAATTTGGTGCTGATGCAGTAGTACTGAATGCCAGTGTCAATAAATCTGCGATGTCAATCACCGATCGCGAAGGACTGCTAACTCAGTTAGGTCATGTAGTGGAAGCATTGAAAGCTAACTTTGGTGTGCAAGTCTCCGCTAATGGAGAACAGCTGATTTTAGTTGATGAATCAGGCTACCCAATTCGTGGGGAAACTTTAACAGCACTCATGGTAGACATGATTCTGACGGCTAATCCCAGAGGAACAGTAGTAGTGCCGGTTCATGCTTCTAGTGCTATTGAACAAGTCGCCCGTCGTCATGATGGCAGGGTAATCCGCACCAAAGCCAACCCTACAGCTTTAATGGAAGCTTGTCAAAAAAATCCAAATGTGGTTTTGGGAGGTAGTGGAGAGACTGGTTTTATTTTCCCGCAACTGCATCCGGGATTTGATTCTATGTTCTGTATTGCAAAGATCATTGAGATGTTGACTATACAGGAGCGATCGCTAGCTGCTGCGCGGTCAGAATTGCCCCGTGTAATTCACAAAACTTATACAGTCCGTTGTCCGTGGACAGCCAAGGGTGCTTTGATGCGTTACTTGGTGGAAACTCACCCAGCCCAAAACCTAGAACTCATTGATGGAGTGAAAATTTGTCAACCTTATGATGATAGTTGGTTGTTAGTTTTACCAGATGCTAGCGAACCACTGGTGCATCTGTATGCAAATAGCAACGATCGCGAATGGGTAGATGAGACTGTGAGAAACTACCGTACCCGTGTTCAGAGTTTTGTGGAAAGACAACAAGAATATCAACCAGCAGAAGTGTAATTCGTAATTCGTAATTCGTAATTGAATTCTTTAATTACGAATTACGAATCCGCAAGCTTCATTACAATAAATAACGAATTATGCCGAGATGGGTTCAAAATTATCATTGAGAACATTCTGGTAAATTTCTACCAGCGTAGTTGCAATCAAAATAAATTAAGGCTTCCCTACTAGAGGTGAATGCTCTAGTTGTCGAGTAAGCGTCACTGTTTTGACTTGCTTCAGATGACCAAACTTTCAAATAGTAATCATTATTATCAGTAGCCCATAATTCATAACGGTAATCACCTCCCGAACCCTGACTAGTTAAATAATCAGCTAGCGCTTTATTTGATGCAGACAACAAGCTCAACACAGTCAAAACAGGAATTACAGCTACTTTTATTATTTGGATTAATTTCATAAATACACACAAAATTTACTCTCTCTAGCTTCTTTTATCGATGTAGCTTTTGAAAGCAGTAATTACCTTGAATATTGTGTGAGGATATCGTAATACCAATTTAATGTGAAGTTGCACATATCTTGATCCCCCTAAATCCCCCTTAAAAAGGGGGACTTTGAATTCCCCCCTTTTTAAGGGGGGCTAGGGGGGATCGAATTCTATGCAGCTTCAGAAAGAATTAGTATAAGGCATTTACAATAAGTTGGTTTATAGCCTACTCCTGAATACAGTTTAGATAAGACCAAAACACTTGTAGAGTCGGCGATTAATCGCGTCTCGAAAGACCAAAATTTTTGCCAGTAGCCATTAACCCAAGCGTCTCGGCTACTCCTGATTGAGTTGGAATTGAACCGCCGCCTGCTTTTCCGGTTTATTCCATGAAATACTTTACAAAACTTAACTTATACTAAATGATAAAAACTATCAATAAATCTGGTAGGATATCTCCAAGCTTATTGAGATAGATATTCATTAAGCTAAACATATATTTCAACAAGCAAGGCCAATAAGTATCCTTGCGTAAATTATTGCGTTCCAAATTCATATACCAGGTGGCAATATGTCAAAAAAAATCGGTCTGTTCTACGGTACTCAAACTGGCAACACTGAATCTGATGCTGAAAAAATTCGGGATGAGTTTGGTGGCGATGTTGTGACATTACATCCCATTTACGAGGCGGATACTACCACTTTTGATGAGTATGAATTACTAATTATTGGCTCTCCAACTTGGGATATTGGTCAACTTCAGAGCGATTGGGAAAGCTTTTTCTCCGATCTGGATGAAATAGATTTTAGCGGTAAGTTAGTTGCCTATTTTGGTGATGGAGATCAATATGGCTATGCCGATAATTTCCAGGATGCAATGGGAATTCTAGAAGAAAAAATTTCCCAGCGCGGCGGTAAAACTGTTGGCTACTGGTCAACTGAGGGTTATGAATTTGAGAATTCTAGAGCTTTGAAAAATGGCAAGTTTGTTGGTTTGGCACTTGATGAAGGTAGTCAATCTGATCTTACAGACGAACGAATTAAAACTTGGGTTACTCAGTTGAAAACAGAATTTGGTTTGTAGAAATTAGGGTAGCACAGCTAGCTGTGCGCCCCTACTATTGATAGTTTAGAAATTATAGGTAATTTATGTCTGATTCATTTGATGTTCTGTGGTTAAATGCTAGTCCTATTTTGAAGCGTTTTGATAAACCGTTACTTGATTACTTATCTGGGTATATGAGAATTGCCCAATGGGAATACCAACAAACCAAAGATGAAGCGAGTTCTATAGATCAAGCTGTGGAGTTGCTGTATGATTTTTTAGAATGGCGCGATCGCCCCGTGCATTTAGCGGGACATGGAATGAGTGGTGCGATCGCTTTAACCTTTGCTCGGCGATTTCCCCAAAAAGTGCGATCGCTAACTCTCCTGGCTGTAGCCGCTCAACCTGCAAACAATTGGCAAGCTCACTATTACTTTCAACGACAACTTTTTAGCATCAGCCGTGAGCTAGTTTTAGCAAGCACCGTTCGCAGTCTTTTTGGAAATCAACCACCTTATACCACTAAAAAGTTAGTAGCTGCCTTAGATAAAGATTTAGAACAATCTCCTTCACAACACTCTTTGTTTAAGTTGGTTTATTTACCCAAGGGTGGAGTTTCTATGCCAATGATGGTATGTGGTAGCAAGAGCGATCCGGTAGTCAACCCAACCGTATTGCATGACTGGTTCAATTGGTTGAAGCCAGAAGATAAACTCTGGGAATGCCCACAAGGATATCATTTTTTTCACTACTTCTATCCTCAACAGGTTGGCGAAGAAATTTTGAGTTTTTGGAAACGCCACCCTTCGCATTTGCTAGAAGCATCTGCACTATCTTTTAGCACTTCTACAAATTAAGTTAAGACTAGAGAGATTCTATGTGAGGCTGCGCTTGATTCACGTAGGGGTAATTCATGAATTGCCCCTACAGCCTGTAGTTTTGCATAACTCTTATAAAGCGCATTTTGTACCATTTCTTTGTGAGGTTGCGCCAAACCCTTTTAACTTCTTCTTTCTTTCTTTCTTTGTGTCCTTTGCGTCCTTGGCGGTTCGTTTTCTTTCTAATACTTAAATATGGTTTAGCGCATCTTCATACAGAATCGGTATTGAAACAGAAATAGTATTATATCCCCTCCACACAAACTTGAAATCCATTAGCTTACATCCCGATTTTTGGAATTAGCCACTTGGGTTTGGTAGTGCCGCCATTTTTCCTGTTGACGCGCTCTTTTCTCCTCGGTGAGACTATCAAAACAATAGGCACAGGAGATACCCTGCTCATATTTTGGAGATATTTTATCTTCTTCAGAAATTGGATACCCACAACAGAAGCACAACTCATAACTTCCTTCCTGCAACCCATGACTGACAGCTACTCGTTCGTCAAAGACAAAACATTCACCTTGCCATAAACTTTCTTGTGCCGGAACTTCTTCCAAATACTTAAGAATGCCGCCTTTGAGATGATAAACTTCTGCAAAACCTTGGGCAAGCATGAAAGATGAAGCCTTTTCACAGCGAATGCCACCTGTACAAAACAGGGCAACCTTTTTGTGTTTAGTTGGGTCGAGGTTGTTTACCACATAATCGGGAAATTCTCGGAATGATCCCGTTTGGGGATTTTCTGCCCCTTGAAAAGTACCGATATTCACCTCATAATCATTGCGAGTGTCAATCACAGTTACTTCTGGATCGCAAATCAAATCATTCCATGCTTGGGGACTGACATAAGTGCCAACTTTCTCAGTTGGATCAATTTCAGGCAACCCTAAAGTGACAATTTCTGACTTCAACCGTACCTTCATCCGCTCAAAAGGCGGAGTTTCAGTATGGGACTCTTTGTATTCTAGGTCTGCTAAACGGGGGTCACTACGCAGAAACCAGAGAACAGAATCAATCGCCTGACGCGAACCCGCAATTGTACCGTTAATGCCTTCTTGTGCCAACAAAATTGTCCCCTTGACACCTTGCGCTTGGCAGTAAGACAGCAGAGGATCTCGTTTCTCGGCAAAATCTGTCAGCTTGACAAATTTATACAATGCTGCAACAATTCTAGTGTTTTCTGAATTCATCCCTTTAGTAACAGACTAATATTAAGTTACAATAGCAACGTCAAACGAAGTTGCCTGCTATTTTAATTTTATGGGGGTTTAGCTCAGTTGGTAGAGCGCCTGCTTTGCAAGCAGGATGTCAGCGGTTCGAGTCCGCTAACCTCCATTGGATATAATTTATCTCAAGTGCGATCGCTAGTAATACCCAAATAAAACACACCTAAATCAAAATCTATTAATCTAGTACGGAATGGGGTTTGGCAATTATTAGGCGAAAAATTAAGAGATAGGTAAGTTAGTATTACATCCAATCGTCTTATTTTCAAAGCTGTACTTAGTGAGAAAAATCTCTACATAATGAAGTTAACTGTTACCTGACAAAACGTAGTTAATTTTGAGGTTCAAAATTCGCTGTTGAATTTGTTAGCAATGACAGCAGCCTTAATTAAATATTCTGCAAAAATATTTTTGTTCTGGAGTTAGAACCCACATTCTAAACCTCGTCTACCTTGAGAACCGTAGTTTTGTAGGTTGGGTGCAGCTATAGCGTAACCCAACATAAAATTTGGTGGTAATGTTGGGTTGCGTTTCACTCCACCCAACCTACATAAATATATCTTTCAAAAAAGTCTAGGTTTCAACATAGATGAGGTTTACGCTTTAATCGGTAAATAATTTTCGTTGGGATAAAGCAATAGTTCATAGGTAGAAGGGTTTTAGGCTAGTTCATTTTTCTGATTTTATTGTGCCGACTTACTTAGTATTAACACTTAATTTAGAATTACAAAAAGTGGAAACATGGGACGATAAAGTGTTGCTACAATAAACGTCTTAGTTGGTATCATCCAGAGGCAGTTAATCCAAGTTTGACTTAAATATATACTTTTAGGGGGTTGTTTGAAAAAGCGTCCATTGGGGTTAGTGGCAATTGTTGTCTACAAATCATTTGCTGCCTTGCTACTTATGGTTACTTCCATTGCTTTATTATTGACATTAAAAAATTATCGAACTCTAGAGGCTTTCTCAGAAAATTATGTTTTAGAAGGTAAATCTATAATTATTGATTGGATTTTAAAGAAAGTTATCAACTTAAATCCTAGAACTTTAGCATTTAGCGGCATTGGAGCAGCAGTTTATGCTATTGTTACTACTATTGAAGCCGTTGGTTTATGGTACGAGAAGCGTTGGGCTCATGTCTTGGTATTGGGGCTTGTCGGTATCAGTATTCCACTAGAAGTTTATGAATTAATTCAAGGAATATCTCTTATAAAAATATTCATATTTTTGTTAAATCTAGCTGTATTTGGATATTTACTCCAAAATTTTCCTAAACATCCAAAGTAATTTTTTATTCGATAATTAGGATCTATCTTTGAAGAGTTTATTAGTGCTGAGTCTTGATTAAAAAATAGTACTTATGAATCTTTTCACTCAGTACGTTGTACAATCGCTAAAAACACAATCTGGAGAGCGACTTGCCTAGATCGATTCAGTCTACTCAACCACCACTGAAATTTATTACTCAACGTTTTAATCCGTTGGTACTCCAGATTGTTCGGTGGTTACTGCCGATCGCACTACGGTTTCGCACTCGCCCTTGGCTAACGGCTGGGATTGTCGGTATTGAAGCCCAAAATGTTGAGGTATTAGCTGACCTTTATCAACAATTCCAGGCTGGAAAAATTCGCTTTTTGTTAGCATTCCGTCACCCAGAGGTGGAAGATCCTCTGTGTATGCTGTATTTGCTTTCCCGCATTGTGCCACGAGTTGCCCGTCAGGAAGGTATTTTACTGCAATCCCTTGTTCACAGTTATTTTCTCTATGACCGGGGTATGACGGTTTGGGCTGGAAATTGGCTAGGTTGGTTATTTTCACGGGTGGGAGGTGTGCCGGTTCATCGCGGTAGGCGACTAGATCGGCAAGCAATCCAAACTGCACGGGAGTTATTTGCTAATGGCGAACTACCGATCGCAGTAGCGCCAGAAGGAGGTACTAATGGTCATAGTGGTATTGTTAGCCCACTGGAACCAGGCGTTGCTCAAATGGGGTTCTGGTGTGTAGAAGATTTACAAAAAGCCAATCGCACTGAAACTGTGATTATTGTGCCGATCGCTATTCAATATCGCTACGTCGAGCCACCTTGGTCTAAACTGGATTGGCTGTTGAGTAAGTTAGAAGCTGATAGCGGCTTGGCAGTTAAAGAAATTGATCGGGGCACTCAAGAAGAGATTTACTATCAACGCCTCTGTAGGTTGGCTGAATATCTCATTACTGAGATGGAAGAATTTTATCGTCGCTTCTATCATCAAGACATCCCAAAAACCATCTCAACTGATGAATCTGCTAGTCCAAATCAGGTATTAATTGCCCGACTTCATCGCTTGCTGGATAAGGCTTTACAAGTTACTGAGCAATATTTTGGAGTTCAGGCACAGGGTAATTTTATTGACCGTTGTCGCCGCTTGGAAGAGGCTGGCTGGAATTACATTTACCGGGAAGATTTGCCAGATATCAATGCTTTAGCACCTTTTAAACGTGGTTTGGCTGATTGGATTGCTGAGGAAGCAGATTTGCGAATGCGGCACATGCGGATAGTGGAAAGTTTTGTTGCAGTCACAGCAACTTATATTCAAGAAAAACCGACAGCAGAAAGGTTTGCAGAAACAGCTTTACTTGTATTCGATATGCTTTCTCGAATTCAAAATACAACACTTCCAGGGCGACCTCGCTTAGGTTTGCGAAAGGCACATATCACTGTGGGAGAGCCAATTTCAGTTACTGAACGCTTTCGCAATTCTCAGGGCGATCGCTATGCAGTTAGACAAGGTGTAAGCGATTTGACAAAAGATTTGCAAATTGCTTTAGAGAAGATGATTAACTAAGGCGTAAATAAATAGGGCTTACGCATAAGCATTCCTTTCTTCTCTTTGCGTCCTTTGCGGTTCGTTAAAAAAATCTTGGGCGGCAAAGAGTTTTAGCCTTAACTGAACTGTATTAGCCTATAGTGATGTCAATTCCCGATTGGTAGTGTTATCTCAAACTCAGAACCTTGTCCAAAAGTAGAATTTACTTTCAAAGTACCTTCATGTTTTTCAACTATAATTTGTCGAGCGATCGCTAATCCTAATCCTGTACCTTTACCTACAAGCTTAGTTGTAAATAAATGCTCGAAAATTCGCTTTTTGACATCATCATTCATGCCAATACCGTTATCAGAAATTTGAATTTTGACGTGGGTATCATTATGTATTGATGTTGTAATAGTGATACAGTTAGGATTAACTGTAATTTCTTCAAAGCTATATCCTTGGTTTGATTCTTCTAACGCATCAATAGCATTTGCCAGCAGATTCATAAATACCTGATTAAGTTGTCCAGGAAAGCATTCTACTTCGGGAATATTTCCGTAGTTAGTGATGACTTCAATTGCCGGATGTTTTTCGTTAGCTTTGAGGCGATGTTTCAAAATTAAAATAGTGCTATCAATACCTTCGTGGATGTTAAAGGGAACTTTGTAATCCTTATCTGCCCGTGAGAAAGTTCGCAAACTAGTACTGATATTTTTAATGCGATCGCACCCGACATCCATTGACTCAATCATTTTAGGTATGTCTTCCAAGAGATAATCAATCTCAATCTTCTGGGCATGTTGTTCAATTTCTGCTGAAGATACCCCAGAACGGTACAATTGCAAATGCTCAATGATATCTTCTAATCCTAGCCTTGCTTCGTTGACATTTCCTGCGATAAACCCAATTGGGTTATTGATTTCGTGGGCGACACCTGCGACTAAGTTCCCCAGAGCAGACATTTTTTCACTTTGGACAATTTGTAATTGAGCTTTTTGTAAATCTTCGATGGCTTGTTCTAGTTGTTGGGATTTTTGCTGGACGACAGCTTCGGCAGCTTTGCGATCGCTAATGTCTACAATTAAACCATCCCAAACAATTGAACCATCATCTTGTTGCTCTGGACGAGATGCCCCTTGTACCCATTTCATCGTTCCTGATGGCGTAATGATTCGCCATTCGTGAACAAACGGTGTCAAGCTTTGAGCAGATTCCATCATTGCCTGATTGATGCCTGCAATGTCATCAGGATGTTCAAGAAAACGAGGGTTTTGCTGGCCGCTGATTATTTCTTCTGCTGTCACTTCATAAAGGTTATAACAGCCAGAACTTATATAGGGCATAGAAACCAAATGTTCTGGTGTGACATGGAGTTGGTAAATAGCTCCAGGAACATTATCGGTAACTTTCTGAAAACGGGCTTCGCTTTGCTGAAGATTCGCGTATAGTCGAGCATTTTCGAGAGAAATTGCCGCTTGAGTACAAAGAAAATTCAACACTAAAATACGATCGCGGGTAAATACCCCACTTGTCAAATTATTTTCTAAGTATAAAATTCCGACTAAACGCCCCTGGCTGAGTATCGGTAAACACAGCACACTCTTGGGTTGATGTTGGCTTAAATAATCATCAACTATCGGTAAATGAGTTTTGAGATTGTCAACCACAACCACATTAGCTGTATTTTTTACATACTGAATCAGCGCAATGGGAACATTAGGATTATTTTCGAGCGATTCTGACTTTAAACTTGTGCTATCAAAGGTAGTAATTGCGCGGATTTGCCATTTATCATCTTCAGGTAAAAGCAGCGCACATTTATCAGCACCAGCATTTTCGAGGATAATCTGGGTAAGTTGCTGTAAAAATTCATCGAGTTGAATTGTTGCAGAAAGAGTTTGTGACGCTCTGAGGATAGAGCTAAAGTCAAGGATATTGTTGATGCTAATACCAGAAGAAGTTGCGGTATGAGTCAGTGCGTGGACTGGGTTAGCAATTGTTGCTAAAGCTTCCAATGGATTTAGCGTTTGTACTACTTGTTGCAAAATTGGACGCAGCAATTCAGGGTAGCGTTTTTCTAAGTCATCCGTCTTGGCTTTGGCTCCCCACCGGGCATAGCAAGAATAAGCTGTCTGCATATAGGCTTGGGCGACTTTTTCTTTGCCCCAGTTGAGGTAAAATTTGGCGGCGAGTTCGTTAGCGAGGGCTTCATCTTGGAGGAAGCCGTTTTTATTGGCTTTTGCGATCGCGCGATCGTAAAATTCAATTGCCATAGTGCGATCGCTCAGAATTGCAAACCGTTCGGCTTCTACCAAATCCCAACGGTGTTGATGGTTACAAGGAGCTAGTGCTGCCCATCTTTGCATTTTCTCTTGATTAGCCTCGACTTGGGCGAGAATCTGTTGCTGTTCTGACTCAGTTGCAGCTTTGTAAAGTGACAGATGAATCAAAGAATCATAGAAAAAATACAAAGCGACACCGAATTGAGCAATACCAGCATCTAAGTATTGCTTTGCCTGGGCAGACTGCTGGGCAGCTTCTTGATATTGCCCAAACAAATACCAGAGAATTGTTTGATTAACTTGCCAATGAAAAAATCCCGTTCGGTCTTGAGTTGCTTGATTAAGGGATAATCGTTGTTCAGCATTATAAATGGTTCCCGTCAAGCGATCGGGAGATTGGTTATGTCCGAGTAAATTGAGTACAGCTTGATAGCACATCTCCAGATATTGCAGTGGCGATTCTTGCTTGATTGAACGGAGACTCTGGCGATAAGCTGCCATCTCGTTCGCTAACCCGGTTAATTCTCGCCCCGCAAAATAAGCATAATAACAATACCCTTGAGCATTTAATGCTGTACTCTCCATGTCTCCAGTTTCCAGTCCATTCTGGTAGCCCTCTTGCAGATACACAAGTTGTTCGCGCAGAGGATCTTTCCAATGACGGATAAAGTTGTAGACAATAAAGTAGGTTCTGCATTTAAAGGTTTTGGACTGTAATTCCAGCAGGTTTAACGCCAATTGTCCAAACTCATAACCAGCTTCCAGATTACCAAATACACCACAGAGGATGATGCCGTAGTCGCCATAAGCATAGACAGAAACAGGACAATTACCATATTTAATCGAAAATTCTACTTGCTTGAATATCAGTAGGGGCATTAAAACAGGTGTTGCCAGATAAGCAGCCGGAACCATTTTGCTCATGATTCTCATAGCTGCCAAATAGTGAGCATCGCTCATAGTGGATAAATTGAGCAAATCGAGAGAGGAATGTCCTTCCCATAACCGCATAGTTGCTTGCGCTGCCTGTCCAATATCTGCCGGAGTTGGTTGCTGAGGAAACTCAATACCCAATAGCTGCAACACTTGCGAACCAATGTTCAGCGTTTTCAATGGAAGACCTTGCGATTTTGCTGCCATCATTCTGGTTACGTAGATGGGAATGCTGTCGAGCAAAGTATTAGCATGTTGCAACACAATTTTTACCCATTGCTCCATCTGCTCAAAATCGGTATTGAGATAAGTAGCTTCAGCCACCTCGACATATAGCGTTAGGGTCAAGTCATAGTGACTTTCCCAAGAATGAGGCGGCAGCAAACTAATTCCCACAGTGAAATACTCGACTGCTACTGTGTATGCAGTTGCAGATTTTGCCCTCCGTCCAGCAATCAGATTTAATTCTGCCAGTTCTTGCTGCTCTGAAGGTTGAGTGATTAAGGCACTACCCGCGTTTAAATGAGTGACAATTTCAAATAGTCGTTCTTCCCGTTCCAAATCTGAGGAATTGCGTAACAATAACATCCCAATTTTGTAATGAGTGGCTTGCTTTTGTTCGTCTGGAATCAAGGAATAGGCAGCTTGTTGCACGCGATCGTGTAAGAATTTGTATACAGTATTTTGAGAAGTTTGTTGAGTAAATATTTGTTCTTCCTGCCCAACATAAAACTTATAAACTTCACTTTGGGGCAAAATTAAACCTTCTTGTAACCCATTCCACAAACAAGCTGCCGTTTCGATTTCTAACTGTTCAGAAACGATCGCCAATGTTGCTAAATCAAATTGATTACCAATACAAGCTGCTAACTTGAGAACCTGTTGAGTTGATTCTGGCAGCCTCCGCAATTGAAACGCCATGAATTCTAAAACATCATCCGTCATAGCTTGCTGATTAATTTTGGCAATATCACATTGCCAACAGCCTTCTTCAAAATTGAAGGTAATCAACCCATCTTGGTATAATGCTTTGAGAAACTGTGTAGCAAAAAATGGATTTCCCTGAGTCTTTTGACAAACCAATTGCGAAAGAGGAAATGCTAATTCTTCTTTGCAGCCTAATGTATCAGCTACTAATTGGTTCAATTTAACTTGACTCAGGTTTTGTAGATTTATCAAGTTAACTGTTGTACCAGCTTTCCCAATTTCGTCTAAAGTTGATATTAACGGATGGGGTGATGATACCTCATTATCTCTATAAGCACCAATTAATAATAAATATCCATCTGACTCATTCATTAGTAATTGGATCAATTTTAATGAAGCCAAATCTGCCCATTGCAAATCATCTAGAAAAATAACTAATGGATGTTGTTTAGTCGTAAAAGTTTGAATAAAAACTTTCAATAATAAATTAAATCGATTTTGTGCTGCCTCTGCTGTTAATTTTGGTATCGGTGGTTGTTGACCAATAATTTTTTCTAATTCAGGAATAACTTCAATGAAAATCTGTCCATTATCTCTTAATGCTGCGAGTATATTTTTTCTCCATTGTTGCAGTTGTTGATCGGTTTCTGTTAATAACTGCACCATCAAATCACGCAAGGATTGCACAAAGGCAGATAGGGGAATATTCCGGTTAAACTGGTCAAATTTACCTTTAATAAAATAACCGCGTTGCCGAATAATCGGTTTATTAACTTCGTTTACAACCGCAGTTTTACCAATGCCCGAAAACCCGGCAATTAACATCATTTCATGGCTTCCTAGAGAAACCCTCTCAAAAGCTTCTAGAAGTTGTTGGACGGCTGTTTCTCTACCGTATAATTTTTCTGGAATAATGAAGCGATCGCAAATATCCCGTTGCCCAATTTGGAAGCGCTCAATATTACCCGTTTTGTTCAGTTGCGAAAGACATTTTTCTAAATCATGTTTTAACCCTAAAGCACTTTGATAACGATCTTCAGCATTTTTCGCCATCAATTTCATGACAATATCGCCCAATACTTGCGGTATCTCTTTCTCTTCTTCCCTTCTGCCTCCTAATATTGGTGGTTGCTTGGCAATATGACAATGTACCAACTCCATTGGATCATCTGGCTCAAAAGGCAATTTTCCTGTCAGGAGTTCAAAAAATGTCACACCCAAAGAATAAAAGTCACTGCGGTAGTCTATACCTCGGTTCATACGTCCGGTTTGTTCAGGAGATAAATAAGCAAGGGTTCCTTCTAAAACCTTGGGATTAATCGGAGTTTGGTTTTCTCTAGGAAGTAAAGAAGCAATACTAAAATCGATGATTTTTACTTGTTTTGTATGCGGGTTAATCAGAATATTTGCAGGTTTGATATCCTTGTGGATTACCCGTTCTTGATGGAGTTCATGGAGAATATTACTAAGTTGCAGAGCAATTGTCAAAAACTCCACCAGTTCTAGTGATTGGTTTTTAGCATATTCTCTCAGAGAAATTCCCCCAAAATCTTCCATTACCAGAGCATAACCATTACGATATGCTTCTAGACTATGGGGACGAACGATAGTAGAAATATTTAAATTTTTGGCAATTGTGTATTGGTTACGAAACTGTAATAGTTCGTTAAAAGTAGGAGATTCTACTTGCAAAATTTTAATGACAACAGGTTGTTGATCCACCATTCTAATGGCTCTATAGACTTCAGCTTTGGAGCCTTGATAGAGGATTTCTATTAATTTATAGCCGCTAATTCTATAAACTTCAGGAATTGCTGTTGTCATGGTTATACTCTCAATAATCAAGATTGCTTGTCAACAATTTGACTTTTATTAGTAGATATATAGTTATTATTCCCAAAATTAGGGTTTGCTTTTCAAGAATATAGGGATAAGCTGATCCGCTTTTAGTTGTATATAGAACAATACCTTGGGTTAAGGCTTTGATCTTCCCTAAGCTACTTAAAAAGGAGGGAATGAGAGCAAGCAAACCACTCTACGCAAAGATACGATGATGCAACTTGATTGATGATTAGCTTAGTCTTCAGAAGAGGATTGAAATTCCTCCTGAACATAGCAACTAAAATTAAGAGATTCAACCTGGGACTTAAACCTTTACCTCAACTTCACTCAGCACGGACTAAACACCCCGCTATCCATGTACAGCAATCGTGAACTGATGGTTTTTGGATAACTGGTTCACCCGATTGGGTGAATGCGATCGCTGCATCCAGAACTACTCTGAAAGTAGAGGAACTTTTTCTGCTGTTAGTGATAACGCCAACAGCCAAAAAAGTCTCATAATGGCTATGATTGCCTTGAATATTATGTCAATTGCTTATATATCAAAGGTTCAAAGAGTGGATGAAATTGTTAAATCACCAGATTTCCAGCCAGAGAAGATCACTCTATTGGAAACAATTGCTGCCAATTTACCGGGGATGATTTTCCAAATTCTGCAACGGCAGGATGGCTCTGTGTTTATCCCTTATATTAGTTCTGGTTGTGAATATTTGTATGAATTAAAACCAGAAGCTGTACAGGCAGACTTTCAGGTGCTATACAAACTGATTCATCCACAGGATATAAAAGCTTTTAGAGAATCTATTACTGTTTGTAGTACTACATTTAAACCTTGGCATTGGGAAGGTCGCATCATTACGCCTAGTGGCAAACTGAAGTGGATTCAAGGTACTTCGCAACCCGAACTACAAGAAGCAGGCGATTTTCTTTGGAATGGCTTAGTCATGGACATTACAGACAGAAAACAAGCCGAAGAAAAATTGCAAGCGAGCGAGGCTCGGTATAAAGCAATTTTAGATGCTATTCCCGATTTGATGTTTCGCATTAGCCGCGATGCCGAGTATCTCGATTTGAAAAGTGAGGGAGCAAATATCACTCTTTCGAGAGAAGAAATAGTTGGAAAACGCGTGCAAGAGTTATTGCCTAGTGATGTTGCAGCAATTAGCCTGGAAGCGATCGCTAAAACTTTAGATTCTGGAACTTTGCAAACTTGCGAATATCAACTAGCAACGCCTTTGGGAGTCAGAGATTATGAGGCGCGGTTGGTAGTGAGTGGTGAAGATGAGGTACTAGCAATTGTCAGAGACATCACAGAACGCAAACAAGCAGAAGTCAGCTTACAAAATCTGGCTCAAAAATTTGCTAAGGCTTTTAGTTGCAGTCCCGATTCCATTACCATTAGTACACTACAAGAAGGGCGCTTCATCGAAGTTAACGACAGTTTTGTCAAACTCTCCGGTTATGAGCGAGATGAGGCGATTGGTAAAACTTCTTTTGAATTAAATCTTTGGGTAGACGATCGCGATCGCCTAAATTTGTTACATCAGTTGCAAAGCACAGGAGTTGTTCGCAATTTGGAATTTGAATTTCGGCAAAAGTCTGGCAAGATAATTACAACGCTGCTTTCAGCCGAAATCATTGATTTAGATAATATCCCTTCGATCCTAGCAGTCCATCACGACATTACAGAACGCAAGCAAGTAGAAGCGCAATTTCGCCTATCAGCACAACGCGATCGCTTGTTGGCAGAAACTCTAGTGCGAATTCGGTCTTCCCTTAACTTAGAGGAAATTCTGCAAACCACGGTAACAGAAGTTAGACAATTTCTGCAAGCAGATAGAGTTTTCATTGGTTTAAATAATGCCAAGTTAGGAGTCAGAACCCTTGCCGAATCAGTAGATCCCAAGTATCCATCAGTCTTAGGTTGGTCTACTAATGATGAAGCTTATTTACAAGAATTGAGAAACTTACTAAAAGATAATCTTGTGCGTGTTGTTGAAGATATTACACAAATAGCAGTATCTCCCAAAGTTAAAGCACACTATCAAAAATTTCAAACTAAGGCTAGCTTGGCAGTACCACTAATGCTAGGCAATGAATTATTTGGAGCATTAATTGCCAATCAATGCTCAGGTTCGCGCCATTGGCAGCCAATAGAGATTGATTTGTTACAACAGATGTCAGAACAAGTAGCGATCGCCATTCAGCAAAGCCAGATATACCAAAAACTTGCAGAACTTAACACTAATTTAGAACAACAAGTCGAAGAACGAACAGCACAGTTGCAGCAGAAAATGCAAGAATTTGAAAAACTGGATCGTATAAAAGATGTTGTTTTGCATACAGTTGCCCACGATTTACGAACTTCGGTAATGGGTAACTTAATGG
>NZ_JACKZS010000120.1 GCF_014222285.1 Nostoc sp. UCD121
ATCCAGGGATCTTTATAAATGATTCATAATTCAAACTTATCAGAATGATAATATATAACTAAGCTAAATTGTTGCTAGTTAACTTAGTACTAAAGCAAACCAAAGTAAAATTGCTGGGTGAGGGCAGAGAGTAGTGAGTGGGGAAAAATTTTTTCGTTTTACCAAACTTTTAAATACTTAGCAAAGTTGCTTTGGCAAACAACTAGACTTTAGCTACTCGTATAAAATTTTAAAAGAATGGTGGGTAATGCCCACCATTAAGTTTTCTAAGCAATTTTATGCTTAGAAAATACTTAATCGTGTGAGGTTGAAAGAATAATTATGAGTCAATTAAACAGACAAGAATTGAGTGAAGCAACAACTCAATGGCTAATAGCAAAAGCCTATAACCCTGGGGATTTAAATCAGCCAGGAGAAAATGGCGATACAGCTTTGATGAAGGCGACAAGAGAAGCAGTGTATACAGTCGTCAAAGAACTAATTGATGCAGGTGTGGATATCAACGCTCGAAATAGCGATCGCAACAATGCATTGTGGTTTGCTTGCTTTGGTAATCACTACGATTTAATTAATTTACTACTTGCTAGCAAGATTAACATTGACAACCAAAATGATAACGGTGCAACAGTTTTAATGTACGCAGCCTCAGCCGGAAAGACAGAAGTCGTCAAGTTACTTTTACAGCATCATCCTAACTTATATTTGAAAAACTTAGACGACTATAAAGCTATCGATTTTGCCAGCAATGTAGAAGTTTTAAGGATACTTAAAAATGCCATCAAATCAGATATCGAGCAAAGCTTATCATGATGCTACCAAGCACTCTTCTTTATCGGTACAACTCGATCCAAATTATGTAGATGCTTCAACACAGCCATCTGCATTTAAAGTTTATCCAAAGTTCTATCGGAGAGTGAAATTAAATCTCAATAATCCGGTTCATTCTTTTATCTCCTTAACCAGTGCTATAACTCTGGAAAAGATGTATAAAGATGGCCCTTATCAACTGCGGGTAAATCCATCGGCAGGCGCTTTATACCCCACGGAGGTTTACGTACAGGTTCGCGGTGTTGAGGGAGTGGTAAATGGTATATACCATCTAGAAGTTGAGAATAATTGTCTAACTCTCATCTATGAATTAATTGACGATGGGTTGGAGAATTATATTATACCGGGTAAAAGTATCAGCGGATTCATCTTTTTAATCAGTTGTGTTTATTATAGGTCTAGCTGGAAATATCAAAATAGAAGCATAAGATATTGCTTCTTAGATAGCGGACACCATTTAGGTGCGATCGCAGCTTCAGCTTTTCTCCACAACCGAGATATACAACTAATTTTTGACTTTGATAAACTCACTCTCAATTTAGATTTGGGATTTGAGAATAAAGAGTTTATCACTGCTTGCGCGGTGTCAGGAGAACTAGAAGACAAGAAAATCAGAAGCTTAAGACTGAAAGTTCCTTTTGTCTCTGGTACTGATTATTTTGAATCCAATCAATTTATTGAAGATGCCTATCATGCAACTACTCTCCAAAAGAGTCTTCAGCAGAGATTAGAGTATCCTCAATTTTATTTTGATCGGGATAAATTTTATCAAACAATTTGGGATAGACGTTCTATTAGACGTTTCCGGAAAGAGGCTATTTCTCAAGAAGATTATTTATATGTAGTGCAACAACTTCAACAGTCAATACCAACAGAAAACTATGAGGAAATAGAAATTTACTCAGTGGTGCATCGAGTAGAGGGAATGACACCTGGGTTATATAGAGGTACACATCTGGTTAAGGCAGGTAATTTTAGTGAAAAGACAGGTTACTTATGTATTAATCAGGCTATTGCTAGAGATGGCGCTGTAACTTTATTTTTCGTGTCAGATTATTTAAACTATCAAACTGCTATGCAAATAGCTGGTTTTCTCGGACAGAGACTTTATTTAACTAGTAATTATTTGGGAATTCAGTGTAGTGGTATTGGTGCGTATTATGATGACGAAACCCAAGAATTATTAGAAACAAATAAAGATGTACTTTATGGAATGGTGATTGGAATATAAGCAGTAAGCTAAAGAGAGATGGCTAGAAAGATGTATTACTTCAATGGTGATGACTCACATCCGATGCAACCGACATCTGCGGATATTATACTGCGGCAACAACTAGAGGATTCTATTAGCAGATACTTTTATGATGCGTGCGATCGCAATATTCAAAATCTTCTATCTGATTGTCGGTGGTATGCCACAACCCATGCCAATGCTCTGACATTGGTAATTGAATGTCCCGATCAAGTTATTAATTGGCGGGTTTTGCAAAAAATTGTGCCAATGGGGACATTGCTACATGGTATTGTTAGCAGTGCTAAAATCCGTGTTTGTCCACCAGAGAGTCAAGGCATACCTTTTGAAATGAGGGTAGATGAACTCTCTGTTTATCGGGATTGGGCTTAAGAGAAGAGTTAGGAGTTAGGAGTTAGGAGTTTAAAATTTCTGCTCATTATTTTGGCTGATGAGTGCAGCTACCTCTTCAAAAACCAAATCAGCAGAATGTTTGACAACAGGACTTAATTCCAGTCCCAAAGCAAGATTTGCTGCCTCAATTAAATAAACTGTCACATCTTCGGGAAAGTCATTTTGAAAGATTTTCCGTCCGGCGGCTAAAGCATTATCCCAGCGAAAATCGTGCAAGTTATAACTAGGTTCTGGCAAAGCTTCCAGTTCTTTTCCTGGAACTTTAAATACAGCACCCGGTTCAGAACCAGTTGAACTTGCATCTATAATTACTAATTGTTTACTACCTCTAGCTTGAAACATTACTTCCATCCCTGCGGTGCCACAGTCATAAACTCGCACATGAGGATAAGGGTTTTCAGCTAGATATTTTTGTAGGCGTTGGGCGACGATTACACCTACTGCGTCGTCACTGCGATTGAGATTGCCGCAACCAATAATAGTTAGCATGGAATAAGGTTTACTTGTTTAAGCAGGTGCAAATTCAGTTAAAGCGCGATCGCTTGGAGGATGAAAAGCTAACACAATATCACTTTGGGGAACCCCTGCGTTTAATAATTCGGTGGCAATACCTTCTTCAGTCCAGTCTTCTTCGATCCAAATTTTGTGATTTTTAATCCGAATATGTACAGTAATACCTTTAATTCGGCGATCTTTTTGCCAGCCAATCTGAAACCATAGATATTGATCGCGTTCATCATCGAGAGCTAAAAGGCTTTCTAAGTCCTCATCAGGTGAGCTATTGCAGAGGCGATCGTACTCTATGAGAATATTTTTAATAATATTTCTGTACTTACTTAGTTTATCCATTGAACTATAACCTCACTTTCGACATCTACAATCATTAATAAGAGTTGATTCTGCTGTACTACTAACGTAATTGCTTTTAGCTGGAAAAAATTTTCATAAGTGCTTTGCTTGATTGCTAAATAAAGTTGATATTGAGGTTCTGTAACCTTAATGAGATTACGATAAAGAATGTATTGACCTAAAGCATTTTCAAAGTCATTTATTGGCGATTTTCCCAGGAAGCTTTTAATTTCAACAATAATTTTAGTTCCGTTGCGTTCAGCTGCAAGTGTTCTCTCAGCCGCTAGGTCAGCAAATAGCTTAGTATTTTCATACTTGATGATGTAAGGGTCGTCTGTAATTATCCAACCGTCTTTGATGAGGGCTGCTTTTACAGCATTATGGTAGAAATCCCTAGCGGGCATAGAGTCACAAAATTATAGTAAGTATATTCTAGCAATACTACAGTGGACATGTAATTGTGAGGTTACTGATGAAGCGATCGCAGTGAAGACAGCCAGTTAGCTTGTTATATCTCTGCTAGATTTGGGAATAATGTAGTCAGTTTACTGACTTTTACTGATTTCAATAACTTAAAATTATGGATTTTTTGGATGCACTGAAAAAGGGAGCAATTTGGGGATTTAGGCTAGGTATTATCGTGGACATTCTAGCAAGTTTACTTTTAGTATCTTCAAATTATGGCGGAGTTGCAGATTCAATATTTACAGTACTTATCTTTACGATTTATTTTGGATTTGCAGGTACTATTATTGGCGGTATCCTCGCTCTAGTTATTTTAGGTGCAATAGGCACTTTAAAATTGGTCAATTGGATATTTGTCATCCTGGGAGGAAGTATTATAAGCATCTCAACTTCTCTCCTAGCTTCTCTAATTGGTGGTTTAGCTGGCTGGATAAGCTTTTCATTCATTCCAATCTTATTGTTTTTACGTCAATATCTGTCTGAAAAGTCACCTGAGTGGGTTGAAAAAGCTTTAAACGAAGCAATTGTAATGTTTCTATCAAGTCTAATTTTGACTTTTTTAGTATTTTGTTTCCACAACTTAACTGGCGTTACTTTACGTGGTGTATAACTGCAAATTTGTCTATGGAGCGATCGCAATTCAACAATTAACAGTAATTAAACTTTGTAATACAGGCAATCAGTAGTGACTAAAACAGAGGCTTTGAATAACAATACAGACAAAGCCTCTGAAAACCAGATTATCAGCAGAAAACTATAAAGCTACACCATGTTTCTTGGCAATTTCAGTAAGTTTATCACACTGATCTTGTGATACTTTAGTTAATATCTCTTCAGCCTGTTCTTTAGTACTTCCCTCTTTAGGAATTAAATACTTGACATAAAGAGATACAAAATCAGCAGCGATCGCTAAACCGGATAAAGCGTGTTTGTCAGCTTCTTTGCCAGCGATCGCAGCTACCAAACCGGCTTTAATTGGGTCTGGTTTAACTTTCATGAACTGCTCGACAAGTTTAGGAACGTAGTCTTCTGGCGGCAAATTAGCTAACTTACTTTTATCTGGAGTAAAGTTACATTCTGCGGCTTGAGCCTGCTCTAAAACACACCATTCTATGTATTCTTGCAATGCTGCATCGGGAACGCGAGGGAGATAATTATGTAGCGCTAAATCAGACACAAGCTTACCGTGTAAATTGCTGTTTTATGCAAATGCATTAAGGCAAGCCTAACCCACTATTTCTATAAGTTTTAGTGTGTTACGCTACGAGTTTTGAATATAAGACATTAGGAATAGGGCATTGGGAATAGGGCATTAGAAAATCTCTGCTCCACTTCCTAATTTCTATTCCCTAATAACTTGCTTTAGATGTTCTTGTCCCCAGTCGCAAAGAGCTTTTAAGACAGGTATAAGAGTTCTGCCAATGCTGGTGTGGGCTTAAACTAGGGATTGATTGCTGCACCTGATTTGTCTTCCGCTAGGGCAGAAATGGAAGTTAATTATTTTGGGACGTTGATTATGTGCCGTGCTTTTGCTCCCATCTTGAAACAAAATGGAGGTGGAGCGATCGCTAATATGGTGTCAATGGTGGCGCGGGTAAATCTTCCTTTTAATGGCAGCTATGGCGCTTCTAAAGCAGCAGTTTTGTCATTGACTCAGGCGGTTCGGGCAGAGTTGGCGGCTCAAAAAACGCTGGTGGTAGCAGTGTTACCAGGAGCTATCGATATTGGCATGGGTAAGTCTTTCCCTGATCCAAAAGTACCTCCAGAAGAAGTAGTTCGGGATGCACTGCAAGCTGTGGTTAATGGCATAGAAGAAGTTTACCCAGGTGAGCAGGCCAAGCAACTCAATGAGCAACTGATGCAAGACCCTAAAGCAGTTGAAAAGTTTATTGCGACATTTTTACCAGGTTAAAGAGCAATACGCTTGGGTTAAGGCTAAAACTCTTTGTCAAAGTCAATTTTTTTAACGAACCACAGAGGCGCAGAGGGCACTGAGAGAAGAAAGAAATGCTTAACTGAACTGTGTTGGGTTAAAGAGTTGATGGAGCGATGTCTCCGACGGGCTACGCCTACGCATTTTTGGTGTTATCTATTTGTGTAAATTAGGGCACAATGTAAAGCAGGTATAAACATATAATTTAGTTCATGAAACCTGCTTTACATAAAGGGCAACTAATCACATGGAAGGACGATCGCAGGTTTGGTTTCATACAACCCGATGATGGTAGCCAAGAAGTCTTTCTACACATTACAGCATTGAAAGACGTTAACCGTCGTCCCCAAGTTGGTGATTTTGTTTGTTATCAATTAATAGCTAGTAAAGATGGCAAAGTACGCGCTTTTAATGCTTCAATCAAAGGAGTTACATCAAAGTCCTCACCTTCTGCTGCACCAAAGAAGTCTATATCCAGAACTGTAGACAAATCTACATCATTAGCATTACATACATTACTTCTATCTTTAGTACCGGGGTTAGGTTCAATCCATCTTGCACTAACAACTGGCAACCCAATTCCGCTAATTCTTTATCCTGTCATGAGTTTCATTACTTTTAGGCTATATGCCGATGATAAGTCTCGCGCACAACAAGGACGATGGAGAAGGCAAGAAAATACTTTGCATCTGTGCGAATTTATGGGTGGTTGGTTAGGTGGATTTGTTGCTCAACAGAAGCTACGTCACAAAAGCAGCAAAGTTTCTTATCAAGTTGTATTTTGGGTGATAGCAACTCTTCACATTGTATTTTGGTTGGATTGGCTATTTTTTGGTAAAGCGTTGATAAATCTGTTTTTTGGTATTGCTTCTAGGGGGTAATTAAGTTTAGTCTGATTGTCATATATCGCTCAGTTTGATGACCAATCCAGTAAGCTGTAAGTGAGCGTTGTCCATCATTGTGATATAAAAACTTTTACTGCGATCGCTGAAATGGAAATGGAGTAAGTAGACTCACAATAGCTGTTTAGGAAACTATAAACTATAAAAATTTCGGTGCGTTACCCTATGACTAACGCACCTGATAATTAAATTAAGCATGTAAGTCCTAGAGATATTGTGATAATAGTAAGCTAATGATGTTTTTACCAGAAGGTAAGGTGATTATGGCAATCACATTAGATAAAGCTGCATCTGGGAATATGACTCTTGATGAGTTCTTTAATTATGACGATGGTACAGATGCAATGTATGAGTTTGAAGATGGAGAATTGCTTCTGATGACGGCCGAGAGTGAGATAAATCGACGAATTGCCATGTTTATCCTTGTCTGCTTTGTGCAACTGGGTATTCCTGCTTATCGGCTGTCGATGAAAACGGAAATTATGACTACTGGCTCACGGGTGCGCGTTCCTGATTTAGTGGTGTTTTCTGAGGAGTTGGCGACGGCGATGGAGGGGGCTAAACGATCTACGGTAATGCCAGAGATGCCACCGCCGTTATTAGTGGTTGAAGTGGTGAGTCCAAATCAGAGTAGTCGTGATTATCGCTATAAGCGATCTGAGTATGCAGCACGGGGTATTGTTGAGTATTGGATTGTTGATCCGATACAACAGCGAGTGACAGTTCTGGAATGGGTAGAGGGTTTTTATGAGGAGAAGGTGTATCTAGGAGATAGTGCGATCGCTTCACTGGTATTTGCTGATCTGAAGTTGACTGCTGTTCAAGTTTTGCAGTGCCATTAAGCAGGACTCAATCTGGGTTGTGGTAGATGATCTGATATTTTGAGAATTAAGCTGTCCGAAAACGTGCCAACTCTTCACCAGTTTTCGCATCATGGGCGTGAACTGTACACACCAAACATGAATCAAAAGATCGCGCCACATGACCAACTTCCACTGGATCGCTAGAATCGTAAATGGGTGTCCCAATTAACGCTTCTTCAATGGGGCCACGAATTCCTTCACCGTCACGAGGGCCAATATTCCAAGTGCCTGGGGCAATAACTTGGTAGTTTTTAATCTTACCGCCCTCTATTTCCACCCAGTGAGATAAGGAACCCCGTGCTGCTTCCGTTGCACCCCAACCCTTGCCATCTTTTTCTTTGGGTTTGATATACCAAGGATCGTTTAATTTGAATTCGCGCAAACAGTGTTCAGCTTGCCGATATAACTTGACAAGTTCGTGAACTCGTGCTAGCTGACGCACATGAATACTAGCACCACCCATCTCCTTGAATACATCTAGAATAAAGCCGTCGTAGTGTTGCCAAGATTCGCCATGTTGACCACCAGCTACTAATTGCCGCGCTAAGGGGCCAGTTTCCAAACGTCCGAAGTCTTTGTGAAGGACTGCACTCGACCAAGAGTAGGCGTTATCGAAGTCTTTGGTATTGATTGCAGTGGGTTTAGTAGTGCGATCGCTAGGGTGAATATCTTCTGTCCCCTCATCGTACCAAGAGTGAGTTGTATTCTCGCGGGTAAATGACTGATCCATTAAAACGTGAGTGTCTGCGAAGCTGTCGTACACTCCACTTTTCATAATCATCGCCGCATTGCGTCCTTCGATAGTCGGCTTTTGGTATTTATCTTCATGGGCTAAATATCCCCAAGTGACATATTTACCAACACCAGCGCCATATCTATCTAAACCGATGTCTAAACCCATGCGCCAATAAAAACCTAAGTCGGAATCTCGATGATTGCGGTCTTCGTCTAGCCAATCTCTGAAGTCATCATAAGTTTGGATTTGTTCGTAGCGTTCTAAAGAACAACCCAACCACACTGGTTCTAACCAATTGGTGCGGAAGTATTCGAGAATCGCCCAAGCGCGGGTAATGTCTGTTAAAGTTGGGGCGCACATCACACCGCCAGGCACCATATAACTGCTGTGGGGCCATTGTCCGCCCAATAGTGCATAAATTTCTACAGGTTTAGCGGAAATTGTTATGCCTAGTTCATAAGATTTGCCAGTGAAGGCGGCAAAGCGTTTAACAGCTTCCTCATAAAAGCGACTATTGCGGTATTTTCTATTTGTTAAATCAATGGCAAACAAACCATAAAAATAGCGGGGGATGCTTTGAATTGTCTCGACAATTTGACCGAGATTTCTCGCCAAAATTGCATTGCGGGGAACTTCTGTTTCCCAAGCTGTATCTAATGCCCAAGATGCAGATGTCAGGTGAGAACCGCCGCAAATTCCGCAAATGCGAGGCGTGACAATTAATCCGGCTTGGGGATCTTTACCGCGGAGGATAACTTCAAATCCGCGAAATAATTCAGCGTGTGTCCAGGCGTTGACTACTCTTCCATGTTCAATATCAACTCGAACATCTAAATCGCCTTCAACTCTACCAACAGGCGATATATCTAATGATTGAATTGTCATTGGTCATTTGTCCTTTGTCATTTGTTATTTGTTATTTGTCCTTTGTCATTGGTAATTATTCACTCACCCCACTGCAAAATGGTCGAAACCCTTGATTTATTGTTGATGGGAGTGTGAAAGGTTATAGTCTAATACGCTTGGGTTTTCAAGACGCGATAAATCGCCGTCTCTACAAGTGTTTTGTTGCTCATTCTGAACTGTATTAGGTTATAGTCATTGGTCAAATCACAAAGGACAAATGACTAATGACCAATGACAAATGACTAAACTGTAAAAAAGTCTTCTTCTGCCCAAGGTGGTGCTGCGTCTTTGGCGACCATTGTGAGTAAGGCGTAGTCTTTTTTGTTCACTCCTGGCGGTAATTCTTTGGGAACTCCCATTACTGTTTGGGTTTTGAATACGGTTCCCGGTTTCAGGTCAAAGAAAGGAAATTCTGGTTCTGTGCAACCTAAACAAGGCATTCCAGCGCGAGTTTTGGAGGAGACGCGGTTCCATAAGATGCGGTTGCAGGAAGAATGAGTCATGGGGCCGCGACAACCCAAGTCATAAAATAAGCATCCTTTACGCTGACCAAATTCGGCGGTTGATGCTTTGTAGGCAAAGTGGACGTTGCGGGTACAACCTGTTTGGGTATAGGTGTTAAAGAAGGTTTGGGGACGATTTAGTTCATCGAAAGCAATGTCTGCTATGCGTCCAGTAGCGATCGCAACTAATATCTGCGTAATCCAGTCGGGATGGGCGGGACATCCAGGTATATTAATTACAGGTAATCCGGCTTGTGATACGAAATCTTTCCCTAAAAAGCCGCCTTCTTGACGCTTGAGAAATTGCAAACCTTCCGATTCGCTGGGGTTGGGTGACATGGCGGGAATTCCTCCCCAGGTTGCACAGTCTCCCACGGCGACGATAAATTTAGCAACTTTGGCGAGGTCTAATAACCAATCTTTCATGGCGCGATCGGCAAACCGATTCCATTCGCCAGTACCGTTGGGGGCGTTGACAACACTGCCTTCAAATACCAATATATCTAAAGGAATTGTGCCAGAAATACAATTCCGTAGCAGTGTTTGCAAATCGTTGCCTAGTTCCAGCCCCAAGGAAGGATGCCAAAGTATATTGATACCAAAGTCGGCAATTAAATCGCAGACTGTCGGTTCTTCAGCGTTGAGAAATGACATGGTGTTGCCTGAACAAGCACCACCTTGTAGCCATAGTACGTTAGTCATGGGCTAGGTGTTTTTGTATTGTTTGCCATACGTGACTTAGTAAATAATGCTTGTAGAGTTTCACGTATTTATCAATATTTATTTATTTATATTAGTGGATTTTCTATTGAATTATCTTTTGTTAAATAAAAATTAATCATTGCTAAGAATTTAAATGTACTTAAGATTGCTTACAAGGTTGTATCAAGAACAGAATTTTTCATAAGATGTTGAAGAATAAACTAAACGCACTGATTTTAGATAGCTGTTTTAAATCATTTTGAGAGAGTTGGAATCTCAAATTTTCTATATAAATGGGCTAATATTTTAAACGTGAAAGTCTTATAATATAAGAAATATCACCGCTAACCAAAAAAAGTAAATAGTAAATAAATTTATTTTTAAGTTCAAAGTCAATAGTTATATTTTGATAACAAAGTTAGGTCTTAAATATATAAGATGTTATCAATTCAATATAGAAGAACTGCGTTGTGTCAGGTCATGATACAGAACACCTTATCAAAATCTAAGGTGTTTAAAGCTGACATTAATATTAGCAATTTCCCCCTAGAATTTTAGAAATAGAGTGTTTTATAGTAAAAAAATTGATTCACTCAATTTAGGGGATTGAGGATTAGGTATTAGGTATTGGGAAAAATTTTCCTAGTCCCTAGCATCATTAATCCCTAGCCTCTAGTTTCAGACAAAAGGGGAATTCCGCCTAAAGGACTCGAAGCCTGCGTAAATCGGTATGGCCCATGATGAGATGCGTAAACGTGTTTCGTTCATTCATGGGTGTTGGACTCACTTCCCAATTGGCTAGAGTACGGCAGAGTTATGACCCCCAGCATTACAGATTCAGCAGTGAAGGCTGCGGTAGCAGCTGTTGCATCAGAGTCAGCCTCAGCAGAAGAAAAAATTCAGATGCTGATTGAGATAGCACAGGGTTTTCAAAAAAAGCCCAAAGCTGCCCAAGACTTGCGGAATGCAGTTGGCTTATATTACCGGGCCTATGAAATGTGTGGTGAGGAGTATCCCCTACTGAAAGCCAGGGCCAAAGTAGGCATGGCGGGGACGTTACAGGCAATACCGGATGCTGATTACCAACTGTTGATGCAAGCTAAAGTCGGTTATGAAGAGGCATTACCGATTTTACAACAATTAGCTTCCTTAGAGGAAGTGGCAGAAACGCAGATGAATTTTGGGCTAGTGTTGCAGTCGCTAGTGCCATTTAATTTGGCGCGGATAACAGACAGCATCCAGGCTTATCATGAGGCTTTGCGGGTGTTTACTTGGGAAGACTACCCTCAAGAATACGCCATTTTGTATAACAATATTGCGATCGCATACCTTTCTATGCCCCTAGCATCAGAACGGGAATATTTGCGTCAAGGGTTAGCTGTGCAATCCTTTGAGGTGGCACTAAAGCATATTACTCTAATCGATCATCCCAGAGAATATGCGATGTTACAAAACAACTTAGGTAACGCTTTGCAATATTTAGTGAGTTCCCACCCTGTGGAAAATAACTTACGTGCGATCGCAGCTTATGACGAAGCGTTAAAAGTGCGTAATCCCAAAGATACACCTTTAGAGTACGCTAACACAATTTCCAACAAAGCTAACGCTCTATTCAACTTACCAGACGACCCCGAAAAACCAGAAGCTGGTAATCCTAACAATCTTTTGCAAGCCCGTGTTTACTATCAATCTGCTTTAGAAATATTTACGGAATACCAACAAATTGCACAAGCAGAGGTAGTAGTCCAAGCATTACAAGATGTAGAAGCAGAAATGAAAGGTTAGGAGTTATAGGTTCAATACATTTCAGATAAGACCAAAACCCTTGTAGAGACGGCGATTTATCACGTCTCAAAAACCCAAGCGTATTGGTTATGGATCTAAATTGATTCTTAAGTTTTTACTTAAACAATGAGGAAAAAACAGCATGAGAGAGATTTTAACAACGCCAAATCTGATAAATTTTCTCACAAGTTTAGCAGATGGCGATCTTAACATAGCAACAGAATTGGTGTGGCTAATTATAGCAACAGCCTTGGCTATGGTCGGCGGTGCAATTGGTGGAATGCTATTAGCTGGGAAAGATATAGGATATCAGCTTTCAGCAATGCTTGGTGCATTATTTGCCCCTGCGGGTGTAATTCCTGCCATCTTCTTAGGGCTTGTTGCTTTAAACTTCTTGACAAATTATTAGGAGAAAATATGTTAGAGCTAGGATGGTTATCTGCCAAGTTATTTTTTAAAGGAAAGCTAATACGCAATCCAATATTTTTTGCCAAGCAAACTACTATTGGTATTGCCGTAGGTTTTTTACTGCTAGTGTCACTTGCACAAGCCCCCATTCCCTTCTACCTACCAATCATATTATCTAGCTTAGTGACGGGCATGATTATGCCGTTTCTCTTCAAGGATTTTAAAACGAAGTGAATTGTCATTGATAAACAAGCAACACTTAATACTTCGACTTCGCTCAGTACAAGTGCCCAATGATAAATGACAAATGACGAATAACAAATGACAAACCTTGAAGAATTAATTCAGGAAATTAATCGTTTTGAGGCAATTATATCCGAGTGGGATGAAAGCCAACGGTGTGTAGCAGTAGGTCTAAAAAGAGCAATTGAAGCTTTGCATAAAGCTGCATTGACTAATTTGATTAAAAGCCTAAAACAAGAATCAATGCCAGCTTTGCGTCATGCTGTTGCAGATGAATTAGTGTATGCAGTGCTACTGTATCACGAGTTAGTAAAACCACCAAAACCTCCACTCTCACAACGCATTCAGACAGCCCTTGAAGAAGTTCGCCCAGGTTTAAAAAGCCATGATGGTGATGTAGAATTAGTGGCAATTAAGCCCCCAGATACAGTAGAAGTTAGATTAATCGGAACTTGCAGCAGTTGTCCGGCTTCTACTTTGACTTTATCTCAAGGAGTAGAACAAGCAATAAAAAACCATTGTCCTGAAATTACAAAAGTAGTTGCAGTCAAAAATAGCCCTGCTGTTAAGAACGCGAATTCTGGTTTAATCAGTCCATTCTCCTCAAAAATAACTTGTACTTGGATGAAAGTAGCGACCCTTGATGAAGTTCCTGAATTTAGTGTAGTCGCAGTACAACTTGCTGGTACTTCACTAATTTTACATCGTCAAGGCGTTACAGTTAAATGTTACCGTAATGCTTGTACCCATCTAGGATCTCCTTTAGAAAAGGGTAAAGTTGAAAATGGTATTATTACCTGTCCTGCCCACGGATTCCAGTACAAATTAGAAACAGGTAAATGCTTAACCGTGCCTGATGTTTCGCTTCAGTCGTATCCAGTCAAGGTTAAAGAAGATAAGGTTTTTGTGAAACTACAAAAATGATCATGCGAAGGTAAGATTTCAGCAAATCTACTTGGCGATTAGTCAATCACGGCTAATTTGCTTTTTTATTTCAGTAGTTCGCGCATTCATCTTAGCGTTTTGTGCAAGCAAAATGCCTGAATGCTTTCTCAATATCTCTAAATTCATTCTCATTTGTGTAATTCAGGTATTGATTTTAGCGTTTTGAGAAAGTAAAAAGGCATATTACTTTCTCAAAAGGTCATTTGACTTATTCAAACCCCAGTTTGCTTATTAATTTTAGTGTTTTCCGCAAGCAAAATGAGCTTTGACTTATTCAAACTCCAGTTTGCTTACTCATTTTGGTGTTTTCCGCAAGCAAAATGAGCTTTGACTTATTCAAACCCCAGTTTGCTTTCTCATTTTAGTGTTTTCCGCAAGTAAAATAAGCTTTGACTTTCTCAAACCCCAGTTTGCTTACTCATTTCAGTAAATCGCGCACTCATGTCGAAAGTTTGTTATGTAGCAAAGGTTACTAAAGGCTATCTTGATTTTTTTAAGTTTGATTAATACAAAAGTTGATTATAAGTTTTAACTGAATTTCAAAAAAGCATAATGCAAAACCGTTACTGTTGTTACATGCTAATCAACATTAATGTTTTTAAATAATTATCAGCCTCTATCTGCGGTTCATGGATATCCCAATCATAATTAATCCCATATCACAATTACCGCTAGAAGCAACAGAAAATCCTCAAGATTTACCTCTATCGCCTCAAGGTGCGGAGGTAATTTTAGGTAACATTATTGAACCAGAACAATTAGTTATACCAGTAGCGCCCAATGCCACAAATATGTTTGGGCCTCGTGGTGCTTGTTTGTTATCAGAAACTGGCCCTTTATGGGTATCAGATACAGGACATCATCGATTATTAGGATGGCAAAATTTACCCACAAGAGATAGTCAACCGGCTGATTGGGTAATTGGACAGCCTGATTTTTATCATGAAGGACAGAATGCTAAAAATACACCAGGAAGAGCAACCTTAAGTGTACCAACAGGCATTTGTGCTTGCGGCGAAGGTTTAGCTGTCGCCGATGCTTGGAATCATCGGGTTTTGATTTGGAAAAACTTACCAGAAGATAACAATGTTCCAGCAGATTTGGTGTTAGGGCAAGTTAATTTTACTGATAATGAACCAAATCGAGGAAATCAGCAAGCATCTGCTACTACAATGCACTGGCCTTATGGTGTTTTCTATCATCAAGGACGGCTATTTATTGCTGACACTGGTAATCGAAGGCTATTAATTTGGCATCAATTACCAACAGAAAATGGTCAACCTGCTGATTTAGTTTTAGGACAACCGGATATGATATCTCGCAATGAAAATGGCGGTGATTCTCCAACCGCAGCGAGTATGCGTTGGTGTCACGACATCGCCTTTTGGGGAGAGAATTTGGTTGTCAGCGATGCAGGTAATCACCGGGTAATGATTTGGCAGGGAATGCCTACAGAAAATAATACTCCTTGTGCAGTGGTTTTAGGACAAAAAAACTTTGATTTTGTGGAAATGAATCAAGGAGTTTATTATCCTAGCGCTAGTAGTTTGAGTATGCCTTATGGTGTGGCGGTAGCTGGAGATTGGTTAGTAGTTGCAGATACTGCTAATTCCCGTTTATTAGGATGGAGAAAGCCAGAATCAATTTTATCACTGCAAGGTGTAATGGCAGATGGGTTGGCAGGACAAATAAATTTTCAAAGTAAAGGTGAAAATCGTAATTTCGGACTGCCTAAACGAGATAGTTTAAATTGGTGTTATGGGATAAAAATTTGTGGCAATACGGCTGTAATAGATGATTCTGGAAATAACCGAATATTGCTGTGGCAGTTTAATAATTTGTAATATGATAAACGAACCGCAAAGTACGCAAAGTACGCAAAGAAAGAAATAAGAAGCCAAGGAAATTTGGCGTAGCCTCATTTATTTCGTAATTTTTGAAAGTCAGATTTATATGGCGACTGAAGAAATTAGAGTTCGCGGTACTGTTCAGGGAGTAGGATTTCGCCCTACTGTATATCGTCTTGCTAAAGCCTGCGGTTTGTATGGAGATGTTTGTAATGATGGACAAGGTGTATTAATTCGGGTATCTGGTAGTGAGGAAGCATTAACAGAATTTGTTGCCAGATTGCAAACAGAATGTCCACCATTAGCAAAAATCAATCAGCTAACTAGAATCCCTTATGAAGGTAAATTTAACTTTAACAATTTTGTAATTTCTAGTAGTGTTAATAATGACATTAAAACAGAAATTGTCCCTGACGCAGCTACTTGTCCACAGTGCCAACAAGAAATATTTGACCCCTTTAGCCGCTTTTATCGTTACCCATTTACTAACTGCACTCATTGCGGCCCTCGCCTGAGTATTATTCGTGCGATTCCTTATGACAGATGCAATACCAGTATGTCTGCGTTTGCTATATGTCCCGAATGTGCAAAGGAATACCACGATGTTGAAAACCGCCGTTTTCATGCCCAACCTGTAGCTTGTCATGTTTGTGGCCCCGCAGCTTGGTTAGAACGCGCCGATGGTAAATCGGTTACTGCTTCCATGTTTTCTATGCTGGATGATGTGGATGCTGTTTGTACCTTGTTGCAAAAGGGTGAGATTGTCGCAATTAAAGGCTTAAGTGGTATTCATTTAGCTTGCGATGCAACTCAGGAAACCGTTGTACAAAAACTCCGTCAGCGCAAAAGGCGCTATCACAAACCATTTGCTTTAATGGCGCGAGATATTGAGATAATTGAACAATATTGTAGTGTCAATGCCAAAGAAAAAGAATTATTGACAAGTTCTGCTGCACCGATTGTTTTACTACAAGCGACAGGTAAAAAAGTAGTAGCACCATCGGTAGCATCGGGGCAAAATACCCTTGGCTTCATGCTACCTTATACGCCCTTACATCATTTAATTATGCGGCGGATGAATCGCCCAATTGTTTTAACAAGTGGTAATATTGCCGATGAACCACAATGTATTGATAACGACGAAGCAAAAGAAAAATTAGGGAAAATAGCTGATTATTTTCTCTTTCATAATCGAGAAATTATTAATCGGGTAGATGATTCTGTTGTGCGTGTTATTGGTGATAAAGTTCAAACAATTCGCCGTGCTAGAGGATATGCACCAGCATCGATTAGCTTACCGCCGGGATTTGACAATGTGCCGCAAATTTTAGCAATGGGTAGTGAATTAAAAAATACCTTTTGCTTATTGCGTGAAGGAGAAGCAATTCTATCTCAACATCTGGGAGATTTAGAAAATGCTGCGGCTTTCAATGCTTACCAAGAGACTTTAAACTTATACTTGAATTTATTTGAACATAAACCAGAAGTAATCGCTATTGATAAACATCCTGAATATCTTCCTAGCAAACTTGGTAAAGAATTTGCAGATACAAATCAAATTACAATTCATCAAATCCAACATCATCACGCCCATATTGCTGCTTGTATGGCAGAAAATGGGATTCCTCTAAATTCACCTCCAGTATTAGGTATTGCTTTAGATGGTTTAGGTTACGGTGATGACGGTACACTCTGGGGTGGAGAATTTCTTTTAGCGGATTATCAAAAATTTCAGCGACTAGCAACATTTAAACCAGTTCCAATGATTGGTGCTGAACAAGCAATTTATCAGCCTTGGCGTAATACATACGCCCAATTAATAGCTGCTAACCTTTGGGATGATTGCCAACAACAGTATTCTGATTTAGAAATCGTAAAATTGCTGAATAAAAAACCTCTAAAGCTACTAAATCAACTTATAGAGAAAAAAATTAACTCTCCTCCAGCTTCTTCAGTGGGGCGGTTGTTCGATTCAGTAGCGGCGGCTATCGGTATTTGCCCTGAAGAATGTAGCTATGAAGGACAAGCTGCGATCGCAATGGAAGCTATAGTAGATGTTAGCAGCTTAAATAATGATAAAGAAGCGCTAATATACCCTTTTAGTTTTAGCTTTTCAGATAGTATTTACTGTATAGACTCACGCCCAATGTGGCAAGCCTTACTCTATGACTTGCAACAGCAGATTCCCCAAGCAGTTATAGCAGCCAAATTTCACAAAGGTTTAGTCAATGCGATTGTGGAAATGGTTAAGCATCTTTGTGAAGAAAATCTGATTCGTCAGGTAGCTTTAACGGGAGGAGTCTTTCAAAATTGTATATTGTTACAGCAAGTTAGCAAACAATTAGAAACATTGGAGATAAAAGTACTAACTCATAGCTTAGTTCCAGCTAATGACGGCGGATTATCTCTAGGACAAGCAGTGATTGCAGCCGCACAATTAATACATGAGCCTTGATTTTTGAATAAATTCACAAATAATTCTCTCTGTGTTCTCCGCGCCTCTGCGGTTAGTTTATCTTAAAGAATAAAAAAATGTGTTTAGGAATTCCCGGACAAATTATAGAAATTACCAACGTTAACCATAAATTAGCCCTAGTTAACATTGGTGGTGTTAAGCGCGAAGTAAATATTGCTTGCATCGTTGATGAACAACATCCCCCCGAAGCTTGTATTGGGGATTGGGTATTAGTGCATGTTGGCTTTGCCATGAATCGAATTAACGAACAAGAAGCGGCAGAAACATTACAACTCTTCCAAGAATTAGCAGCAGCACAAGCAAAAACTAGTACTTAAATAATATTTTTTCTGACTCAGAAAAAGAGTTTCAAACTTCTTTCTTTCTTTCTTTCTTTCTTCGCGCCCTTTGCGTCCTTTGCGGTTCGTTAAAAAAATTCCCTACCACAAAAGCGAAATTAACTATTCTCCAATCCCTATGAAATATGTTGACGAATTCCGCGAACCAGAAAAAGCAGAAGGCATCCGCCGCGAAATCGCTAAATTATCCCGTCAGCTAGAAAAACCCATCAAAATTATGGAAGTATGCGGCGGACATACCCATTCAATTTTTAAATACGGTATCGAAGAAATTCTACCCCAAACCATCGAACTCATTCATGGGCCTGGTTGTCCAGTATGCGTGATGCCAAAAGGCAGATTAGATGATGCGATCGCAATCTCTCAAAATCATAACGTCATTTTTGCTACCTTTGGCGACGCAATGCGAGTTCCTGGCTCCAAAACTACTTTACTGCAAGCTAGGGCACAAGGTGCAGACATCCGTATGGTGTACTCTCCCTTAGATAGCCTGCAAATTGCCAGAGATAACCCCGACAAAGAAGTAGTCTTCTTCGCATTAGGCTTTGAAACCACAGCCCCCAGCACCGCCTTCACCATCCTGCAAGCAGCAGCCGAAAAAATTCATAACTTTAGTATGTTTAGCAATCACGTCCTCGTGATTCCCGCCCTCAAAGCACTATTAGATAATCCCGACTTGCAACTAGATGGATTTGTTGGGCCAGGTCATGTCAGTATGGTAATAGGCAGTGACCCATACCAATTTATTTCCCAACAATATAATAAGCCGATTGTCGTCTCAGGATTTGAACCCTTAGATATTCTCCAATCAATTTGGATGCTGTTGCAACAACTAGTAGAAAATCGTTGCGAAGTTGAAAATCAATATAACCGAATTGTCCAAAAATCTGGAAATACAGTAGCCCTACAAGCTATAAATAAAGTTTTCGCCATCCGAGATAGTTTTGATTGGCGCGGCTTAGGTGACATACCTTATTCAGGATTAAAAATTAAACCAGAATATGCTCAATTTGATGCCGAACTTAAATTTACCATTCCTAATCTCAAAGTAGCCGACCACAAAGCTTGTAAATGTGGAGAAATTCTCAAAGGAGTCTTAAAGCCTTGGGAGTGCAAAGTATTCGGTACAGCTTGCACACCAGAAACCCCAATCGGTACTTGTATGGTATCTTCCGAAGGCGCTTGTGCAGCCTATTACAAATATGGGCGACTCTCCACAATTGCCAAAAGAACAATCACCCAAAAACCAAAAATAACTCAAGAACCTCTCCCCGCCTGCGGCTTCTCCTCAGACTAAAACATCTCACAAATACTCTGCGTTCCTTTGCGGTTAAAAAAATTTTAATATGAATATTCCCCCCCAAAACTCAATAAAAAATCCCCTATTCCAAAAAATAGAACAAACCCGCCGCCGCCAAAGGAAAGTGCAAGATAGTCATATAACCCTCGCACATGGTAGCGGTGGTAAAGCCATGCGCGATTTAATAGATGATATCTTTATCAGCAATTTTGATAACCCGATTCTCTCACAATTAGAAGACCAAGCCAGCTTCAACTTAGCCCCTCTCCTCCAACAAGGAGACAGACTCGCGCTTACAACAGATTCTTATGTTGTAGACCCGTTATTTTTCCCCGGTAGTGATATAGGAGAATTAGCCGTTAATGGTACAGTTAATGATTTAGCTGTAAGCGGTGCTAAACCTTTATATCTAACTTGTAGCGTAATCTTAGAAGAAGGATTACCTGTAGAAACCTTACGCCGTGTCGCAGCCAGTATGAAAGCAGCCGCAGAAAAAGCGGGTATTCAAATTGTTACTGGTGACACAAAAGTTGTACATCGTGGTGCTGCCGATAAACTCTTTATTAACACTGCTGGTATTGGTATCATCCCGCGAGGAGTTAGTATTTCTGCCCATAATATAAAACCTGGAGATGCAATAATAATTAATGGTGAAATAGGCAATCATGGGACAGCAATTTTAATCGCCCGTGGGGAATTAGCTTTAGAAACTAATATTGAAAGTGATTGTCAGCCGTTACATAGTTTAGTAGAAACTATTCTCCATGTATGTCCACAAGTTCATGCTATGCGAGATGCTACACGCGGTGGTTTAGCTACAGTATTAAATGAATTTACCCTTAGTTCAAATGTGGGAATTCGTCTCTTTGAAGAATCTATTCCTGTGCGTGAAGAAGTCAACGGAGTTTGTGAAATTCTCGGTTTAGACCCATTGTATTTAGCTAATGAAGGTAAGTTAGTTGTAGTGGTTCCCAAAGAGAATGCTGACAACGTTTTATCAGCTATGAAATCTCACCCAGCAGGCAAAGATGCTTGTATTATTGGCGAAGTTCTTTCTTCACCCCCAGGTATCGTATTGTTAAAAACAGTTTTTGGTTCTGAAAGGATTGTTGATATGTTAGTAGGCGATCAATTACCACGAATTTGTTAATCTTTAATATATTTTATAGTATGCACGAATTTGGAATTACCCAAAATATTGTGGCAATTGTGACTGAAAATGCCAAAGGCGCAAAAGTGCAGCGAGTTTTATTACAAATTGGCAAACTTTCAGCCATTATGCCCGACGCTATCCGATTTTGTTTTGATATTTGCACCCAAGGCACAGTTTTAGAAGGGGCGACATTAGAAATTTTGGAAATTCCCGGTTTAGCAAAGTGTCGCCAATGTGGTGCAGAAATTTCTGTAGATAAACCTTATGGTATTTGTAACTGCGGTAGCGTGCAATTAGATTTAATTACTGGTGAAGAACTGAAAATTAAAGAAATAGAAATAGAGGAAATATGTGTGTAACCTGCGGTTGTTCTGATGATGGCGAAATAAAAATTACAAATTTAGAAACAGATGAAGCTGAACATAATCATACTCACACTTTACCAGATGGAACTGTCATCACTCACTCCCACATTCATGACACTCATATAGAAGCACCTCAAATTCATGCCAAAATACACAACACAACGATATCTTTAGAACAGGATATTTTGGCAAAGAATAACCTGCTAGCTGCCCAAAATCGGGGATGGTTTAAAGGTCGAAATATTCTCGCCTTAAATTTAATGAGTTCTCCCGGTGCTGGGAAAACAACTCTTTTGACGCGAACCATCAATGATTTAAAGCATCAATTATCTATTAGTGTCATTGAAGGCGACCAAGAAACTGCTAACGATGCCAAAAAAATTAAAGAAACCGGTTCTAAAGTCATCCAAATCAATACCGGAACAGGCTGTCATTTAGATGCATCAATGATAGACAGAGGTTTACAACAACTGAATCCGCCACTAAATTCAGTTGTGATGATTGAAAATGTGGGAAATTTAGTTTGTCCAGCCTTATTTGATTTAGGAGAACAGGCAAAAGTCGTGATTCTCTCGGTTACGGAGGGAGAAGATAAGCCGATAAAATATCCGCATATATTCCGTGCTAGTGATGTAATGATTCTCACTAAAATTGATTTGCTACCTTATCTAGATTTTGATGTTCAAAAGTGCATAGCTTATGCTAAACAAATAAATCCTCAAATTCAGATTTTTCAGGTTTCTGCAACTACTGGTACTGGGTTAGATAATTGGTATAAATGGCTAACTCTATCGTTATAGTAAAAACTCTGCGCTTTCCTTAGCGTACCTCTGCGTTTAAAATAAAACCTATCATCACAAAATTAAGCCACGGATTTACAAAATCCCTCTGTGGGTTAATGAAAACTGGAAGTATTTTTGCAAGATAAGAGATGCATACTGCCATTTTCCTATCTGTGCGTAAATCCTCATGGCTAAAGTTGAAGAATTGACACCCCAGCAACTCTCCGAAACAGACCTAAAACCACGAGGGAGAGTTTATCCGAGTCCTATCAGTTGGCGCGACCAGTTTTTGTACCAATTGGTATTAGATAGATTCAGTGACGATAATGAAAATCAAAGAAAGCTTTTTGACCACACCAATCTTGCAAAATTCCAGGTTAAGGATAAAGCCAACTGGATGGCAGCAGGGACAAAATTTGTTGGTGGTAATCTTAAAGGAATTAAAAGTAAATTAGACTACTTGCAACGATTGGGAATAACAACGCTGTGGATTAATCCACCTTGGCAACAACGTTCTGAGTTAGAAGCTTACCATAGCGATCGCATCCAAGACTTCTTAAATATTGACCCCCACTTTGGCACTCGCCAAGATTTAAGAGATTTAATTGATGCTGCCCACGATCGCAGGATGTATGTAATCCTAGATGTAATATACGACCAGAATTCTGATAACTGGTTTAACAGAAATGATGTAATTGCAGCTTTAGCTAGAGTTTATCAATATTGGATTGCTCTTTCTGACTGCGACGGCTTGCGGATAGATAGCCTCAAACACGTTTCTCCAGAAGATTCCCGCAAATTCTGCACAGCAGTCCGTGAATACGCCGAATCTATCGGTAAAGACAACTTTTTACTGACTGGGGAAATAACCTCTGGTAGTATGGCTGGTGCTTACATAGACATTATTGCTCGCAACCTTAGTGCTGTATTAGACATCGCACAGACCCCTAATGAATTGGCTGCATTCGCCAAAGGGTTAGTACACCCCAAGCAATTTTTCGATTTGTATAGCGAAAACAATCTCGCTGGAGAATACCGCCAAATTGGGATATATCATGTCTCCATCTTGGATGACTATGAGATGTCATCCCGGACTAATAAGCAGCGATTTGCCGCATACAGTAATGTACCTAATCTCTATGAGCAAGTTGCTCATGCTGTTGGTGTGCAATTAACTATGCCAGGAATTCCTACTATTTATTATGGAACAGAGCAGGCTTTTGATGGAAATGAAGGTTATCACGATTACAGCATAGAGGGTGGAAGGTTTGCTGAAGATAGATATATTAAAGAAGCAATGTTTGGCGGTGCTTTTGGCCCATTTCAAACAGCAGACTGTCATTTCTTCGATATCGACCATCCTACCTATTTGCGGATAGCTGCGATCGCGCGGATTCGCAACAGTCACGATAAAATTGGTAAAGCATTGCGCCGTGGACATCACTACCTACGCGAAACATCCTTTTATGACTCTCCCTTCTCGATTCCCGGACAAGGTGAATTAGTTGCTTGGTCACAAGTGCTATTTGACACAGAAGTGTTGATGGTGCTGAATACTAACGGCTTAGAAAATCGCGGTGCAGAAGTGACAGTAGATACTTATATGCATCCCCAAGACTCGACCATGACTTTTTTATACAAAAGTGATTGGAGTGATTCATATTTACGCTACCCACCGCGCGGACAAACTGTAGTTGTACAACATCATAACGACCGTCGCGCAACTGTGCGAATTGATTTGCCTCCTTCGGGAATGGTGATTTTAGCGTAAGCAAACACTAGCTTTTGGGCAAAGCTTTGAGATAAAAAACCTGGTTTAAATTTATAACCTTTTACCAGAAGCTTTGCCCCTGAAATTACTAAATATCTATGTTCTAATTTTTATTAACTGTTTTTAAGCTAATACGGTTTAGTGA
>NZ_JACKZS010000556.1 GCF_014222285.1 Nostoc sp. UCD121
CGTTGCGCAGGTCATAGCCGTGGGCGATGCAGTGGCTGTAGGCGATGATGAGGCTCGGGCCAGGGTAGGCCTCGGCCTCGCGGAAGGCCCTCAGGGTTTGCTGCGGATCGGCGCCCAGGGCCACGCGGGCGACGTACACCGACCCGTAGGCGATGGCTTGCAGGGCCATGTCTTTTTTGGCGGTGGGTTTGCCAGCCGAGGCGAATTTGGCAACTGCCCCTAGCGGGGTCGATTTCGATGCCTGACCACCGGTGTTGGAGTACACCTCGGTGTCGAGGACCAGGACGTTGACGTCGCGGCCGGAGGCAAGCACGTGGT
>NZ_JACKZS010000121.1 GCF_014222285.1 Nostoc sp. UCD121
GAATTATTTTATCCTAATCCCTAATCCCTAATACCCAATCCCTAATACCCAATCCCTAATCCCTAATACCCAATCCCCAGTCCCTTTTAATGCTTTGTCTAGTGTCCCAATTGTAGCAGTAGCTGTTTTTTGACGAAATTTTTGGCTAGTGCTAACTTATCTGGGTAGTCTTGCCTGCAATGCTATACTGATTACCCAACTAGATATCTAGAACTATTTTCTGGAAGTGCGCTCTAAATCTACAATAATGGAGATAAGGTTCGCCCTCACTGCTTATTAAGCTGCTCACCTAATTGTTACCGATTCTACATGTGGGAAAATTGGGTTAACGGCAGTTTTGCCTAGTTCAAAATCAGAGTCTAATGTCGTAAAATTACCTTCACTCTAGACAATCAAACATCTGTAGTTTCCACGCCAATTGACGGCAGTTGCTCCACTTGGGGAGACCCCAAGACCGCACTGCCTCCTCCACTTGGGGTTCGGCAATCCCCTAGATGCTCGTACCAAGATGGGGGCTGCCTCACCGCAGTGGCTCCCCTGCATAGCGCTTTTGGGCAGTATGGATTCTCTAAACCCAACTTCTCAAAAACCCATCGCGTAATTCACTAGCGGGGCTAAATTGTAAAATCAGGCGTGCAATCTTAAGTTTGGTTAGGTGAAGTGACTTGAACGCAGGCGAATTCTGAGAGCATCGTGCAGTGAGAAGTTCGTAGATGCCCAGAGTTGTCCGTGGGTAGGCTTCCTTTGCTCGGAACTGCCGGAGTAGTTTCCCACTCTTGCTAGGTTGGGTTTCCTTTCCTTAGAACTCAGGAAGCCTTGCCTCTGGGCAATTCGTTTCCAGCTTGTTTCTGTAAGCCGTGAGGGTATACAGGAATGAACCAGATTAACAAATGATGTTTTGACCAAAGGTCGGTTCACTGCATGGAATTTTCAATCGCTACACTCCTTGCCAATTTCACCGATGATAAATTGGTAGCTCGGAAGGTTTTAGAAAAGAAACTTGGCTGTGAAGATGAAAAAAGTTTACAAAAACTTCACATTGCCTTAGATGTTCTTGAAAAAATCGGTATTTTGGTCAAAGAACGGGGCAAATACCGTCGTGTTTCAGAAGAGGGAATAATCGAGGCAAAACTCCGTTGTTCTAGTAAAGGCTTTTGCTTTGCTATTCAAGATGTGGAAGGAGCCGAGGATATTTACATCCGCGAAAGTCATTTGAGTAATGCTTGGAATGGCGATCGCGTTTTGGTGAGAGTTCTCAAAGAAGGCAGCCGCCGTCGCTCTCCTGAAGGGGAGGTGAAGCTGATTCTCGAACGTTCCAACCACACGTTACTGGCACGAATTAAGCAGGTGGAAGCTGGTTTTAGGGCTGTGCCTTTAGATGATCGATTGCTGTTTGAACTCAAGATCCAACCTAACGAGGTAAAGTTGGAAGAAGCGATCGACCACCTTGTTCATGTGGAAGTTTTGCGTTACCCATTGGCACAATATCCTCCCCTTGGTCGAGTGGTGCAAATCCTCGGTAGCGATGCCGAAGCTGCTGCCGATATAGATTTAGTTACTTGCAAACACGACCTTTCCCGGACTTTTCCCGATCATGTTCTCGAAGCAGCCGCCAAGTTACCCAAAAAGCTACTCAAAGCAGACCTAAAAAATCGCTTGGATTTGCGTAATTTGTTTACTCTCACCATTGAAGGGGTAAATGGTGACACCAAAGTTATAGAAAACGCTTTTAGTTTAGAAAAAAACCTAGCCGGAAATTGGCTTTTGGGCGTTCATATCACTGATGTTTCTCACTATGTCCAACCTGATGAAGCCCTAGATAGAGAAGCACTCAAACGGGGTAAATCAGTGTATCTGGGAGAATTAGTACTGCCAATTTTGCCCCCAGTTGTGGCAGAACGCTGTTCTTTAATACCTGGGAGCGATCGCTTAACTATCTCTTTTTTAATTACCATTGATCCCCAATCTGGAGAAGTGTTGGAGTGGGAAATTCAACCTAGTGTAATTAACGTAGAGACTGCACTGACTACAGAACAAGCTCAAGCAATTCTTACGGGTGAATCTCAAGTTCAATCCCCACAGGTTTCCCAAATCCTGCAAGACCTCCAAGCCTTACAAACAGCCATCAAACAGGTACGGTTGAATCGTGGTAGCCTCCAGTTGAATCTGCCACCCAGCCAAAACGCCTACTATGATGAAGGGATTCTTGGCGCTGTCGTGGTGAATGATTTACCAGTGCGATCGCTACTCACGGAGTTGGTACTGTTAGTTAATCAACTGTTCGCAACTCACTTAAATGCTCTTGGTGTTCCGGCTATCTGGCGAGTCCAAGGGACTCCTGATGTTGAAGATGTCCAGGAAATGCTGAAATTGGCAGTCAATTTAGGCGTTGACCTCACACTAGATCCAGAAGTCGATATCCAACCCTTAGATTACCAACATTTGACCACAGCTTTTGCTGAATCTCCCTCTGAGCAAGTTCTTACTTACTTATTGCAAGATACACTTAAGCCTTCTGCTTACAGCACCACTAAAGGATCTCACTTTGGTCTGGCACTACCGCAATATGTCCACTTTAGCGCTCCCTTGCGGCGTTTCCCAGATTTGCTGATGCAAAGAGTGTATTACGCGCTACTCGAAAACGGACGAGATCGCCGCAATACCCGTGTCAGAGAACGCGTTAACCTGCGCCATTCCTCCAGCCACGAGGAAATTAACTGGAATGTTTTACCCCCAGAATTGCAACAAGAACTCCAAAGCGATTTAACTAGGGTAATTGTCCAAATCAACGACCGAGAAAAAGAAGTCCAAGAAGCTGAAGCTGATTTAGCCGGACTGCAAAAAGCCCAACTGATGAAGCAACGCATCGGCCAGGTATTTCAAGGCGTGATTACCGGCGTTCAATCCTACGGTTTCTTTGTGGAAATTGAAGTACCAGCAGCCGAGGTAGAGTCCAGCAGTAATCCTGGTGTGCCTTTAAGGGTAGAAGGGTTGGTACACGTCAGTTCTCTCAAAGACGATTGGTATGAATATCGCGCTAGACAACAGGCACTGTTTGGTCGCAAAAATCGCGCTTCTTACAGATTAGGCGATCGCGTCGCCGTCCAAGTTAAGAGTGTCGATTACTACCGTCAACAAATTGATTTGGTAACTGTTGGCAGCGATGGTCTAGCTAAAGGGCTAACTGGTAATGGTTCTAACGAGGAGCTTTCAGACCTGTATTTACCAAATGATATAGAGCCTGATGACCTAGATCCTTACTCTGAAGACGAGTAAAATCCACCAAACTTCACGTGTCAAATAACACTAAACCTCTCATTTTAGGCGTATCGGGCGCATCTGGTCTGATTTACGCTGTTCGCGCGATCAAATTTTTGCTAGAAGCGGATTATAGTATTGAATTGGTTGCCTCTAAATCTACTTACATGGTTTGGCAGTCAGAACAGGAAATTCGGATGCCACCAGAACCAATTCAACAAGAACAATTTTGGCGAGAGCAAGCCGGAGTTGCCCTTTCGGGTAAACTCCGTTGCCATCCTTGGGGTGATGTTGGAGCCGGGATTGCAAGTGGTTCCTTTGCCACTTTGGGGATGATAATTATTCCATGCAGCATGAGTACAGTAGCAAAGCTAGCGGTTGGCTTGAGTTCCGATTTACTAGAACGGGCAGCAGATGTCCAACTCAAAGAAGGGCGAAAACTGGTCATTGTCCCTCGTGAAACGCCTTTTAGCCTCATCCACCTGCGTAACTTAACCTCTTTAGCTGAAGTTGGAGTGAGAATTGTCCCCGCTATTCCCGCCTGGTACCATAATCCCCAAACCATTGAGGATTTAGTTGATTTTGTAGTTGCCCGTGCTTTAGATCAACTAGATATTGACTGCATCCCAATTCAAAGGTGGGAAGGTCGTCGCTAACGCCCCTAGTGGACTCATCGGAAATTTCACAATAGTCCTAAAAGGGTAATGATAGAGATGGCTGATAGTGTCAGTAGTCAGTGAACAGTAATTAGTGAAGAGTAATCAGACTGATAACTGACCACTGACCACTGACAACTAACCACTGACAATTGACAATTGACAAAATTGCTATGGCTGTAATTCGCTTAATTCTATTGGTGGCGGTACTGGGAGGACTAACGCTGTTGTTAGTTCAAAATTGGTCGCCTGTCCTATCGCTAGTATTTTTGGGCGTGCGAACTCAACCATTACCACTAGCGATATGGATTTTGTTCAGTACTACCGCAGGTGCTTTCACATCTATATTGATTGCTACCTTGTTTAACTTATCCAATTATTTTGGGGCAGGACAACGCCAAACTCCTAACCGTCGAAGCACAACTTCGCCTCGTGCAAAGGCAACCCAAAGAGAAGAATCTACATCTCGTGCCACTCCTCCACCACCAGCTAGTAAAAAAGAAGAGCCTACTACTGATGAATTTGATGATTGGGAGACAAATGGCAGTAGAGATGATGATTGGAACTTTGATGAAAAGTCCGAGGAAGCGCCTACCCCTAATCCTCAAGCTCAACCTGCTAGAGACTCAAAAATCTACGAACGTCAATCAGAAGCCAAAAGCAGTTCTCAGTCTGGTTCAGTTTACTCCTACAGCTACCGTGAGCCTAAAAATACGGCTGTGGGAAAAACTGAATCCGTTTATGATGCCGATTACCGAGTAATCATCCCCCCTTATCAGCCACCCACAACTAATCAAGCGGATGACGATGATTGGGAATTTTTTGATGATGATGAGGATTTTGAGGATGATGATAAACGCCCCCGTCGGTAAAACATAGTAGGCTAAGTCTCTACTTGATGCCACACCTCTCTCTAGACTCCTGCTTGACCTTACCAGTCATGGCAGCTTCTTGCAAAGCCATGAAAGCATTTAAATCTTCCAAGTCATACGGAGTAGTCAACAGTTGTCGTAGTTGATTTTCAGCTTCCACTGTCAAATAGCCAGTTGCTAAAGCTTTTTGTACAACGTCACGAATTCGATTCATAGTTGACGCCTCATTCATCCTATATTTATTCATTCAGGCTTATTGGGGTGAAATATGCAGTAGTTTTTGTGTCGAAACTTCTTTCTTTACAAAGCTTTTTTGGGCGATCGCAGAATACTTGTCATTATTTACACCTTTCTTGGAAACATTTAATTGGGCAGGACTTGTTATAACTAGATTTTTAGACTAACCATACCGTGCTATTAGAAACACAGTATTTTCTATACTTAAAATTATGCACCAGAGTGAAAATTCGGATTATTTAGATAGACAGAAATTGTTTGGATAAAGTTTCAAACAAGCTATGTTAATTTTTTCATTAAGCAAAGCGATCGCTATACAGCAACTACCAAGTTACTACAGGACAATTACTACATTTTTTAGAAATTTATCGTTGATTGTTTATAGTAATTTCACTGAAGAATGGTTAATTTATTGCTAAGTTACTTTCAATACATTAATTAAATAGACTTGATATTAAAGAGAAGTGGTTAGAAAAGAACATTTAAAGAATTAAGGTTTAAAAACTAACATAGTAGAATCTCTTTAGGGATTAAAACGGGTTTTCAAACCATTAAAGTTAAAGTAATAAGTGTTACTAATTGCAATGTATCAAAATGCCTGTTAGGGATTGAAACAAAACTCTACTACTTTCAGGAAGCGGTAGGGAAAAGATTGCAATTGATCAAAATTCTTATTAGGGAGCCACTCTTTCCTATACTCTGCTAATGAATGGCTGATCTAGTCGGATATTGATACTATTTCTGTGTGAGACTGCGCCAAAATTTCTTTATTTGTGTCCTTGCTTCAATGAATTGCTTGCCTTTGAGCCACGCGTCAACGCTACGGCAATCCAGACCGTGGGCAGCAAAGGATATGACGGCTTTGCGATCGCAATAGTAAACTAAGCATCTAGGTATAAATGAATTTAAAGTTTGTAGTAAGGACTTTAGTCCTGATAATCCTTACTCTGAGCGATAAATCGCTCACTACAAACTAAAAGTTTATTTTATATTTAATTATGTCTACCTACTTAGAAAATAGCCAGAAATTGTTATTTGCTCAGTCTTGGGAACGATTTTGAGGGAACAGGTAGGCGATCGCAGCGTAACCCAAAACACTTAGTAGACTAACCAAAAAAGCAGCCAAAAAAAAAGTAGACATATAGAATTCTACCCAAATGCCAAATTAACGTTATATTCCACACAATTCCAAAATCTCGGCACCCATCAAAAAACAAGATTTTGGTTAGATACTTTCAAATTAGCAATTGGGTATGACACAGCCGTGACTACCTTGTGTCAATGCCTTGTATGTCAAGGGTTTTGGCTCAACTTAAGCTAAAGGCAGAAAAAACCGAAACGTACTGCCAACTCCCAACTCGCTTTCTACCTGAATCTGACCGCCTTGTAGTTCAATCAAACGACGGGAAATAGTTAAACCAATACCAGTACCTCCCGAATGGCGATCGCGCGATTGGTCGGCTCGCCAGAAACGCTCAAACACATGAGGCAAATTTTCTGGAGCAATACCAATACCTGTATCACTAACCGCAATCCAGAGAAGAGAAGCTTCAGTCCCAACACGAATGGTAATTGAACCTTCGTTAGTGTAACGTACCGCATTACCAAGCAAATTAACCAACACCTGTTCTGTACGGTCAATATCCGCCAATACAAGAGGTAGCACAGATGGACATTGTAAGAGCAGAACTGGCCCATCTTCCAACAATTGATCAGTGAATTTCTCCACTAACGACTCTAATAACGGACGCAGATTTACCCGTTGTATATTAATTGGCAAATAACCAGCTTCTGCCTTAGACAATTCTTGTAAATCGTTCACCAGCCGCTCTAAGCGCCTAGTTTCTTTAGCTAAACGCCGATAAATTTCAGGAGACGCTTCAATTTCCCCATCAGCCAGTTCTTCCAAGTAACCACGCACAACCGTTAACGGTGTCCTTAGTTCATGGGTCATGTCTCCAATCACCTCTCGCCGCCGTGCTTCCACCCCCTCTAAACTGGCTGCCATTCGGTTGAAACTCGCACCCAGTCCATTCAGTTCTGGAATATCAGACATTGGTAGTCGTGCATCCATCTGGCCAGCAGCAAATTTTTGGGTGATTTGCTCCATTTCGGTCAAGCGCTGCATAATTCGTCTGGACACCCAGTAACTCAATCCTCCGGCTGCCGTAGTGCCGACTAAAACTGACCAAATAGTGCTTCGCTGCCAAGCAAGTTCAAATCCTGTAACCAATTCAGTACGGATATCGATTAAGTTGAACCCCTGATTTTCTAAGCCTTCCAAATGCAGCACAAATAACCGGGGGGAAGAGATTTTGCTAATGCTCACCAGACTAGCTACCCCCACAATCATCACTACTAAGTGGGAGAAAAATAGGCGCGTTCTCAGCCCCATTTTCATAATATTTACGCTACCGGAGGATCTTCAAATTTATAGCCCACTCCAACAACAGTTTTAATAAAAGTAGGACTTGCCGAATCAGGCTCAATCTTTTTTCGCAACCTGGCTACATGAGTATCAACCACTCGTTCATCGCCGAAAAAGTTATCTCCCCAAAGTTTATCAATTAGTTGAGTGCGGTTCCAAACTCGACCAGGATTGCTGACAAAGGTGGTTAGTAAGTTAAATTCCAGGGTAGTTAAGTCCAAAATTTCCGGTTGCTGAGAATTCATCTGACGACTGGCAGTGCGCTGGTCGGCATCGACGATAAAGTGTTGGGTACGATTGACTTGATGTTGTCCCCCTTGGCGGAGACTACGCCGTAATAATGCCCGTACCCTAGCTACCAACTCTCTAGGGCTAAAGGGTTTGACCATGTAATCATCAGCACCAGTAGATAGACCAATCACGCGATCGATTTCCTCACCCTTAGCTGTGAGCATCAAAATGTAAGGATCTTTTGTACCGGGTTTCTGGCGAATTCTGGCGCAAACTTCCAAACCATCCAAACCAGGAATCATTAAATCTAGAATGATTAAATCGGGTAGCTGCTCCTGAAACATTCGTAAAGCATTTATCCCATCGCGGCTAATGCGGCAAAAAAATCCTTCTTTTTCTAAAGATAATTGGATTAAATGAGCAATTTCTGGCTCATCTTCAACTATTAAAATGTCCATTTTAATTAATCACAAAACTGGGAGCAGACAAGGGGTAGAATCCCCTTGTTACAAAATAGATAAACTTCCGCCAGAGTGGATTAAAGATTTGAATTTGACGGTGTGCGATAACTATAGCCAAGATTAGAATCTTTTTGAATGTGTGCTTTAATACTATCGAGGTCAATGAAGCAGTCAGCAACATCAATTAAGCTTTCACTAGTACTAGTTTGTAGACTCACCACTTCCACTCGAACTCCCATTCTGCTGACAGCATTCACCGCATAAGCTAAGTCTCCATCGCCACTGACCAAGACCGCAGTATCGTAATAAGGAGCTAGAGTTATCATATCTACAGCAATTTCTACGTTCAGATTTGATTTTTTGAAATTCTCTGCTGGTTGCATGATATCTTTAGCTACTACACGATAGCCATTACGACGCATCCACAACAGAAAACCTTGTTGCTTTTCATTGCTGTTATCAACCCCAGTATAGAAGAAAGCCCGCAACAGTCTTGAACCATTGGTAAGATGACAAAGCAATTTAACATAGTCAATTTCGATGCCGAGTTGTAAAGCTGTATGAAATAGGTTTAAGCCATCAATAAAAATAGCAACTCGACCACGATTCAAACTATTGACAATTGAACTATCAGATGTAGTGTCTTGTATTTTAGGCTCTTTACTTTTTACCGTAGTATCGCTCAAATTTTGCCCTTGCCAATGTGGTTTAGTTTTGAGTACTTTAGGTTCCTTAAATTCATTTCTTTGTTTGCTAAAATTAGTTATAATCATTGATACCTCTGATTTTAAAGATGGAAAAAGTTTTGTGTAAATTGTCTATACTATAGTCTGTGCTAATTTCTAACCCTAGCAGGTAATGGTCTTAAATCACTACATGCAGATAAAGTTAAATGGTGCTAAAGCAGATTCAAAGTAGACATCCAAAGTTTTTTCAGTGTTGTTAGGGTTAGTTTGATAATATATTGCTTCTGTCCACAGATATGTTAGTCTTTACCCACCAAGACAGCAATAGTCTGGAGAAAATAAATCTTACTACCAGGTTAGGGCAAAAATCCGCAAACATCATCTATCTATTTTTATTTTAACTCTGAGTTTTAATAACCTTACAGCAAGAAGTTGAAAGTTATCGCAATCTCAGGACGCTCAAATACAGGCAGACTAATAATGTAATATGTGATGCCTGCGGTGGACTACGCCAACGCGCCTCAAAAGGTAGGTTTTTTAAGGTATTTGGATAATTTTTAAAAGGCAGTTTTTATCTGAATAAGGGGATGTTCAACCTTAAATAGTCAGGAAAGGCTGATGGAAATACAAGATTCCCGACTTCTTTAAAGAAGCCGGGAATCTGAGTTTTAGTCTTTAGCTAACTTGTTATTGGATGTGTAGTAAACCTTACTACCAGTATCAGGAACAAAATGGCAGTTGATACATGAATTCCATACTGACTTCCAAATTGGTTCTTCCGATTTGTGGAAATAATCACCCATCACTGGTTTGATTGCCTCAGTTGCCTTCAACAAATTGTAGTGAGGGATGTTAAGGAATATATGATGAGCAACATGAGTACCGATATCGTGATGAATATGATTAACCAAACCATAATCACGGTCAATACTAGAAATTGCACCTTTCAGGAAAGTCCAATCTTCTCCACGATACCAAGGAAGCTCTGGTTCAGTGTGGTGCAAAAATGTCACCAAATCTAGCCAAACTATAAACACAAGGTAGGGGACAGCGTAATATTTCAGCAACCACATCCAACCCCATTGGTAGGTGAGGAAACCCAGTAAACCTATCATCCCAATCAAAAGGACAGTGCTAGTAATAACATCCCATTTTTCCGAGGGCTTGAAAAGCGAACTACCGGGCAAAAAGTGGGAGCCTTCTTTATTAGGAGAACGCTTAAACAAATACACAGGATAGGCCAATAGAAAAACATAATATCTGCCTATCTTTTGTGCTAAAGGCATCTCCTTATATTGTGATTCTGTTACAGGATACCAGCTTTCATCGTTATCGATATTGCCAGTATTTTTGTGATGGGTTCTGTGGCTGATTCGCCAACCATGATAAGGAACAAGTATTGGTGTGTGAGAAAGATGTCCAATCAAATCATTGAGCCATCTATGCTTAGAAAAAGATTGGTGTCCGCAGTCATGACCGACTACAAACAAAGCCCAAAACATCGTTCCTTGCATTAGCCAGAAAATCGGAAAGAAAAGCCAAGAATCCAGGTAAGAAGCAACTGCATAAAGCAGACCGATAATCAAGATGTCACGAAAGAAGTAAAAAAGTGATTTTGTCACATTGGGCTGAAAGCATTCAGCAGGAATTGCAGCTTTTAAATCCCCAAGTGTGAAAGGTAATTTAGTCGTATCCTCAGACTTTTCAGAGCCAAGAGGACTGTTGAACGTGATGATTTTTGATGGCACTGGATTCTTTTGATTGGATATAAATTAGAACTTTGATTAGGATGCCCACGACCCTAGCGATCGCTAACATACAAGAGGGATAATTTCTGGCAATTTATCTAAAATTTTATTCAGTAAACAATTGCCAGATTTTATTAAAACACAGCATGATAAACGCTCTCGTTGGTTCAAGAGCGTGAGTGTAATCACAGGGCTATTTATTGCTCTGTATAATGTTCGTTGAAAGTCTTATAACCAACGTCAGTTGTGTAAAGTTGGCACTCGTCTGTAATCTGCTTCATTAAAGGCCAAGAAAACTGACACTCATCATGGAGATAAGGCCCCCAATTTTCCTTGATGCTGCTGTAAGCTAGCCGCAAATTATAAGAAGGAATAGCAGTGGAAATATGATGAGGGACATGAACATTGATATCGTGGCACAGGATTTCTACCCAACGCGGATAATCGCAATGAATAGTGCCAGATAACTGTGCTAGAGCCTCATTCCACTTGTTCGCTGTCGCAAAAGGAACATCTGCGGCAGTATGGTGAACAATAGTAAAAGTACTCATCCAAAAATGGTAAACCATCCAGGGTACTAGCCAGAACTTGACAAATCCCCAGATACCAGTTGTGGCGATCAGAAGCGGGAAAGCGATCGCAGCAAACAAAACTACTACAGCCACAGAAAGCTTGATGCTGGATTGGTCTTTAGTTTTGAAGTTCCGCCAATCAAAATGCACAACAGCCCAATGTCCAATGGAACCTACCCACCAGAGGCGTTTACGCATAAACAGCTTAAAAGCAGACTGCTTAGTTGTATCCCAATTTTCAAACACTTCTGGTCTGATTGGATGCCAAGCGTTGTCCTCATCCAGCTTGTTGGTATGGGCATGGTGATAATTATGCTTAACGCGCCAACTGTGAAAAGGGTAAATTAACGGCATCATGAAGAAATGTCCTACCAAATCATTTACCCAACGACGTTTGGCAAAAGATCTGTGACCACAATCATGGCCAATTACAAAAAAACCTGTTAAAGCCGTGCCCGTAAAAATCCAGGCTAGGGGCAAAAGAAACCAAGGAGTGATAATCAGGCTGTAATAACCCAAGGCAACTGCCAAGACACTGAGTATGACTTGTGTCCAAGCTTTGCGACGGTTCTGCTGAAAACATTCCCGTGGCAGGGTTTTGATAATATCTTTGAGCCGGAAGTCGGAATTGCCTGACTCGTCACTTAATTTTTGGCTGTTAATTATTGATGTAGTCATGAACACCTGAAAAACAACAAGATCCTACACCAAGTCACAAAAAAGTAACTTGCCGCAAAAATTCTTCACATTAGCGCTTCGGATTATAGCAACCTAACAGACACAAGCGCACCCGTAAATAGACTTTTGAAAAGTTAGTAGTTAGGAGTGATGAGTTAGGAGTTTAGATTCTCAACTCACGCCGAATGTGAATTAGAAATGCTTCTTGTGGCATAAGGATTTCTGTGTCTACCCAAAATCGGGGTTTAAGAAATCGACGGCAAAATAAAAATTCTCAAGCCTGATTCACATTGAACGTAATTCCTAACTCCTGTAGAGACGCGATTAATCGCGTCTCTACTCCTAACTACTTTTTGCTGGGGCCAACTTTACATTAGTAGCCAGACCAACCGCCTGTAGCAATTGAACAGTCATCCAGGTTAAATCGATTTCCCACCATTCCAGCCCATGACGAGCTGAGTATTGAAAAGCATGATGGTTATTATGCCAGCCTTCACCGAAAACTAGTACGGCTACCCACCAGCAATTAGTCGATTTATCACCAGAATCATAGCTCTGATAGCCAAACTTATGAGTAGCGCTGTTCACTAACCAAGTGCAGTGGTAAACCCAGACAATGCGAACAAAAATTCCCCAGATAACGAAAGGCCAGCCACCTAGGAGCAAAAGTAATACACCTAAAGCAACCTGGATCAAAATGAAATATTTTTCTAAAAACTGATAAACTGGGTCTTCTGCAATATCTTTGGTGAAGCGAGGAACATCAGCGTGAGCGGGACAATAATGAGTTAGCCAACCCATGTGGCTCCACCAGAAGCCTTTATTAGAATCATGGGGATCGGTATCAGTATCAGAGTTTAAATGATGAATTCGATGTGTCCCGATCCACTCAATTGGGCCTCCTTGACAGGAGAGTGTCCCGAAAAAAACCAGGAGATACTCTAGCCACTTGGGAGTTTGAAAACTGCGGTGGGTCACAAGGCGGTGAAATCCTAGAGTAACGCCTAAACCGCCAGTCACCCAGTACAGCAAGAAACCCACACCAACTGCTGTCCAGCTAAAGTTACCAGGAACAAAAGCAAATAAAGCGCCGATGTGCAGTCCAATGAAAAACAGGGTATTAACCCAGTTAATTTGAGGTTTGGTTGAGGTAGCAATTGTCATGCGATAACCTGAATTTGAATTTTCCCACCTAGTATGTGCGATCTTAAAATCCGCATATCTATAATTTAATTTTTTTTGAACGAGGAACTGATGAACAGCTTAGAACAGCTGCGGCAAGCAGAACAGGCACTATTAGAAATTTTTTCTGGAATTGACACTCAGGTCAAGCATAATCTAAAACGAGTGCTGGATGCTTTTCGTAATCACCGTGTGGGCGCACACCACTTCGCTGGTGTAAGTGGTTATGGTCACGATGATTTAGGACGAGAAACTTTAGATAAAGTTTTTGCCGAAGTTATGGGTGCTGAAGCTGCGGCCGTGCGGGTGCAGTTCGTTTCGGGAACTCATGCGATCGCCTGTGCTTTGTTTGGTGTTCTCCGTCCCGGAGATGAGATGTTAGCAGTGGTCGGTTCTCCCTACGATACGCTTGAAGAAGTCATTGGTTTACGAGGTAAAGGTCAAGGCTCTCTTATCGAGTTTGGCATAAATTACCGTCAATTGGAGCTAACCTCCGAAGGAACTATAGATTGGCAAGCTTTAAGTACTAATGTGACTGAAAACACTCGTTTAGTGTTAATTCAGCGCTCATGTGGCTATTCTTGGCGGCCTAGTTTATCAATTGCCGATATCGAAAAAATTGTCCATTTAGTCAAACAACAGAATCCAAATACTGTTTGCTTTGTGGATAACTGCTACGGCGAATTTATTGAAACAAAGGAACCTACAGCCGTAGGTGCTGATTTAATGGCGGGATCGCTGATTAAAAATCCTGGTGGCACAATTGTCAGCGCTGGCGGTTATGTCGTCGGTCGCGCCGATTTAGTGGAAGCATCCGCCTGTCGCCTCACTGCTCCCGGTATCGGTAGTTATGGCGGTGCTACTTTTGACCAAAATCGCTTGTTATTCCAAGGCTTATTTCTAGCGCCGCAAATGGTCGGAGAGGCGATGAAAGGGACGTACTTAACTGGTTATGTATTTGATAAACTCGGTTATCCAGTGAATCCTGCTCCCCTTGCTCCCCGTGGTGATGTGATTCAGGCGATTAAACTTGGTTCTGCCGAAAAGCTAATTGCTTTCTGTAAAGCTATACAACAGCATTCTCCCATCGGTTCTTACTTAGATCCTATTCCAGATGAAATGCCGGGGTATGAGAGCAAGGTAGTGATGGCTGGGGGGACATTTATTGAAGGGAGTACTTTGGAATTATCAGCTGATGGGCCTTTACGTGAACCCTATGTAGTTTATTGCCAAGGGGGGACTCATTGGACTCATGTAGCGATCGCACTAGAAGCTGCGATTAATGCAATAGGAAATGCTGGTGATTGATTACAGCATATATTCCGCAGGGCATCAGGTTTATTGAGAAATTAGTCAAAGGCGATCGCATTTGTTGATTTGGTGTTCGCATTTGTTACTTTAGCGAACGCATTTGCTACTTTAGCATTCGCATTTGTTACTTTAGCGAACGCATTTGCTACTTTAGCATTCGCATTTGTTACTTTAGCGAACGCATTTGTTACTTTGGCATTCGCATTTGTTACTTTGGCGTTCGCATTTGTTACTTCGGCGTTCGCATTTGTTACTTTGGCGATGCCTACGGCTGGCTACGCCTACGCATTTGCTATACTACCGATCTACTGATCCCATGATGATATCGATACTACCCAATACTACAACCAGATCGGCAACCTTCACGCCGCGTAAGATTTCGGGTAATACTTGCAAGTTATTGAAATCGGCGGGACGAATTTTCCATCGCCAGGGGAAGACATGATCATTGCCAATTAGATAAATCCCCAACTCACCTTTACCACTTTCTACACGGGCGTAAATTTCCCCCTTGGGAATCTTAAAGGTGGGGGCAACTTTTTTGGCGATGTACTGGTAATCAAAGCCATCCCACTCAGATTTTTTCCCAGCTGCCATGCGCTTGGTTTCCAGGTTCTCAAAAGCACCGCCGGGAAGTCCTTTGAGAGCTTGGCGAATAATCTTCACCGATTCGCGCATTTCCCGAATTCTGACCAGATAACGAGCATAACAATCACCAGCAGTATCCCACTGCACTTCCCAGTCGAAATCGTCGTAACATTCATAATGGTCTACTTTCCGCAAATCCCATTTCACACCAGAAGCGCGTAACATGGGGCCAGAAAGCCCCAGTTGATGGCTTCTTCACGAGCGATCGCGCCAACACCTTGAACGCGACGGCGGAAGATGGGATTATTGGTAATTAAGCGCTCATACTCATCTACTTTAGGAAAAAAGTAATCGCAGAAATCTTCGCACTTGTCTACCCAGCCATAAGGCAAATCTGCCGCCACGCCGCCAATGCGAAAATAGTTATTGTTCACCATCCGATAACCTGTAGCGGCTTCCCATAAGTCATAAATCAACTCCCGTTCTCGGAAGATGTAGAAAAAGGGAGTTCCAGCACCCGTATCAAGTAAGAATGGGCCCAACCAAAGCAGGTGATTAGCAATCCGATTCAATTCCAGCATGATGACACGGATATAGCTAGCACGTTTCTAGCATCGCTCTCACTACTTTCACGTTCCTAATTTATCAAACTACCAAATGAGTGCTAGCTAGCTGATGTATGTTCATAAAAATTCCCCCAACCTTCTTTTGCAAGGAGAATTAGGGGAATTAAGTCTTATTCAGATGTGAATGCAACTCTATGCTAATGATTAGCCAGCGATAGTTTTTGTACGCTCAATCAAAGAGGTGCGCTCGAACCAATTTAATTTTCGTCTCGTCCGTGAACTTGAGCGGGTGGACTGGTTGCTTCAACAGCTGTAAATGCTTCTAGGATTTTGTAAGTGTGGCTGGCTCCTTTTGGTACTACCCAAGAACTCCCAGGCTCTAGTAAAATCGTTTGCCCTTCAATATGCAATTCTGCACGGCCAGTAATTACATAACCAACAGTTTCATATTCCCGTGCTGTAGGCTCTTTAGGTTCGTTCGGTTCCTCATTTTCCCATAGGCGCATGGAAATGGTTTTGCCAGATGCAAGATATTTCTGACCAAGTTCACCTTTAGGGGAATGGCTAGAGTCTACTTTGATAACGGTTGTATCAGACATATTTTTTGCCTCCTTATACTTTTAATATTGGGCATTGGGCATTGGGCATAGTTATTTTCCCCATTCCCCATTCCCTATTACGGTTTAAGTACAACTTTGATGCAGTTATCTTTCTTGTGCTTAAAAATTTCGTAGCCGTGGGGCGCTTGTTCTAGAGGTAAAGTATGGGTGATGATAAAGGTTGGATCGATTTCACCATTTTGAATACGCTCTAACAAAGGTCGTAAATATCTATGGACGTTAGTTTGTCCCATTTTGAAGGTTAATCCTTTGTTCATGGCAGCACCCATTGGGATTTTATCTAAAAAACCACCGTACACACCCGCAATGGATACGTGACCACCTTTAGCAGCAGATACTATTACTTGCCGTAATGCCGTCGGACGATCTGTTTCTAGACGTACTGCTTGCTTTACCTGGTCGTAAAACGCCATAAAGTCTGTGCCGTGTGCCTCCATTCCGACTGCATCAATACAAGCATCGGGCCCACGACCGCCAGTCATTTCTTTGAGTGCTTCGCCAATATTCACTTCTTCGTAGTTGAGAACTTCAGCTTTGCCGTATTCTTTAGCCATTTGCAGGCGTTCGGGAATGCGGTCGAAAGCGATGACACGTTCTGCACCTAGCATATATGCGCTTTTAATGGCGAATTGCCCAACTGGGCCACAACCCCAAACGGCGACAATATCACCGGGTTTGATGTTGCAGTTCTCGGCTGCCATATAGCCAGTGGGGAAAATATCTGTTAAAAATAGTACTTGCTCATCCGTTAAACCATCGGGAATTTTGAGCAATCCGACATCAGCGAATGGTACTCGTGCATACTCTGCTTGACCGCCAGCGTAACCGCCGAATAAATGAGAGTAGCCAAACAGACCTGCTGGCGAATGACCCATTTGCTTTTCTACTAACCAAGCATTGGGGTTAGAGTTATCGCACAATGACCATAAATCACGATTGCAGAAAAAGCAGCTACCGCAAGATATAGTGAAAGGAACAACGACGCGATCGCCTACGTTCACATTTTTAACTGCACTTCCCAGTTCTACAACCTCCCCCATGAATTCATGACCAAGGATATCGCCCTTTTGCATGGTGGGAATGTAGCCGTCATAAATATGCAAATCAGAACCGCAAATTGCCGTGGAAGTAATTTTAACAATGGCATCGCGTGGGTTAAGAATTTTGGGGTCGGGAACTGTTTCTACCCGCACATCGTTTGCTCCGTGCCAGCAAACTGCTTTCATAATTATTTATTCCTTAGTTATGATTTCTAGGTCATTAATATCAAGATAAATACTCGATTTAGCCTGATTATGAGACGCGATAATTATCGCGTCTCAGTAACTACTCAAATCTGATTCAACAAAGTATGAGTAAAGAATCTAGACTCAAAATGTTCTACAAATCTAGGTTCTATCTCTCAGTTGCTTGGTAGGAGGATTTTGATAATAACCTTCGCTATTTGCATCATACGATGAAGCTTTATCTCCGGCTCTGTTTTTTGCAGGGTCAAAAAACTCTTTTGTAGCTCTAGGAGTTTTTTCATCCAAGTTTAGCTTTTCGCGGATATTCTCAGCAGCTTCTTTTAATGGATTTTGGCTATTTGTTGTTTGGGTATCGCTTCTGATTTCACCTTGTCCGTCTGGTATTCCTTTGTAATAAGTGCCCTCTGGACTTTTAACATCAGCTTGCGCTATATTAACGTCGCTAAATGCCTGGCCTAATAAGAACATAAATCCTACTAGGAAAACTACAATAATCTGAGAAAAGCGAATATTCCACAACCTTGAAATTAGTTGATTCATAAGAAACCTCAATTGGATTATATTAGGTGTAAAATTTAAAACGCTGAATGACTATTCACCATTCAGGGTTTAAGAACAACTTTGATGCAGTTATCCTTTTTTTGTTGAAAGATGTTGTAGGCGTGGGGTGCTTGTTCTAGAGGCAATTGATGGGTGACAACAAAGGATGGATCAAGTTTTCCATCCAAAATCATCTGCAATAAAGAATGCATATATTTTTGTCCATGCATTTGTCCCATCCTAAAGGTTAGACCTTTATTAAAGGCTGCACCAAATGGCATTTTGTCTACAAAACCACCATAAACACCCATGATTGAAAGAGTCCCGCCTTTACGACAGGCAACCATCATTTCCCGCAGAACATGGGGACGGTCGGTTTCCAATCTGAGCTTTTGTTTTGTCTGGTCGTAGAAGTCTTCTAAACCAACACCGTGTGCTTCTAAACCAACAGCATCGATGCAAGCATCGGGGCCCCGGCCACCAGTCATCTCTTTCAACGCTTCGCCAGCATTAACTTCTTCGTAGTTAATCACTTCTGCATTGGCAAACTTTTTCGCCATTTCCAGGCGTTCGGGAAAGCGATCGATCGCGATCACTTTTTCGGCTCCCATCATGTAGGCGCTAATCATGGCAAATTGTCCAACAGCACCGCAACCCCAAACGGCTACAGTATCACCCGGTTGAATATCGCATAATTCTGCGCCCATATAACCTGTGGGAATGGCATCGGAGATGAATAGCAACATCTCATCCGGTAAATCTGGCGGAACTTTGACGACACCCACATCAGCAAAGGGTACACGGATATATTCTGCTTGTGCGCCTGCATAACCACCTAACATGTGGGAGTAGCCATAAATGGCTGAGGTGATATTGCCAAATAATTTTTCTTCAATCCAACCTTTGGGATTAGAATTATCGCACAATGACCACATATCACGTTGGCAATAATGGCAATTACCACAGCCAATGGTGGAAGGAACAACTACGCGATCGCCTATTTTTAAATTGTTGACTCCCTTACCAACTTCCACGACTTCCCCCATGAATTCGTGACCAATAATGTCACCCTGTTGCACTGTGGGAATATAGCCGCCATATATATGTAGATCGGAGCCACAAATCGCCGTGGAAGTAATTTTAATAATTGCATCACGCGGGTTGAGAATTGTCGGGTCTGGTACCGACTGTACCCGCACATCATTAGCACCGTTCCAGCAGACTGCTTTCATAGTTATTAGTCCTTAGTCATTAGTCATTAGTCATTTGTCATTAGTCATTTGTCACTTGTACTGAGCGGAGTCGAAGTATTAGTCATTCGCTTTAGGCAAATGATAAAGGACAAAGAACAAATAACTAGCTGCGTCCAGAAGGTTGACCTTCTGTTGTAGCAATTTCGCCTGCTTCCATTAGCATTTTAAAGCGGCGCAATTCATCACCAATTTGCTGTTCTGGTTCTTCACCAAAAAGTTTAGCTACGGTAGCCGCCAATGCTCCACCGGGGGGGTTATACTCCAAAACAACTTTGACTTCCGTGCCGCGATCGCCTGGTGCTTTTTTGAAGCGAACAAAACCAGAATTATCAACGTCTGCACCTTCTACAGAAGCCCAAGAAATAAACTGATTTTCCCGGTCTTCCAGAATATCTGCATCCCATTCTACGCTGTTACCCAAGGGTGCATTGGCTATCCAGTGAGAACGTTTTTCGCTGTCTACTCTGACAGATTTGAGATGCTTCATAAATGTAGGTAAATTCTCAAAGTCGTGCCAAAAGCGATACAATTCTTCTGCCGATTTATTAATTGTTACCGTCTTTTCAACTTTGATAGGTTGGTTTATCCCTATTGCTTCCTGCGCTTGCTGGATTGTGCTTTGCTTGGTTGCACCTTGATAGAGTAAACCACCACCAGCCAAAGCCGTCAGCGCTCCCCGCAATGAACCTTGCCTTAAACCCATCAGCACCATAGCACCACCACCAATCAGAGATGCCCAACGCTCTACTTCACTAGCTTCAGTCTGGCTGGTACTTAATTTATCACCTGATGTTGAAGTCACTTTTTTATATCTCCATCACAGTAATTATTCATAGAGGCGCAAATATCCTCTTGTTTCTATCTCTGTGTTATTTGCGCCTCTGCGATAGCCGTTTAAGTTCAAAAAACTTACATTGACACTGCCGCGCCTGTAGTCGGCTTAGGAGCCTGAATCTGACTACCTATCCGCGCCCGATACAGTTCTACTAATCGCTGTTCGTATTTCAATAAATCGTGGTAAATTTCTTTGAAAATAGCAGTTGCTACTGGGTCAGTGAACATCGCGGACAAATTACCAATATCGCCAATACCAGTTTGCACATCACCTAAAGCAGAACGTAACTGATATATGTCATCACTTCCTGTAAAAGCAGTTTTTACCTTGGCATACTGATTAGCAATATTTGCTCCTAAAGAGGGTTTTTCGCCCAAGTGATGAATATAGGTTTCTAGCTTTTGAATATGGCGCTGTTTATTGGCAATTATTTCTTGAAAGACTGAGTTGACTTCTCTATCTGATTCTTTTTCCAAATATTTCTCAAATGCTTCTAGCGAATAACGCTCACCAGCAAGGGCATTATTTAAACCTCTGGTGATATCACCTTTAGTTGAGCCACCCCAGGCATCAGCTAGCTTCCACCATTGGGCACTTGTGTCTTTCTCATTTGGTAATGCAGCATCTTTGCCACCATAACCCAAACGGCTCAAAATAGCTGTGGTAAAAATTGGCAAGTCTCCAGGTTCACGAGATGTAATCAAATTCCCGTCAACTACCACTGGCTCATCTAAATATTTTGCGCCAGCGTTAATCATATCCTTGGCAATAGCAATAAAACCAGTGGCTTGTTTACCTTTAAGCAAGTCGCCTTCAATTAAAACTTGTGGCCCGTGGCAAACCGCAGCAACTAGTTTTCCTTGTTGTATAGCTTCTTGGACAAAGCGTACTGTGTTGATGTTGCGCCGCATTTTATCGGGAGCCATTCCACCAGGAATGATCACCGCATCGAATTGGGCTGCGATCGCTTCTGTTGTAGTACCATCAGCTTGAATGCTAAGTTTGCCGCGTTTACCCTTATATTTTTCATTCATTCTGGAACCAAGGACTACTACCTCTATTCCAGCTTGTTTTAGTCCATTATAAGGAACTGTAAATTCTGCATCCTCTACTGCCTGTTCAATGAGGATAGCAACTTTTTTATTCCCAGAATGATTGTTATGGTCAGTCATAAATGTTATTACCTGTTTATTTCTAGTATTTAACTAGTAAAAATATTCATCAATTAGGAAAGTTAAAAATCCTGAATTGTGAACTTGATTTTTTTTTGTTGCCTGTTATGCAGTTACTTCACCTGTTGATGAAATACCAAATACTTCTTCATAATCGTGAGAGAAATAGGCGTGAAGTGCAGCAAATTTTTCTGGGCTAATAGCATTTTGCAATACAGCAAATACAGCCCGAACATGAATTGCAGCAGTCGTTGGTTCAATGTTTTCTTTTTGGCTTGCACGAGCGATAAATTCCTGCAAGTTAAAGGATTGACTACTATCTCCTTCTCTAACTCGCAAATAATTGCCTAGCTGTTGAGGCAAATTCTTAGCTAGCTCTTCTGCTTCATCACTTGCTATGCGTTCTTTTAGAGTTTCTAGGGTGGCACGGGTGGCACGTTCTGCTTCTTCACGAGAATCTGATTGAGCAAGGCTTTGTACATGTGTAATGAACTCGTTGTATTCCACTGTCTACCTCCGCTTACCAAAATTCTTGAATGTTTTATTATTTAGCATTCATGTAGTTAAAAACATTAGTCTAAAATTAAAATGGAGCAGTTTTCTATTTTTCCTACTTATTAATAAAAAATAGTTACGAGCGAAAAGCTGGCTACTGAATCATTTCGGTTTTACAAGTTTTCACTCATAACTAAAAACTTCAACTACAAGTTGCTTGACCATGATTTCATATTTCCAATGGTATGGTGCAATCGCTAGTTTAGCTTCGTACTAAGGGGATAGATTCTTTTATTTCTAAAGCTATACATCTCTAGTAAGATAACTTCGTGAGAGGAAAACGTTATTGTGAGAATGCAGAAAAAAGGCTAGTATCATGGCAGAAAAAAATCATAATGACGAAATTCAAACCAATGATTTGCCACAGGAAATTACCGAATCCTATGGTACTGGTGTGAAAGAGTTGCCAGGATACAACATTGGTGGGCGCTCAATTAGAGATGAAAGACGTGAGTATACAGAAACTAGTCCTGAACTCACTGGTGGAGATGTTGATGCTTATTGGCAAGATGCAGATGCAGTTGGGGATGAAGCCGTTGGTGGTAGTACTTCCACTCCCGATAAAAATGTAACTGAGGAGCTAGAAACGGCAGTGGGGCTAGAAATGGCTGATTCTGAGTTTCTCCATACCAATGATATTTTAGAGGATCGTGATGGCGATCGCTGGGAGTTAGATCCAAAGTCTTCTGAAGATTATCAAGAGCGGGGAGAATAAGCTTAATAAAACCAGAAGCCTTATTCCTACTATGAATTCACAAATTTGATGTGGCTAAATTGGGCAGTGCTTAGAAAAGCACTGTCACACCAAACGAATCATCTATCTATCGAAATATTTCCTGAAAGTCTCACAATTTGGCAGCATTGAAATTGCCAATTTTTTAATTTCCCTTTCCCAAGCATTATTTCAGCTTTTGATATAGCAATCCGCTTTGATTTCTGTTCGCGCGACGTGGCGTAGACATAATTATTTGCTTAGGAGGCAATAGGCAAGAAGTTTATTTGATTTGTATTGAATGTTTTCAGAAATCAAATATGAGTTTTATATTGCATTTGCATCTAAGTTTAATTCTTCTTTCTAAAGTGAGACTATACTTTACCCGACTTATGTTTTGTTTGTAATTATTCTTCTTTCTGGTTTTAATACCTATGTCTTCAGTAGGGTAAAACGTTAAATGTACATTTGATAACTTTACTAATAGCACTGATAAATTGCAATTGGAGTTCATAATGACATACACACAAACTAGCGATCCAACTATTCGGGAACATGTTCAGGCTTGGCAAAAGTTGGATGTGGATCAACAACTGGCATTGTTTTGGTTCATTTACAAAGAAATGGGTGGTTCAATTACGCCAGCTGCTCCTGGTGCTAGCACTGTTTCTCCAGAAATCGCGGAAGGTTTGTTTAATCAAGTTAAGGAATTATCTCACGAACAACAATTACAAGTTCAGCGTGACTTGATTAATAAAGTAGATACCCAAATTTCTCGTGAATATGGTTCTTTGGGTGATACTACGAAGCTACTATTTTGGTATCGATTATCTCAAGGTATGGATAATGGTACTATCATTCCTGTACCTTCTGACTATGAACTACCTTCAGAATCTAAAGCGTTGTTTGGTAAAATTCAAGGATTAGGCTTTGAGCAACAGATCACTCTTTTCCGTGATTATGTATCGCCAATGGGTGCTGAAGCAAAAGCAGGTGCTGAAATTTAACACTTTTTAACTTTTTAGGCTGCTTGAGGTTATCTATTTAGCCTCTAAATGAGGATAAGATGGTTGTTATAGCAAGTTTATTTACTTGCAAAGTCCTGTATAGGCATCTATCTATACCTCTCTTCTTAAAGTTTTTTATATCCGCCAGTTGCTTAATATAAATTTAAATTTGGATGACTGGCGGTTTCATTTTTTCTTGAGAAATAAACACAGAGTAAAAATAAAACTCTTACCCTGTGAGCATTTATTTTATGAGGTCAGTTGCACCCTACAGTCCTAACGCCCTTTGTTTTGTACTCAATATATTAAAAGTAATTATATTTGAATTAATCTGTCTTTTGGTTGGTTTAAATATGCTTTTTTTATATT
>NZ_JACKZS010000557.1 GCF_014222285.1 Nostoc sp. UCD121
GTTATAAATATAGAATAGATGCTAGCTATCATATCTGCCAAATCGACTTTAGATAATATCAGTAATCGCAAATTAAAAAATGATTTAGGAACAGTTTTAACAATTAAACATAATCTTTTATCATTTACGTGCCATACACCAGTAAATTTATTCCCCGTAACAAATTCGCTGGGTTTAGATAAAAGAAACGTTTGAATTCTAGTTTGCTCATAAGTCATATTATCTTTAAATTCAATAGAAATTTTTTCCCAATTTGTATTAAAACGCCATTTCCCAAAAAGTAAAATTTCTATTTCTGTATCAGACAGATTCATAT
>NZ_JACKZS010000122.1 GCF_014222285.1 Nostoc sp. UCD121
GATTTCGTCTCCCAAGAATTACGGGCGGCGGAAGACCCTGAGTTTGAAACCTTCTATACCAAAAACATTTTGCTGAACGAGGGTATCCGTGCTTGGATGGCTCCTCAAGATCAACCACACGAACAATTTGTATTCCCTGAGGAAGTTCTGCCTCGCGGTAATGCTCTGTAATATTAAAAGCTGACCATGATTTGAATCAGTTTTATGGTTGCCGAAAATTGACATCAGCCAGATTAAATAATTTCCTTGGCATAAGCTAATCAAGTGTCAATATTCCCCATTCTCCAGTCATCTCCCACCAAAAGGCGGGAGATTTTTTTATATATAGTTAATTTCTCTAAATTTATGTGTTATGTTAGGTGAAGGTTATAAACCCAGAGTAAATACTCTGCCCTTTTAAAACTAAGACCGCTTAGGCAATAAGGAGGTGATGCCCATGATAGAAAGTAGTAAATGCGTGGGTCATCAGGTTGCAGTTAGCCGGCTGTGTGCCGGGGCTGTTCTCTAAAAGTTAGCCTTAGTTATCTTTGAGATACTAAGTTAGCTCAACTAGCTAGGCAAGCTCGGAGTTCCTTCCGGCAGTCTGGTTGCAACCTGAAGACCCGCTAGACCGCTCTGATTTAGATCATCCGATCTAAATCAGAGCGGATAGTTTTTTAGGGGTGACTTTTTAAAACTTAAATAGCAATACACGCGATGGATAAAGCCAATGCGTTTAAGTTTTCTTAAAATTAAAAATATCTTGCATCAACCCTTGGAGTATGACCAGATGTGAGCCACAGCATTTATTTATCAAGCCTGATTTAAATATACACAGACGCATTAGGCATTAGCTTATCTTCCCATACTTTAATATGTGGAAAATTAAGTGGGTCTATTTCTGTCAAATGCAAGATGTAACAAATATATAAGTAGGAATTTTTTGACATGACACAACTACTCACAAAAACGGAAATTCAAGAGCAGGCAAAGGTTTTGTCAGGTTGGACTGTCGAAGAATCTAAATTGTATATTACTCGCACATTCAAGGATTTTATTCAAGCAATTGAGTTCGTCAATAAACTGGTGGAACCAGCTGAGTCAGCAGGACATCATCCAGACATAGAGATTTCCTACAACAAAGTGAAGATTACACTCACAACTCATGATGCAGGTGGACTAACACAGGCAGACTTTGATGTAGCGCAGACGATTTCCAAAATTAAATAAGTGATTTCTTCTGATATCTTGCAACCAGGCGACTTTAAGTAACGGCGACAAAGACAAAACACGCCTATCTGTAATCATGAGAGTAAATTAACCTGTAGCTTGATTGAGAGTAAGGCTATGCGTTTTTCTTGAAGTGCGCGGGTTTCAAAAACCTTGATTCCTGATTTTGTTTTTTATTCCAAAAACACCAGACAACGACCCTCCTGAAAGGCTTTGCTACGTTTTTTATAGCCGAGCCAGTGAATTTCAACTTGTGTGCAATTTCTACAGGCTAAGTGTAAGAAGTGGTTTTTATCTGCAAGATGCTAAGTATAGAAGACTTTCAGCAATTTAGCTAAGTAGGAACTAAATGCCCTAAACTTTACTCCCTGCTTAGATATATAGATAGCTATGTGTGACAGTTATTAAGCCGATCGCTCCAATCTTGCCATCTAGATCAGATGTTTTATAATGTTATGATATAAAGATATGTTTTTGCATAAGTTAATCACATCAGTTTTTAACCCCAAGTTAATCGTTTATTAGCTTTGCAAAAACTAGAATTGTAGTAAGGCAATTATGCCTCATCCATAGGTTTCGATGAGATGTTGCATTTTCGAGAATTAGGTGGAACGAAACCAATTATCTAAACAAGGTGTGAGGAGTAAAGAAAAAATGTCTAATCTATTATGGAAATCCTTAGTGGTTAGCCCAGCAGTTTTGGGAGCAACGTTGTTAGTTTCGACAACAGCGATCGCGGCTCCAAACACAACCACTGAAGTATCACCAGCAAAACAAGTAGGTGTAGCTGAAGTTGCCCAACAGCCAGAATTGTTGGCTCAAACAACGATAGATCAAGTTAATCGTTACAGCAACGAAGGCAACCAAAATAACTCTCAGTCTCAAGTAACATCGGTTTCGCAATTTTCCGACGTACAACCAACTGACTGGGCATTCCAAGCATTACAGTCTTTGGTTGAACGCTATGGTTGTATTGCAGGTTATCCGAATGCCACTTACCGTGGTAATCGTGCTTTGACCCGTTATGAATTTGCTGCTGGTTTGAACGCTTGTTTGGATCGCGTTAACGAGTTGATTGCCACAGCAACAGCTGACTTGGTGACGAAACAAGATTTAGCTACCCTACAGCGTTTACAAGAAGAATTTTCCGCAGAATTGGCAACCCTACGCGGTCGCGTAGATTCCCTAGAAGCGCGGACTGCTGAATTGGAAGCCAATCAGTTCTCCACCACTACAAAACTAGTTGGTGAAGCCATTTTTGCTGTTAGTGATGCCTTTGGTGGTAACACTGGCGATGCTAATAATACTGTCTTCCAAAACAGAGTCCGTTTAGATTTACAAACCAGCTTCACTGGTAGAGACATTTTGCACACCCGTCTTGCAGCCGGTAATGCACAAGCCTTTTCACTAGTAGGTAACGATGGTATTGGTATCAATAATAGTGCTGAAGGTACACAAACATTTCAAGTTGGTGCTGGCGCTGGTAACAACAGTGTCAGGATTGACCGATTGACCTATGAAGTTCCCGTAGGCCCAGCCAATGTGTACTTGGCAGCTAGTGGCGGACGACACAGCCATTATGCCGCTGTCAACAATCCTTACTTTTTCGACAACACTGATGGCGGTAACGGCGCTTTGTCTGCTTTTGCTTCTGAAAGTCCCATCTATCGGATTGGTGGCGGTGCAGGTATAGCGCTCAATCTACCTCTTGGTAGAGGTCAGGGTATTTTGGGCAATAGCTCAATCACTGCTGGTTACTTGGCATCACAAGCTAATGATCCTAGTCTGAGTTCAGGTCTGACCAACGGTGACTATGCCGCTTTAGGACAGTTGAACTTTAGTGTTGGCGATCGCTTGGCCTTAGCTGCTACTTACGTTCACGGATACAGTGCAGGCGGTGCTTTATTCGACTCTGGTGAGGCATCAGACGTAAACACTGCTTTGGGAGCAAGACCTTTTGCAGTAGGTACTGAGCAATCTAACGCTTTACTAAATGCAGCTTCCAGCAACTCCTACGGTGTGTCGGCTGCTTTTAGACCCAGTGACAAGCTATCAGTTAGTGGCTTCGTCTCCTACCACGATGTCACAGGCTTCGGTATTGGTGATGATTATGAAGCTTGGTCATACGGTGCCGGGGTTGCTTTAGCTGATTTTGGTAAACAGGGTAACGTTCTAGGTTTCTTTGCTGGTGCACAGCCCTATTCCTTTAACCGGGTAGGTGTTGCTGCTGGTAATGATGTACCTTATCAATTTGAAGGCTTCTACAAGTATCGCGTATCGGATAACATCTCTGTTACCCCTGGCGTAATTTGGTTGACCTCTCCTGGTCAGAGCAGTGCTAACGATGATGCAATTATCGGTACACTCAGAACAACTTTCACCTTCTAGACTGTTGACTATCCATTGATAATTTTGAACTTTATTTATCCCCGCCTGATGGCGGGGTTTTTTATTTTGAGTAGCAGCAATGGATAAACCCCAGCGATTAACCGGGGTACATTAGGAAATAGCGCAAGGCCTGGGCTGTTGACTCTGTACCCTTTAGCCCACAAGACTTCATGCATAAATTGTGTTTTTTATTTTGGCGTAAAGATGGCTGTTGCGGGCGCTTTCACACAAGTAAAAACCAGCACAAATAATTTTTTTTGTTAATTCCCCAAAAAATAGCCAAAGTCAACAGCCTAGCATGAGGCATGGGGAAGATTCACCAATGTCCCAAGTGACGGGGCGACTATCCCTCTCCACGCCACTTGCGGGATGGAGTTTCCCGTCGCTTTCAATGAACAATCTCCCTCTGCGTAAAAAAAGGCGGGCAAGATGCCCACCTCACAAAATTTTTGAGAATATTCTGTTGCTATTAACCCAACAATTGTTTAGCCTTAGCTAACACATTATCAACGCTAAAGCCAAACTTCTCTAGACAAACATTGCCTGGAGCCGAAGCACCAAAGCGATCAATACTAACGCAATCGCCTTCAGTACCCACATATTTGTGCCAACCGAAACTGCTAGCAGCTTCTACAGATAAACGCTTGGTGACAGCTTTTGGTAGAACAGACTCTTTATAAGCTGCATCCTGTGCTTCAAAGAGTTCCCATGAAGGTAGGGAGACAACACGGACTTTCTTACCTTCAGCCTTGAGTTTTTCGGCTGCGCCGACGGCAAGGCTCAATTCTGAACCAGTACCAATCAAGATGATTTCAGGTGTACCTTCGCTATCTACTACGGTGTATCCACCCTTTGCTACACCTGCAATAGATGTACCTGCCAAGTTGGGGACGTTTTGACGAGTGAATGCCAATAGAGACGGAGCGTTTTGCTTTGCTTTCTCGATCGCTACTTTATAAGCACCAGAGGTTTCGTTACCGTCTGCGGGACGAAACACTAATAAATTAGGAATGGCTCTCAAGGAAGCAAGAGTTTCAATGGGTTGGTGTGTGGGGCCATCTTCACCTTGTCCAATTGAGTCGTGAGTCATCACCCAAATCGAGCCAGCTTGAGAAAGGGCGGATAAGCGAATGGCAGCACGCATATAATCTGTGAAGATTAAGAAGGTAGCACCGTAGGGAATTAATCCTGAAGTGTGCAGCGCGATACCATTACAGATTGCGCCCATAGCATGTTCCCGCACACCAAAGTGGATGTTGGGGTTTTCGTAGTTCCCTTTTTGGAAGTCGCCCTTACCCTTGATTTCGGTCAAGTTGGAGTGCGTTAAGTCAGCCGAACCACCAATCAATTCAGGTAAAACTGTCGCTAGTTTGTTGAGGCAGTTTTCTGAGTGTTTGCGGGTGGGTATTCCTTTATCTTCGGGGCTGTAGGTGGGTAGTACCTTATCCCAACCATCAGGTAGCTTGCCGCTTAGGTAGCGTTCAAATTCACCTGCTTCTTGGGGATACTTAGCTTTGTAGTCAGCAAATGCTTTGTTCCATTCGGTTTCGTAACCTGCACCGCGTTCAACTGCTTTGCGTGTGTGGTTGAGGGCTTCTTGTGGAATATCAAAAGGCTCGTATTCCCAACCCAAATTTTTCCGAGTCAAGGCTATTTCGTCTCCACCCAAAGCAGCACCGTGAATACCAGCAGTGTTTTGTTTGTTGGGAGAACCATAACCAATGGTGGTTGTCACCTTAATCATTGATGGTTTATCGGTGACAGCTTTAGCGTCTTCAATTGCTTTGGCGATCGCCGCTAAATCGGTATTCCCGTTCTCAACGTGGAGAACGTGCCAACCGTAAGCTTCAAACCGTTTGGAAACATCTTCGGTAAATGCTACATCTGTGGAACCATCGATGGAAATGTGGTTATCGTCGTACAGAGCGATGAGTTTGCCTAATCCCAAGTGTCCTGCGAAAGAAGCAGCTTCACCAGAAATACCTTCCATGTTGCAACCATCACCTAAAATTACGTAGGTGTAATGGTCAACAATTTTGGTATCAGGTTTGTTAAATTTAGCGGCAAGGTGCGCTTCGGCGATCGCTAAACCAACTCCATTAGCAATTCCTTGACCCAAGGGCCCAGTTGTGACTTCCACGCCTGGGGTTTCAAAGTTTTCTGGGTGTCCAGGAGTTTTAGAACCCCATTGACGGAATTGTTTGATATCTTCAATGGTGACGCTATCGTAGCCTGTCAGGTACAGTAGGGCGTACAGCAACATCGAGCCATGACCGGCAGACAAGACAAAGCGATCGCGGTTAAACCACTTGGGATTCTTGGGATTAAACTTCATAAAGCGATCCCAGAGGACAAAAGCCATCGGAGCCGCGCCCATTGGTAGTCCTGGGTGTCCCGATTTTGCCTTTTCTACGGCATCAATAGCCAAGAAGCGGATCGAGTTAATAGCCAGTTCTTCGACGGACAATTCTTTGGCGGATTGGGTTGCAACAGTCATAATCTCTTGTTTTTAACGACGGGTTAGCACTCTTCGTAGCTTCTCTTGTTGGGGTTATTTTAGATTCCCCACAGTATCCTCATCATCCCATTCCCGCTTGTCGATGGACAAGCGGGATCTCCTGAGTTTCTGGTGATAAATCAAGCTGATAATTGGGTCATGCTGAACGCTTAAGTTATATCGGAATGATATTTCTGATACTTTGGGCATTGGGCATGGGGCATCCCTTCGGCTTCGCTCAGGACAAGTGGGCAAGTGGGCATTGGGCATGGGGCAAACGGGCAAACGGGCAGAGTCGGATTAAACTACTGAATTCTGACTCCTGCCTCCTACCTCCTGCCTTCTGCCTCATACCTCCTGACTTCTTTTAAACGTATTTCTTAAAGGCCAGTGTGACATTATGACCGCCAAACCCAAAAGAATTGGATATTGCCACCTCGACTTTTTGAGCGCGGCTGTAGTTAGGCACGTAATCTAGGTCACATTCTGGATCGGGATTTTCCAGATTAATTGTCGGTGGAATTTGGTCATTAGCGATCGCCAGTACTGTTGCCACAGCTTCAATACCTCCAGAACCGCCTAATAAATGACCCGTCATCGATTTGGTCGAGCTAATTGCCACCTTATAGGCGTGTTCTCCCAAGGCTTTTTTGATAGCTGAGGTTTCAGTTGAATCATTCGCCGGGGTACTAGTGCCGTGGGCATTAATGTAGCTAATTTGTTCGGGAGTTATACTGGCATCTTTAAGCGCCAGTTCTATGGCTCTCGCTGCACCTAGTCCGCCAGGGACGGGGGAAGTGATATGGTATGCGTCACAGGTCATACCATAGCCAATCATTTCGGCATAAATGTGAGCGCCACGACTTAGGGCGTGTTGCAGTTCTTCTAGAATTAAAATTCCTGAACCTTCACCTAATATAAATCCGTTGCGATCGCGGTCAAAGGGGCGGCAAGCATGAGCCGGATCGTCATTGCGAAAAGAGAGGGCTTTGCAGGCAGCAAACCCAGCCATTGATAATGGTGTCACAGCTGCCTCTGTTCCGCCGCAAATCATTGCTTTGGCATATCCCCCTTGAATTAAGCGGAACGCATCACCTACAGCATTAGAGCCAGCAGCGCAAGCAGTTACAGGGCAGGAATTAGGGCCTTTAGCACCCGTGTGAATTGCCGTCAATCCTGCTGCCATATTAGCGATCATCATCGGTATCATGAATGGACTACAGCGATCGGGCCCACGGTTGAGGTAGATCGTCTGCTGGTCTTCTAATACCTTAATGCCGCCAACGCCAGAACCGATCATGACACCTACCTGTTCTGCATTCAGTTCATTAATAACTAACTGCGCGTTAGCTATAGCTTGTTTTGCTGCTGAAACCCCAAATTGGGCAAATCGATCCATGCGCTTGGCATCTTTGCGCTCCAAGTAATCATGCGGATCGAAGTTTTTCACCTCACCAGCAATGCGGCAATCATGGCTAGACGCATCAAAAAATGTGATGTGGTCGATGCCATTGCGTCCACTCAATAATCCATCCCAATATTCTGTTGCTGTGTTACCTATCGGTGTAATCGCGCCAACACCAGTTACAACAACGCGTTTACGTGTATGATCTGTCATGATTCAGTTAAAGGTGGCGAAAAAGCAGCAGGTATTAAACAGTGCTGAGTTATGTTAGCGGATAGCTAGGTAGCCCGTCCTGAGTTCTGAGTTTTGGAAGCACCCAAAGATGGAGAAAACTCCGAACTTTTGCCTCCGAAAACTCTAACTCTTAAACTTTTAACTGTTCAGCACTCAGTTAAAAGTTAAAGCAGTGGTTTTTGCCATAAACCCCCAGAGGGAGCAAGACAAAGCCATCTGAACTTCTCCCAATCGGAGACTCCAAGGGCGAACAGAGACTCAAAACTTTTTTAAGCTGATGCAGCAACTTTGTTATTGATGTAATCTACTGCGTCTTGAACCGATACAATCTGCTCGGCAGCTTCGTCGGGAATTTCGATATCAAATTCTTCTTCCAAAGCCATCACGAGTTCAACAGTATCTAGGGAATCAGCTCCTAAATCTTCCATAAACTTAGCTTGTGGAGTGATTTTGGTAGCATCTTCAACACTCAGTTGTTCGATGACGATTTTCTTGACCTTTTCAAAAAGTTCCGTTTGGCTCATAAATAATAAAAGTCCTTAACCAGTTGCTAGGATCTACTCTTTAGAGAAGACATTGTTTTGAGCATATACATCTTATCGTCAAGCGCGATCGCCCGTATACTACCAAGGGTTTTTCTGTTAGAAAACCTCTCCTGTTCCTCAAAAGAATAGGGTAAATTTTCTGGGAACAGTTGTTTATGGGAGCGGGCTACGCCATCGCCGATACCGTGTAAATGCTTTGATTGTCAATTATTGCTAAATTTTTTTACAATGTCTCGATCAGTATTTACAGCCTTGCTAGCAATCAGAATATTTAGACGCTGCGGCTTTGAACCTAGATGGTTAAAGAATCGCTAAAGGTCAAACATCATAATTTTGGTGCTAACAAAGAAGTAATAAAACAGTTATTGTTTAGAGCGATCGCTCTAACCCAAATATACCTCTATGCTATCTCAGACACTCAAACTCAAGTACGCTTATTTCCCTGGTTGTGTTGCTCAAGGGGCCTGTCGGGAACTTTACCAGTCAACTCAAGCCCTTACTAAAGCACTAGGTATTGAATTGGTTGAACTTAAAAAAGCTGCTTGCTGTGGTTCGGGCACATTTAAAGAAGATTCTCAACTGTTAGAAGATACAGTCAACGCGAGAAATATCGCCCTAGCAGAAGAATTAAATTTGCCCTTACTTACCCATTGCAGTACTTGTCAAGGTGTTATTGGTCATGTCAACGAACACCTGAAAGAATGTAAGACTTCTGACCCTACATACATTGAACAGGTTAATGGCTTGCTGCATAAAGAAGGCTGTTCGCCTTATCGCGGCAGTACTGACGTTAAACATCTTCTCTACGCTTTGGTGACAGATTACGGTTTAGAGGAAATTACCAAACGTGTCACGCGGAAGTTAACTGGATTAAAATGCGCGGCTTTTTATGGCTGTTATCTCCTCCGCGCCCAAAAATCCATGCCTTATGACGACCCGTTCCAACCAGAAGCGATGGAAAATATGTTTCGGGCGGTGGGTGCAACACCAATTTATTACCGAGGCCGGACACAATGTTGTGGTTGGCCTCTTGCTAGTTATGCCACTACCCAATCTTTCAAGATGGCGGGGATGCATATTCAGGACGCTTTGACATCTGGTGCTGACTGTATAGTTACACCTTGCCCACTGTGCCACTTAAATTTAGACTCGCGTCAGCCAGAGGTGGAAAAGGTAATTGAGCAAAAGTTAGGTTTACCAGTATTGCATTTACCCCAGTTGATTGCTTTAGCACTTGGGGTTAATCCAAAAGAACTGGGTTTAGAACGGCACGTTGTTTCCACCAAGCCAGTGTTGGAGAAATTAGGATTTTAGTTCTAGAGATGTGAAAGGTTTACAGCAGATTGCAACTTGGTGAGGTACAGATAATCTCTTAGGGGCAATTCATGAATTGCCCCTACCCATGTACTTCATTTAAGTAAGTGGGCGTAAATAATTATCGGCGGGATAAGGCAATAGGCAATAAGGGTTTTAGCCTAGTTCATTTTTCTTTACATATTTTGATTTTATTGTGCCAACTTACTTACCTGAAATACGCTGCACCAGCATAGATTATCTGTTACTAGGCTATCGGCAGCAGTCTACTATCGGTTCTAAAGCAATGTTATTTAAACCGACAGCTTGCAACATCCTAGCCCAATCAGCATGTTTGGGTTCTATACGGCGAAGTTCAGCTGAAGCAGTCAGGGATTCATACCAAATACCATTAGTGGCATAAAGAGCAACGCGCTGCTTTGGTGTTGCTTTCTCTAACTGACTTTTTAGAACTGGGCTGAGTTCAATCCTTTTAATCCAACCATTCACAAAAATAGGTGATTGTTCTTGATTGCAGTAAATATTGAAGTACCAATGATAACGCTTGCTAATTTTTAACGAGGAAGCTGTTGATGGCAGAGAGAGGCTAACAATTCCTGGTGTCCCAGATAATGAAACAGGAGTCTGATATATAGTCTCCCCGTCCTCATTCTGTAATACAAAATCTGCCGAAACTGTAGTTACATCAGGAACGTAAAACCAGAAAGTTGGATGAGAGGAAGTTGTTAATCCCAAGACTAATTCCTCATTGGGAAACTGATAAACGGGAACTAACGCTGTTAGTTGCTTTTCTTTTGATGTAGTAAGCTGATTGTTCGTATTGCCACAGCCGCGCTTTCCTCCTCCAACGCGATTACCAGGTGCTTTAATGTCACCCGGCGGGGGAGGTGCATTAAATATCGGTGATGTGAAAATTTCAGATTTGCTTGGCTGTGCTTGCACTGGGGTGAAGGAGAGCGATACCAACGCGATCGCTAAGGCAAGTTTAATACTAATTTGTAATGACCCTCGCGGACTAGCTACCGCGACGCTAACGTAATTCATAATTCGTAATTTATAAAACTTTATGCAATGTGGGTTTACTGGGTTGAATTTGTAGCCTTTTTTGTAGAATTAGGATTCTCTATCAAAAAGCTAGCTTTATTTCAGAGGTTATTTGATCTTCAAAAATATAAAAGGTCTTTTCGGAAATTATCCCTTTCAATCTGCCTTTATTAATGACGTTAGCGTGTCCACAAGCGTCATTACAAACTAGGAATTACTGCCTTGAGAAATCCTATAGATTACCCAAGAATCCACGTCGATTTATCGCGGGGAGTGTCAATACAATACTGCCTGTAACGACCAGAGCGATCGCAGCCGGAATTAGCGGTATCCAAATACCTGTCAGCAGCATAAAAAAGCTAATTGCGGATATAGCGCCAATTACAGCAACTCCCGCTATTCCTAAAATCAAGGAATGACGAATCCGCCATGCCAATATCCCTCCCGAAACAGACCAGAAAAAGACCCACACAACTTCACCCCAAACTGGCCAAATCCACAGCAGGGTTCGCCCATCTAAAACTGCACTGAGAATTTGACTCACCATTTGAGCATGAATCATTACTCCTGGTATTTCCTGCTTGTGATCGGTAGTGTAAGGGGTGGAAAAATAATCACCGGCGCTTTGGTTAGTAATACCAATAAATACAATTCGATTCTTCACAAGATTGGGATCGATCGCACCTCTAAGCAACTCCTTTAAGGTAATTTGCTCCACAGCCTTTAAGGGAGAACCAGAGGAACGGTAATTTAGCAATATTTGATAGCCCCAGTCATCCATTTTTTGATAGCCACCAAGATGCACTCGCAACTGCCTAAACACAACTTTACCAATCTGTAAATCTTTTGTTTTGGTGTACTTGACAGAAATACCTTCTGTCTGTAGGTAACGAAATGCCAATTGAGCGCTGAAGGAGTATGGCGTAGTACAAGGGGATGAATCGCTTGGTTGCATAGCGATCAGATGGCGGCGGAGAATACCATCTGTGTCTTGGACAAAATCACTAAAGCCTTGACGTTCTGTAGGAATTTCGGGAGGGGGGGAAACTCCTGGTTGATTAATTGTCGGTTCGCTGACTTTGCAAATAGCAATAAAGCGATCGCTACGTCGCATCCAATTAGCTAAAGGTGCTTCCTTGGCATCTACAGGGAAATCACGATAAATATCTAAGCCAATGGCTCGTGGTTGGAACTTTTCGAGTTTCTGGACAATTAGAGCCAGTGCGCGATCTGAAAGCGACCCTTTTCTGTCTTGCTGTTCAGGAAGCTTAAAATCATCTTCAGCGATCGCAACTACTAAAAGGCGGCGATCTGGTTGTTCACTAGGACGCAGCCGCAGCAGTTGGTCAAAAGCCTTTAGCTCCACAGGTTGTAGTAATCCAAGATGCCGCACTCCCATTATCGAGGCTGTGACAACCACAGCTAACATCAGCACAGTTTGAAAAGAGCGCTGGCTAGGCAATGTTTGCCGTGTTGCTAGCGATTGTGAGCCAAATAAGGCTTTATCAATCCAACTTTGATTAAAAACAGTAGCATAAATGCGGTTATAAACTTTTAAGTAACCCTGTTGCTTGACTACTAATCCTGAGAGTCGCAGTTCCATTTGCTCAGGACTGTTATTTGCTGTGATTTGGTCTGTTTGCAAAATTTGCTGATAAAGCCGCAGCAATTGTCTAGTATGCCGTTCGCTTTTCAAAATGCGATCGCGAATCGTCCTCAGATGCTCCGGTTCATCTTGAGATTCCCAGTTTTCAATTACTTGAGAACGTACCAGTTTCTTAACATACTCTGCTTCCCCGTCTACTGGAATAGCAGATGAAGATGTAACCACTAACTGACAAAGCTTCTGAGTCAAAAAAGGTTGACCGCCACTCCAAGCTAAAATTTCTTGCAACACTATCTGAGGATTCATAATACCTACTAATCCCTCAACTAATGGTTGAGCTTCATGCCATTGGAAGCCGCTTAGTTCAATTGCTCGACCAATATTAAAAGGTGTTCGGTGTTTGTCTTGAATCAAATCGTAGGGAGTAGTTACCCCTAATAGTGCAAAAGTAAGACGCTGATAAGCTGGATTGTCGGCTCGTTTGTTATAGCAAGCTCGAATCAAAGCTAAAAAATCATCCTTGAAGTTTAATTTGAGAATGCTATCGATTTCGTCTACAAAAATCACCATCTTTTCAGAGACTTCTGCCAATAGCACCGACTCAATAAACTCACTCAAGCGCTGCACTGGTGATAATCCAGAGCGATCGCTCCACCAACTCAGTACTTTGAATTTAGGAATGAAACTACGTGCTAACCTTCGTAACACACCCAAATACCACTCAGATGGCGTAATATCTTGACTCCCAATTGCTGTAATATCGATAACACCACAAGCAATATCGTCTGCTTGCAGTTTACGCATTGTTTGCACTCGCAAACTAGACTTACCCATCTGTCGCGAGTTGAAGACATAACAAAATTCTCCAGCCTTGAGTGCATCATAAAAATCTTTGTCGGCTTGTCGCTGCACGTAGCACGGAGCATCAATTTGCAGACTCCCTCCGATTTGATATTTGTAAGGCGAGTTTTCTGATTTGCTCGTTGGATGCATCCTAAGTAGCTCTTTTAAGGTATAACTAATCTGCTGAAAACTAAAGTTCCAAAATTAAGTTTTTGAATCGTAAATTAGGTTTTTGAATCGTAAATTAGGTTTTTGAACCGCAAATTAAGTTTTTGAATCGCAAATTAAGTTTCTGACTCGCAAATTAAGTTTCTGACTCGTAAATTAGGTTTCTAACTCGCAAATTAGGTTTTTAATTTTTATTTTACCTTCACAACTCATAAACTTGTTTTTCTCAACTTTTTTCCGCAAACATACCTGTATATATCCAGCTTGCAAATTTCCATACTTTTAAAATTCTGTAGCTTTACTCAGGCTGATATATTTGCTGGTTGTGTATTGTAATGATATCTCAATAACTCCGTTGAAAATCCAAACAAGAAAACTTTATGGCACAACGCAAACGCAACTCCTTTGCACTTACCAAAGCTGAACGGCGGATTGAAGGAATGCAGATGATTAATCCTGAGTTAAACTTTGATAATGAGTTATCAATAGCTAGTTACAACACTAAAATTCTAGAAACACGAGAGAAGCTAGCCGCCTACAATCAAGCACGAGCGATAGTAGATAAAACACAGAATGCATTATTAGAAGCAGAACGTGAATTAAATAGTTATTCAGAGCAGATGCTATTGAGTGTTGCATCTCGCTATGGCAAAAATAGTGATGAGTATGGGATGGCTGGTGGAACGCGCAAATCTGACAGAAAGAAAGCACGTCCGGCGGTAAACCAAACACCCATATTTACGAAGTAATTATCTGAACAAATAATATTGATTTGCGTTAAAACAAAGGTGCGTTGTACTTTGCGACAACGCTACCAGATCATTTTATAATTCGTTTTCAGGTTAAGCCACTTGTTTGGCTATCAAATTGAAGGAGGCAGGAGGAGTAAATCAGTAGGGGTCGAATTCCCTACTGATTTAGAACCACTTCTCGTTCTGTGGGGGTCTTAAACCCTTGCTCCCTATAGTCGCGGCAGGAGACAGAGCGCAGTTTTCCTCCTGCCTCCTGCCCTCTGCCTCCTGCCTTCCTGGATAAAAGCTTTCTCTTCTTCTGCTCCCCTGTCATCACGAAGGAATAGTAGACCCGGCAAAGTGAATTTCTTTAGCAGCTTTGAGTCCAGATTCTAATCCTCCTTGAATCCAGCCTCTTGTTTTAGAAGTATGCTCTCCAGCAAAATAAATCTTTTCTTCTGTTTTTCCTAATTCTAAAAATAGTTTCTTCTCCTGTTCATCTGTTGGATAAGCCCAGCCTCCTTTTGACCAGATATCCTTTGTCCATGAATAAAAGTGCGATCGCACAGAGTAATTACTTACCCCAGGCAAAATCTTTTCCCAATTCTGGAGTAATTTTGTCTGTTGAGCTTTGCTCTCAAAAGCATCCATCTCAAGCGCTTTTTTTCCTTTAAGATAAGCCTGAAGAATACCTATTTTTTCAGGTTTATCCCAAGTGGTATGCCACAGTTCTTCATCCTCGAATAATCCCCAACCATTTAAGTTATCTTTTTCCCAGAAACGATTAGGGAATTTAACAAAGCAACGGATTGCTGGTCGATAGTTATATCCTCCTGCCGCCGCCTCTTTTTTTGCTGGAGATAGTTCAGGTGAAAAAGTAATCTGACTTAAGACAGTTAACGGGACAGTACACAACACATAATCAGCGAGATATCGTTGCCCTGATGAACAGGATACTTCAACACCATTAGATGTTTGTACAATTCGAGTCACAGAATCATCAAGTTTAATTTTTTTAGTCAACGCTTGGGCAAATGCTTGAGGAAGTAGATCAAATCCATCCGTCAGTTTTTGAATCTCTTCGGCACGGATTTGTGGTTGATTTTGAAATAGTTCTTTTGCTGGGACTAATAGACGTTTTCCGTCTTTCATCGTGAGATAGTTTCCAGATGTTGGTGAAAACTGTGAAAGTTTTAAACCAAAATGTTTGATGTAACCAAGGGTTAAATTATGATTTGGTGGGATTCTAGCTGCTCCAAGTTCTACTAAATCTTTTCCTTGAAAGGCTCCTCGCAGGGTTAAGACTCTACCACCGACACGTTTTCTTGCTTCTAAAATAGTGACATCATGACCAACTGCTGTTAATTCATACGCTGCCACTAAACCAGAAATACCTGCACCGACAATGAGTACTTTTCGACGCGGCAATCCTTTGGGTAAAGCGCCAGGGGTAGGTGGCTTTTGAGCTTGTACTCGATCGTAGGTGACAGTTGCAGCCATAGCGAGAGTACTCTGCAATAAAAACTGACGACGATTCAGGTTGAACATATAGGTAAAACTAGTGATTGGAGAAGGACAGCAGTTTAGAATACTTTGATTTATCGATTAAATAATCTAAATCACACTCATAAATGAGCTAAATCATCATAATACTTATTAGAGAGCCAAAATTTTTGTAGGCTCTTATTTTGGTATAGGTATTGATTGTAGTTAAAAACTATAATTACATGAGGCGATTTTGAAAATATTGGCGGTACAAATCGCAGCGTGGCATCAGCTTATTGTGATTACAATATACAACTAGACCCATACTGTGTAATTTAAACGCCGATTCTGAGTCTAACTCTATCGGTACTAAACTCTTCACAACCTGACTAAAAGCTGTCACTAACTTTGGATCATGTTCGAGATTACACAAATGCCCTCGGAGATGATCCTGGTAAATTGCCGCTTCAGTTGGGGCTGTTTGCAACAACTGTTCAAGACTGATGTACCGATGTTGAACATGATAAAGAGCTAGCCGGATTAAATACGGTTGTCCTCCTACCATATCCATCAGTTTTTTGATTTGAGTATCAGTCCAATTTAGCCCTGGATGACGTGCAACTAAAATTTGGACTTGTTCTGGAGTAAAGTCTTGTAATTCAATGCTCAACCCTACATTAAAGGGAGACTGATTGATATTTAGCGGGATATGAACTTCTTTGGAATGTACCAAAACTAGCCGGAGTTTTTTCCAGAGTTCGCTACTGCGATCGCCATACTTAGCATACTCATACCAAGCTCGTAACAGATTAAAAAAGTCTTCGGCAGTGTCACGATAGGGAAAAATGCGATCAACACCATCTAAGCTAATTACTAATGGGCTATCGATTTCTTCTAACAAACACTCTTCAAAGTAAGCAGTAGTTTTATCCTTACTGCCATAAATACTCCAATAATCATCTAACTGATGAAGCTGCTTCAGTTTTCTACCAACACTTTCACAGAACCAGCGTAAAAATGTATCCAAGTTAGCGAAAACTGCTTTATCTGCTAAATGGAAGCTTATAGAAACTGTTTGACAACTATGTTGTCTAGCTTCATCAAGAATCCTAGCCATTAGCGAGGTTTTGCCCATTTGTCTTGGCGCTTTAATCCGAATCAGAGAACCTGGCTGCAAAATCTCTTGAAAACAGCGATCTTCAATCGGAGGGCGTTCAACATAAAAGCTAGAACTGATAGGGACTTGGCCTACAGGTAATTCTGGCTCTGCATTCAGTAGGGGTTGTTCGTTTGTGTATATGCTTAGTAATGCCTCGTTACTTTCCTCAGAAACTGAGTTGTTAGATGTCATTTTCTCCATTGTTAGCTGTGAAGATGACATCAGCTTTTGAGGCTGTGAAATTGCCTCTAACTGCTTTGATGAAGCAGTAGACCAAGAAATGCGCTGTCGCTCTAGTGCTGCTTGAAAATTCTTTTTACCAACCTTTTCGCCAAATGCTGCTGATAGCATCTGCCATAATTTCGGGCCAACATCATGCTGTAGGTATTCGGTAGTGTAGCTATGAGTTTGGGCAATTTCGTCATACTTTTTCCCTTGCCAAGAGCTACGCAGTATGGTTACTTCAATATCTTTCAGATGTCTTTTTGTCTGAGTAACAACTGCTGCATCTAATATTTTTAATGCTGTTTCAAAGTCCATTGTTCATGGATGAATCACAACTATTTATATATTGAGATCCAGTCCGAACTGTTAACTTTCCAGATTTTTTCACAAATAATATTCTAATGGCTGAAATCCAGTTCTGGTCTGGTTCAGCAAAGATTACTATCCTTAAACTTTCTTACTTAACCTTACCTGGCCCCTTTTGTCGTTGATTTTTTGGAAATCAAACTCCTTAAATTATCCACATTTACCTTTTTGAGTTCAAAAGGCAACCTGGTAATAACAGCAATAGCAGTTGTTTGGCTTTGGACAAATCTAGCTTTTTTGAAAAATTTGTCCAAAGTCTAAATCAAGAAAACAATACACAAACTCACAACCAAATCAAAAAAGGTACAAAATTATGGCAATTATTAGTGGAACCCCAACTCCTGCTGACGACAGAATTATAGCTGATGGAGCAAATGATAAAATCGATGCTCTGACGGGTAACGATACGGTTTTTGGTGGTGCAGGCAATGATACTCTAATAGGCAACTTTGGCAATGATTCTCTATCAGGATCGCTTGGTAATGATTTCCTTGATGGTGGATTCAACAGAGACACCCTTGATGGTGGCGCTGGTAACGATACTCTCAACGGCGGCGATGACAATGACACTCTTATAGGTGGAACTGGAAACAATCGCGTTAATGGCGGTGCGGGTAACGATATTCTCATCGCTCAAAACGGAAACTTTGCGGCTATCGGTGATGTTGGCGATACCCTAATTGGCGGTGCAGGTGATGACGAACTGCGTGTTGAAGGAGCCTCAAATTATTTTTTGACTAATAATCAGCTGTTTGTCGGTAATTTAGCTCACCAATTTTCTGAGGTTGAGAATGTCAGGCTTACTGGTACTTCGGGTAATGACACGATTAATGCGTCTCAGGCTTTGTTTTCAGGGCGAACCTTTCTCTTTGGTGGTGCAGGTAATGACACTATCATAGGTAGCCGTGGTCTTGACCAGATCAACGGTGGTGATGGGAATGACAGCATAGTAGGAGGAGCGGGATTTAACTTCTTGCGTGGCAATAATGGCAATGACACCCTTATCGGTGGAAATGACAACAATAATTTTAATGGTGGACAAGGAAATGACTTTATCCAAGGTGGAAGCGGGAGAGATAGTTTTTCCGATGGTGCTTTAGATGGAGCGGGTGATGACCAATATATCGGGGGAGCGGGTGAGGACTCCCTATTCATAAATGGCGACAATAACTTTGAGCTTTTCTCATTTGCAAATGACCCAAACAAAAGCCAACTCAAAGGTGGTAAGTTTGGCCCTGGGGCCAATCTCGATGATTCAGCCACAGGTACTGATACCCTCCAAGGTATTGAAAGCGTCGAAATCCAAGGAGGAGATAGCAACAATCGCATAGATGCCAGCCGTGCCAGCCAAAACGTCAATGTAATTCTTAATGGTCGCGATGGCAGCGATATTCTGCTAGCCGGTAGCGGTAACGATGTATTATTTGGCGGATTGGGCAACGATCGCCTTGATGGAAATGTAGGTAACGATCGCCTAAATGGTGACTCTGGCAATGATATTCTGTCGGGAGGTAAGGGTAATGATACCCTCAGTGGTGGTGGTAATTTTAATAGCGGAGAGATAGATATTTTAACAGGAGGACTAGCATTTGGAGGGGTTCAGTCTGTTGATACGTTCAACCTACGTGACTCCTATCGGCAAGCTGGTCATGCTGTGATCACAGATTTTTCTCTACTAGATGGGGACAAGATCGCTCTTCGCGGTTCTGCTAGCGATTACACATTTGTACAGCAAAACTTCAATACTAATAATAGTTTTGGTAGTGGTATTTTTTCAAATGACTCATCTATTTTAGATACGGTCATCTTCTTCGGTTCGCCAATTTTCGGTGATGTGATTGCTGTGGCTGAGGATGTTAGCTTAAGTGCTATCACTCCTGGTATCACATTTACTGTCTAACACTTTCAGTATCAACCTGTTTAGAGACGCAAAACTATGCGTCTCTAAACGCGCAAAATCGATTTGTTTCATCAAAGATTTATGTTTGACTATTCAAGGGATGCTTTATCACCAAAGGCTCAATATATGCTTGGAGAGTATCTTTAATTTTAGAAGGCTGACGAACTGGAGCGATCGCAGAATAATCCGGTTTTACTGTCCAGTCGTAATGGCGAAGTAGTGTAGAAAGCACAATTTTCATTTCCATCTGGGCAAATTCCATACCTAAACAACTGTGCGAACCATGACCAAAACCCACTAATGCTAAGGGATGTTTCTTATCTTCTTCACGAGGTGGTGCAAAGCGATCGGGGTCGAAGCGATCGGGGTCGGTGTACAGTTCTGGTAAACGGTGAGTCAGCATCGGCGAAATAGTCACAAACCAACCTGCTGGGATGCGATATCCTCCATACTCAATATCCTTGAGGACACCACGATTATAGGCATACACTGGCGGATAGAGCCGTTCTGCTTCTTTTAGTACGTTGGTTAACAGTGGAAATTGTTTGAGATGAGACAGGCTAAGGGGATTATTTCCCACAACTGCTAATTGTTCTTGGCGCAGCCGCTCTCGCCATTCTGGGTGATTACCTAATTCGAAGATTACCCAAGTCAGTAATGACGCTGTTGTCTCATGTCCAGCAAACAGCAATAGTAATGCTTCATTGATTACCTGTGTTTCGCTCAACTTATTGCCGTCTTCATCAACAGCTGCTAGCAGCAATCCCAAAACATCTTTTGATTCTTCTAAGTTACCCTGCTCGATACGCTGGGCGATTTCTTGACGCAAGAAAGCCACTAATTTACCCCTAGCATTTTGACCGCGACCATATAAGGTAAAAGGGACATTCCATTTGAATATTGCCATACTGCTATCTATCAGTTGTGTAAACCACTGACTGGTTTGCTCAACTTCGCTCTTGTTCTGACTTCCCAAAAATAGGCGAGTCGCAACCATCAGGGTAAGCTGACGGAAACTAGAATTTAAGGAAACCGTTCCCCGTTCTCCCCAATCTTCGAGGAAGTCTTGCACAATATTTTGAATGGTATCGAAGTATGTTGCGATCGCTTTTCCATGAAATGCTGGATACATCAAGCGACGAGTTAGGCGATGTTCTTCCCCATCTTGTAATAAAATATTGTTGCCAAATGTCGATTCTAGAAAATACCACCCTATCCGCGACGACATATTTTCAGCCTGTTCCACCAGCACTAGCCGATTAGCATCAGGGCCAATTAAATAAGCACGTTTACGCCCCAGGACGCTTGTCTTAAAAACTGAACCATGATGCTGAAATCTTCGCCATAGATACAGTTCTAAATCCCGAAATATTTCTATAGTCTCTCCCAAGATGGGCAAGCCATAGCTACCAGGCATTTCCTCGGCGGATTTTAGCTGCTGCATATTTAAGTACCTCTAGCAGGAATTAGCTACAGTATCACTTAATTGTAAAGCGCAGTTAAGCTTTGTAAATCCAAATTACCAATCACGGTAGAGTTTTTCTGCATAGAACAGAATCTCTTCATTTGGCAATCTAATTTTCGGTTTTTGCCGAGGATACAAACTTTCAACTGCACCTGTATCCTGTTCAATGACTGTAGCTGCTGCTTGTAAAACTGAGTTTTTAAACAGAAATTTCATCAAAGGATTGACGACTTTGGCATACATCAAAATAAAAGTTTTGGTGATTTTGTCTGTTTCAGGATAGAGAATATGAATTTGAGCAATATCACCAATCGGGGTTTTAGCAAAAAAAGCTGTAGTTGAAGGAAATGCATATTCTAGTGTGTTAGAAAGTGTCTTAGGAAAGATTCCCAAAACAGGATTTTTGATAATTTCTCCTAGCGTGTTGTTGGCTCTGATCAGTTCTTGTTGAACTGTGGCATAATATCCTTTTTCTTCAAAAGCACTTACATTACAAGTTGTAATTTTAAATAGCTCTTTATGAGTACCATTTTGGTGATTATAGTCATAGTTAACCATCAGGTTAGTCAAAAACTCACCCTGAATACTTTTATCCCCAGTTAATCCGAGAAACTCATATTCATCGGCAATTGTTTGATGCAAATCTGGAATTGGTAATCTTGGCTCAAATCCGGCATAAGTCCAGATACAATCATTGCTAATAATTAGCTCTAATGGTTTGGTGATTGGCTGATTGTCTTTTTTATCTCCTTGCTGTAGTCTGCCTTTTCCATCAAATTCTAGTGCATGAAAAGGGCAAGTAATAGTATCTCTTTCTTGGCAAACCCAGCCGTTTGATAATGGAGCTTGCATGTGTGGACAGATGTTATCAAGGGCAAATACTTCGCCTTTTGGGTTTTGCCAAATGACATAATCCTGTCCATTTAAAGTTATTTTATTAGGTTTATTCACTCCTAATGTAGATTTGTGCGCGATTAGCCAAGGCGCACCTGCTAAAATTGGTTCCATTTTTCCTCCAAAATATTGAAAAGTTATTTATTGAAGTTCCATAGATGCGTTAGCAAAAGGTAACGCAATCTTGGAAATTAAAAGTTGTGGACAAGCTGTGTCACTTGCTCTACATTTCTATTTTGAATATCAATTGGGAAATTAAAGTCTTATCTGCAATGGACGAACTAACGCTAGCAAGCATTTACTTGGCTAACTTCGGCTACTGCATGGATGAGTTACACAACTAACTAAAAATTTAGTTAGTTGATAATAATGTAATAAATTTCATTTTCTATGTCAACTACTAACCAATTTTTAGTTAATATATTTTCGTTATGATGATGGAGCAACGTGGGTCGTTCAACGCAGTCAAAATTTTCAGCTAAAAAGCCGCGTCAGGTACGCGATGCAGAAGTGACGAAAAAGCAGATTCTCGATGCAGCGGAAGCAGAGTTTGCCAGAAATGGACTTAGTGGGGCGCGGACAGGAGCGATCGCTAGAGGTTCAGGTGTCACTACAGCGATGATTTACTACTATTTCCAGAGCAAGGAAGGACTATATGAAGCTGTTCTGCAACGTCCATCGGTGGAGATGCACGAAGGGTTTGAGCAGCTAAATCTAGATCAGTTCCCACCAGAGGAGGCGTTGAAAATGCTTGTCAAAGAAGCGATCGCTTACGAAGCTGCTCACCCGCACCGGGGAATGCTTTGGTTTCAAGAAGCCAATCAAAATCAAGGAAAGTATTTCAAGCAGGGGAATTGGCAAGAAAATTTTAGCTATCTCATCAAGATTTTAGAGCGGGGGATGGCTGAAGGTTGTTTCCGTCAACTCGATCCATTTCTTACCACCCTGCATATTATTGGGGTTTGTAATTTGTACTTCAACGCTTACGAAAACATCAAGCATACTAGACCTGATTTGCAACTGCTAAGTCCAGAAATGATTGAGCAGCATACTCAAGCAGCAGTTAATTTTATTTTGGCTGGTGTGCGACGTACTGGAGATTAGAGATTGAATTCAGAATTTTTGATTATGAATGCAAACCTTTTAAAGGGTAAAAAATATTCTGTTTCGCATCAAATGCATATCCTTGAATATAAGATTTATTAAAATTAGGAATTTTGCTTTTTAAATCAACATTGCCTGACCAACCTGAATTTTGATATTTTAAACCATAAAACCTTGAAATATCTTGTCTCACCTGTCCTATGGATAGGATATCAACTACTATCAAAGCATTAGATTCATTTGGGTAAGCTAATATTACAGCATCTGCTACTCTCGTTTGTAGTTTAGCCCATCCACTAATGTTAAAAAAACCATTTTTGTCTTCTTGTATAGAATCAATATAGCCCCATTGACCCTGATTATATACTTTTATATCTTTAACAATTCCAGGGCGCAAGATATTTAATTGACTCAAATTTCTAAATCTTGTAATTACTGAATCTAAACTCCAAGAATATTTAGGGTCAACAAAGGGAAATAGAAGCATAATGCAGTCATCTTTTTGATAAAAATTTACTAGTTGAATACAACTCTTACCATAGTTATATTGATACTGCCATTCATGTAATTCATGTAAAATTTTAGTTGGATAATTTTTGCTAATATAAAATGCAGTTATTATCCCTAAACAATAAAAACTTAAATTCTTAAACATCTGATTATTTTTATAGTCTAGCAAATATAAAATAATTACTATTATTGATAATGGTAGATACACTAAGTGAGTAATATAATCAACTCTTATTGCATGGCTATTTGCAGGATTAGACATTGGCAATCTAGTAATAGTATTTATTATTCCTAGTGCAATCGTGTAAAATCCAATAGCAAACCATACTATAATTTCTTCTTTAAGAAATTTGAAATTTAAAATTAGCAACAAAGTGAAACTAATCAAGAAAACTAATCCTATCAACATATCTAATTCATAAAAATCTCCCAAAATATTGCCCAAAAATGCCAAAAAATAACTTATGATATCTTGCCAAGAAGATTTAACTATTTCACTTGGTTTTGTATGATAGGATGGCTGAACATAATTTATAAAATAACAAATAGTTGAGATTGCAAAAAATCCTATAAATAAACATGAAGATTTCAATTTCTCATTCAAACTGAGTTTATTATTAAAAATAATAAATAATAGTGAGATGACCCATACAACAATACCTCCAGAAAAAGAATACTGTGATATTG
>NZ_JACKZS010000123.1 GCF_014222285.1 Nostoc sp. UCD121
ATATGGGCGATCGCTTCAAGATATCTGCAAGAGGTCGCTTTAGTAAAAACCCTTCAAATTGTTTCCCTGATTTACTTATTGGTAGTAGGAAGGAGAGCTTTTCACCCAGACATTACGGTTGTGATAAAAATCACCACGCTGTTCTAATGTAAAGCCACCCAATAACAATCCTAACCACACCTCCACCATTGGCATTTTCAATCCCTGTTGTAATTTAGTCAGAGAAATTTCATCTTTGACATTTATCAGGTAGTTAGCGATCGCACTCTGCCATTTTTCCACATCCTCATCTGATGCCAAATTGCGGACATCTTCTAAAGTTGTCACCTCATCGAGCATTGCCAAAACATTTACTTTTTCAACAGGTGCTGCTACAGAATCACCCAACTCAGTAGGAGATGAAAATTGGCGCGGGCCATGTGGTTTAAAGGTTTGTGGTGTTTGCGGTTCAATCAAATCATCTAAATCTAGGTGCATTGTTGTCCGTACTAGACCAGCAAAGAGATCGGTGCTAACAATTGGCCCCTTTGGGTTATTGCGATCGCGGGTATCTTGCAACAGCACTTCGGCACGAGACTTGAGAATATCTGCAATCTGACTGAAGGCAAGCGCTGCGGTTGATAACTGTGCCTCCAAGGGTAATTTTTCTAGCTCGGCATCTAAACATTCCCACATCGGTACAAGTGAAGATGTGGGTGGAGATTCGGACAACTCATCTAATACATCCCAAATTGTTAATTGGCGGTATGTGGTCATTGCTACAATTCAGGATTTAACGGGCAGGGTCGCACTGGGCAGTAGCTTGAGCTAATCTCAAACATATCCTTATACTGATATAGTGAAACACTGTATTGTTTGGCAAAAGCCTGCAACACCTGATCTGTATAGGTGCGTATCTTACCAGCCGTTAGCCCAAAGCAGTGAATTGGTTCTAAGCGACAAATAGGCTGTTGCCCCAGCCAGAGTTCTGCGCCCAAGGCGTGTAATGGTTTATCCCCTGGTTCTTTATACAAATACAGCACTGCAAAATATGTTGCTGGTGGTTCGACTGTTACTGAATCAATTTCTGCTGAATTATCAAAGGAGCGGTGGCGGTAAAACGAACGGCGATTATGACAGACTTTTGGATTCCAACACCCATCCCCTGCTGTTCCATGCAGCACTTTAGCTTGGGTTGTTGGTAACTTGGCGCATAACTGACACTTGGGATCTAACGGCTTCGGCATACCTTACTCTGCTTCTTCGCCAATCGCACGATAGTAAGCAGCGATCGCCGCTTCTTGTTCGCTACGAAGCGTATAGCGCCGAAACGCTTTCTCGCTTTGATGTCCCGTTAGCTTACGGGCATGGCTGGGGTCAACTCCCAATAGCAATAAGTCGGTGGCATAGGTGTGGCGAAAGGAGTGAGGGTGCAAATCCTCAATGTGAGCTATTTCACCGATTTTTTCCACAGCGAAGTAAATGCCGTGATAACTCAAGCGTTCACCTTTGTATGAAGCATGGTGTGAAATCATCAGTGGGGTGAGGCTGGTCAAAACCTCTCCTTGCTGTTCGCGCAATTGCAAATACTCTGCTAAAACTTCCCGGCTCTCTTTTCGCAGTGGAACTAAGCGTGGTTCATTGGTTTTGGTGTCTGGTAAAAATAGCAGCTTGCCATCAAAGGAGCCAACATTTAGCTGCACAACTTCCCCAGCCCGGAGTCCATGACTGAGAATGTGAACGAGTGCTGTATCCCGTTGCTTTGTTTCTCCCAGCAATTCCAACGCTGACCAAACCTGTTCCATCTCTTCTGGGGTTAAACTCTGGGCTGGTGGCAGTGGTACTTTTTCCAGTTTAATCCCCAGTGTCGGATTAGTAGAAATAATTTCAGGATACGTATAGCACATCCATTTGAAAAAGCTTTTGAGAGCTGCAATTCCTGCATTGATGCTGCTTTTGGAAAGCGGTTTACCTGCATCAGTCTGTATTTCATCACGGAGATATTCTTTATATAGCGCAAGATGACGTGGACGCAGTTCATGATAATGTAGTTCACTCCAAGCCAAAAACCTTTTGAGTTCGCGTTCATAAAGCTTGCGGCTATTGAGTGCGAGATTGTTGCTGCGTAAAAATTCCAGTACTTTTACCCACCGTATGTCTGTGGGTGCAGCTATTTTTCCTGCCCTGCTTCTAGATTCTCCCTGTAGGGTTGATGGTGCTTGATCCTGTATGTGGATCAACTTGATTGGCGGTAGGTTGTCAAACTGAGGATTATTTACCATCTTGATCGCGAGCGCCTAGAAGCAGTATGGAACTAACACCCAAAATTGTATGTGACTTTAGGGAAAATCTGGCTAGCGTGTCACTAGAATGCTTCTTAATCTTGGTACTGAGGTGAATTGTTGAAAATGTTTACAAATCTTGGGTAAGTGAACTAACTGTCCTTTTATAGCCGCCAATATTGGACACTTGCTTTTCTAGATGTAGAGTAAAAAATACTAATTCTCTGCGCAAGACTCCTGGCGGATCAGCTTTACCTTATTGGTGAATGGTAACTCTCAAGAAATACATTGCGTTGAGTCAGAAATTTCCAAATTTAATTTCACTATTTTTAAATAAGGGACAATCATGAATTCTCTCTTTATCATGCCCAAAAAAGATGATTTGGCTGCTTTTTTTTATTATTACTACCTGAATTTTTAAAGTATGGTCTCCCTGTTTTCCACTAAAAACCTTTTTTGACCTTTCTTAGGTTTTTCAATTGGACTATCCGTGACATCCATTATAAATAAATATTCTTCAGAGGACATTTTCCATAATTATTTTTTCCCCGGCAAACTAAACTTTCTTGACTTAGTTAAAATATTTTCAATTTTAAAAACTATTCGACAAACCGCAGATTCCGAAAGCCCAAAGTCTAACCCAAGAAGGAGACATATTGGCTTGAAGAGCTAGATCCTCAACCCGCATAAGAATTGCTGTATAGTTTGAGGTATGCCAGATTATACTCCCAAGAGTTGCTCTATGATTGCTCTACCTGGTATTGCTATCCAAGACAAGATATACGAAAGTTCTAATTCTCTAGTTTATCGGGGCATCAGAGACGACGGAGTAGGGATCGTCGTAAAAATGCTAAAGCTTGATTATCCCTCACCTCAAGAACTAACGCGTTACAGACAGGAATATAAAATTATCAGTTCCCTTAACTTGCAAGGAGCGGTGAAGGCATACAGCCAGCAGGATTATCAACGCACTCTGGTGATTCTCCTAGAAGATTTTGGGGCAGAGTCCTTAGAGCAATGGATGCACAAGCGTCCAGATATATTCTACCCGATGCCTTTATCCATTTTTCTTGGTCTTGCGATCGCTATTTGTGACATTCTGGGCAGAATCCATGCAGCTAATGTTATTCATAAAGATATCAACCCTGGAAACATAGTCCTTAATCTGGATACTGGCGTTGTCAAAATTATTGACTTTGGAATTGCCACCCAATTTAACCGCACAAATCCAACCTTCAAAAGTCCTCATGTTTTAGAAGGGACACTCGCATACCTATCTCCAGAGCAAACAGGAAGAATGAACCGTTTGCTCGATTACCGCACCGATTTTTACTCCCTTGGTGTGACGTTCTACGAACTTCTAACCGGACATCTGCCGTTTCCCACAACAGATATCCTTGAGCTAGTCCATTGTCATATTGCTAAACAGCCTATTCCACCTCACGAATTGAATGCAGCGATCCCTAAAGCCGTTTCAGATATCGTTTTGAAATTGATGGCGAAAAATGCAGAGGAGCGGTATCAGAGTGCTTGGGGCATCAAAGCAGATTTAGAAATCGTTCTTCGCCAGTTCGCACAAACCGATCAAATTGACCACATTCAACTGGGTCTTCAAGACGTTTCAGATCGGTTTCAAATTCCCCAAAAATTGTATGGACGCGAAGCAGAGATTGAAGCATTATTAGCAGCGTTTGACAGAGTAGCAGGAATGGGGAATCAAGAAGACTTTCAATTTCAAGTCGAGATGATGTTGGTATCTGGCTACGCTGGGGTTGGCAAATCTGCGTTAGTACAGGAACTCTATCAGCCCATCACCCAAAAGCGTGGCTATTTTATCTCCGGAAAATTTGACCAATTTGGGCGCAATATTCCTTACAGCGCGATCGCAGATGCCCTGCAAAAATTGGTACAACAATTGCTCGGTGAACCAGACGAGCAAGTGCAACAATGGCGATCGCAACTCTTAACAGCTTTGGGAACCAACGGACAAATTATCATTGATATCATCCCGGAAGTTGAATTAATTATCGGCAAGCAGCCGCCAGTACCGGAAGTTGGGGCAACGGAAGCTGAAAATCGCTTCAATCTAATTTTTCAGAAGTTTGTGCGGGTGTTTTGTTCAGAGTCACATCCGCTTGTGATATTTTTAGATGATTTGCAGTGGATCGACTCAGCCACGTTGAAGTTAATTGAGTTAATGCTACTCGATGAGCAAACCCAATTTCTGTTTTTAATTGGAGCTTATCGAGATAATGAGGTGAATCAAACGCATCCGTTGGTATTAACGCTGGAGCGACTGCGAAAACAAGGAGCTGTGCTTGAGGAAATTGTTCTAGCACCATTAACCTTTGAGCCGTTGAGTCAGTTGATTGCCGAGACATTGCATCGGGATGCAGACACAGTTTGTTCCTTAGCCCAGTTAGTACTGCGTAAAACCGAGGGCAATCCTTTCTTTGCCGGTGAATTTTTGAGAATGCTGGAGTGCGAAAATCTTCTGACCTTTGATGTGAAAAGCCTAAGCTGGCAATGGAACATTGCTCAGATTGAAGCCCAAAATATCACTGATAATGTGGTGGAGTTGATGCTTCTCAAGCTCAAGAAACTACCAGAGAATACACAGCAAATTCTCCGGTTAGCGGCTTGTATTGGCGCTGAATTTGATTTAGATACATTAGCTATTGTTTGCCAACAATCTCCTAAAGCAATTTCTCTAGATTTACTAGTAGCCATTCAAGCTGGATTAATTCAACCTATATCTGAATTAGACGAAAACCTATTAGTTCAAGAATATAAGTTTTTGCACGATCGCGTACAACAAGCAGCATACACCTTAATCGATGAGTCGCAAAAACTTGGGGTACATCTGCAAATCGGTCGCAATTTACTCGAAAAGACTTTGCCGGAGCAGCTAGCAGAGCGGTTGTTTGAAATTGTTGACCAACTGAATTATGGAACCGAGTTAATCACTGAGGAATCTGAACGGAATGAGATTGCCAAACTGAATTTGCAAGCAGGTCAAAAAGCGCTGGCAGCGACGGCTTATGAAGCAGCTTTCAAGTATTGCAATACAGGGCTTAAACTGCTTGAAGTAGAAAGTTGGCAGCGTGAGTATGACCTAACTTTGGTGTTGTATTCCGAGGCCGCAGAGGCAGCATACCTCAGTGGTCACTTTGACGAAATGGAACGGCTTGTAGAAGAAGTGCTTAACTGTGCAAAGACAGTGCTTGATAAAGTGAAAGCTTACGATAGCAGAATTCAAGCATGGCTGTCGCAGGGAGACCCTAAAGAAGCCCTTAAAACTGGCTTGGAAGTGCTGCAACTCTTGGGAATTAGTTTAGTGGAAGCTCCAAGTCAGTTAGACGTTCAAGCAGGATTAGAGGAAACCGCTTCACGACTCGTTGGGCGGGAAATTGAAGATTTGATTGATTTGCCAGAGATGACTGAACCTGTGCCACTGGCAGCAATCTACATTTTAGTCAGCACGGTGGGAGCGGCTTTCAATGTGTCACCCGCTTTGATGGTGCTGATTGTATGCAAAATGGTGAATTTATCGATCGCCAATGGAAATGCTACCTGGTCACTGCTTGGTTATGCTGCCTATGGCATGATGCTATGTGGAGTTGTACAAGATATTGAACTGGGCTATCGATTTGGCAAACTCTCCTTAAATTTGGCGAAAAGATTAAGTAACAAGAAAGCTAACTGCAAAGCATTGCTGATGGTGAATTTTCATATAATTCACTGGAAAGACCACCTGAAAGAGACGTTCCCTAGTTTAGCTGAGGCTTATCAAAGCGGTATAGAAAGTGGAGAGTTTGAATTTGCGAGTTATTGTGCATTCAGCCTATGTTATTACCCCTTTTTTGCAGGACAAGAACTGACAGAACTGGAACAACAAACAGCGATTTATCGTAAAGCCACCAATCAAATTAGACGAGAGACTGCTTCCATTTGGCTGGCAATGTTGCAGCAAACGATCCTTAACCTGCGAGGTCAATCTGAAAATCCAAGTCGCTTAGTGGGTTGTATCTATGACGAAGAGCAAGCACTATCACGGCCGATCGCTGTCAAAGATGGAACTAGCCTTCACTACTTTTACTTAAATAAGCTGATTTTATGCTATCTGTTCGGGGAGTATGAGCAAGCTGCAAAAACGGCTACTTTGGCAGAACAGTATTTAGGCGCAGCCACAGCAATAATCTCTGTACCTCTATTTCATTTCTATGACTCTCTAATATTTCTGAGCTTGTTGGCGGATGCTTCAAACTCTGAAAAAGCAGCTTGCTTGAATCGCGTTAACGCCAACCAGGAAAAAATGCAGAAATGGGCACACCATGCACCCATGAATTTTTTGCATAAATTTCAGTTAGTTGAGGCAGAGAAAGCACGAGTTTTGGGTCAGTTTTTTGAGGCAGAGGAGTTTTACGAACAAGCAATTTTTGGTGCTAAAGAAAATAAGTACCTTCAAGAAGAAGCTTTAAGCTATGAGTTAGCTGCCAAACATTACTTGGCTCGTGGTCGAGAAAGGTTTGCTCAACTTTATATGAAGGAAGCCCATTACTGCTATGAGCGGTGGGGAGCAACCGCAAAAGCCAAAGATTTAGAGACTCGCTATCCACAGTTTTTTCCTCAATCGCTGAGTGTGGCTGGCACACCAGTTCATACCACTGCTGGAACTACTTCTAATAGCTCAGATATCGCTTTAGATTTAGCGGCGGTGATGAAAGCATCTCAAGCCATCTCTCGTGAAATTGAACTGGATCAGTTACTCAATTCTTTGATGCAGATATTAATTGAGAATGCTGGGGCACAAACTGGATGCTTGATTTTAGAAAACGCAGGAGAATGGGCGATCGAGGCTGCTTGTGAACTCAATGATGGTGCGAATTTCTGTACTACACAAGTACTGCAATCGATTTCAATGGTAAATCGCTTACCCGAATCCATCATTCATTATGTGATTCGGACTCATGAATCTGTAATCTTAAATGATGCAACTCGTGAAGGTAATTTCATTAATGAGCCATATATTCAGCAGAACCAAACGAAATCACTTCTTTGTTTGCCGTTGTTGAATCAAAGTAAACTTGTTGGTGTGCTGTATCTGGAAAATCGGTTAGTATCTGGGGCATTCACAGCAGAACGCTCACAACTTCTAAATTTACTATCTACTCAGGCAGCAATTGCGATCGAAAATGCCAAACTCTATTCAGAGCTACGCGCGAGCGAAAGTCGAATGACTCAATTTTTAGAAGCGATTCCATTAGGAGTTGCAGTTGTGGATGCGGCGGGTCGCCCTTACTACTTCAATCAACAAGCAACTCAGCTAACAGGCAAAGGGGTTGTTTCTTCCGTAACAATGGATCAACTTGCAGAGACGTATCAAACCTATGTAGCTGGAACGAATCAAAAATATCCCACTGAAAAACTGAATCTATACCGGGCGTTGAAAGGCGAACGCACGAGAACGGATGATTTAGAAATTCACCGAGGCAATACTATCATCCCAGTTGAGATATGGGGAACGCCAGTCTTTGGTAAACAGGGTAAGGTGGCGTATGCGATCGCCACCTTTCAAGACATCACAGAGCGCAAACAAGCAGAACACCTCTTAGCCAATTACAACCGCACCTTAGAGCAACAGGTCGTTCAAAGAACGGCGGCTTTACAGCAAAGCCAAGCAGAACTGCGCGAGCGAGAACAAGAATTACGGCTGATCACGGACGCTCTACCTGTTTGTATCACTTATGTAGATGCCGACCAGCGTTATCGGTTTGTCAACCGCACATACGAGGAATGGTTTCAACGTAGTCGAGGTGAGATTCTGGGCAAACATATTTGCGACAACTTGGGTGAGGCGGCTTATCAAGTTGCACAACCGTACATCAATCAAGTACTAGCAGGGCAAATCACAACCTATGAGGCAGAAATGCCCTGTGTGTTTGGCAAGAAATATATCAGTAATTCTCTCATCCCGGATTTCGATGACAATGGTCAAGTCAAAGGATACTATGGTCTGATTACAGATATCAGCGATCGCAAACGTGCCGAAGAAGCCTCAATCTTAGAGGAACGCAACCGTATGGCACGGGAAATTCATGACACTCTCGCGCAAGCCTTTACGGGGATTCTGGTTCACATGGGAACCGTTTCTCGATTAGTGGCAACTAACCCCCAAGCAATTCAAACACATATTAATACCGTGCGAGATTTGGCTCGCACCGGGCTGACAGAAGCTCGACGCTCGGTTGCAGCACTGCGTCCCCAATCCCTAGAAGACGGCAATCTCTGGACGGCACTACAACGATTTGTAGTTACAATGCAATCTTCAACTGAAACCAGCTTGATCTGTGATATTATCGGCACGCCCTATACGTTACCCCCTGAAACAGATAATAATCTGCTGAGAATTGCACAGGAAGCATTTACAAATTCAATTAGATATGCTAATGCAAACGAAATTCGGATTGAATTAATTTATGAACCAACGCAATTCTTCTTACGAATTAAAGACAATGGACAAGGATTTGAAGCCAATCATACAACCCTAAATCGGGGGTTTGGCTTACTGGGGATTACCGAACGAGCGGAACGCATTGGGGCACAACTCTCAATTGAGAGCCGACTGGGGCAGGGAACAGAAACGAGCGTATCTGTACATCGGGAGGCATCAGCATGAGTCAGTCTACAGTAATCCGCGTTTTGATTGTTGACGATCACTCAATCGTCCGGCAAGGACTGGCCGCGATGATTGAGAATGAGCCAGATATGACGGCAGTAGGTCAAGCTGGCAATGGACAAGAAGCGATCGCTCAATATAAACAACTCCAGCCTGATGTCACCTTGATCGACTTACGGATGCCCCAGGTAAGCGGCGTTGATGCGATCGTTGCCATCTGTGCTGAATTCGCCCATGCCCGGATGATTGTACTGACCACTTATGACGGGGACGAAGATATTTATCGAGCATTACGCGCCGGAGCCAAAGGCTATCTGCTGAAGGACGCTGAACCGGATGCACTCCTGAATGCAATTCATATTGTTCACAGTGGGCAACAATATATCCCTTCCGAAGTCGCTGCCAAACTGGTGCAACGGATGAACATTCCAGAGTTGAGCGATCGAGAACAAGAAGTTATTCGTCAGATGGTGCTTGGCTTGAGTAATCACGATATTGCTGCGGCTTTGAATATTACTGAAAGTACCGTCAAATTTCACATCAACAAAATTTTGAGCAAATTAGGTGTGAGCGATCGCACTCAAGCGGTGATTACCGCACTGAAGCGGGGACTCGCCAAGTTGTAAAACAAGCAAAACTGAACTTAAGTTCGGTTGAGGGTTCGTTGTAGAGATAGTAAGCAACTGTTCTTTCATCCCTTCAATTACTCAACTCTGAGTTGGCGACAAAGCTGAATTAGTTTCATAAGCTAAATACATAGAAAAAACGGAGTCGGGAGGAATCACAGATAGGAGTAATGCCAATCCCTTGATGCTGTGATCAACCCTTTTTGATACAGTATCCCATGAATCAAGATAGTAATTTTAATCAACTTTTTGTTCCGCCTTCCCAACGCGATCGCTATCAGGGGATGCTCAATGCCCCGGTCATACTCGTGGAATATGGAAATTACCAATGTCTTCAGTTCAGGGAAATGCATCAGTTGATTCAGGCAATTGTTCAAGATTTCAATTCCGGGCTGACTGAGAAAAATTCGATTTGTGTAGTGTTTCGTCACTTTATCGAACATTCAATCTATCCTCAAGCACAAAAGGCAGCAGAAGCCGCGGAAGCAGCAGCAGCGCAAGGTCAGTTTTGGCAGATGCACGATATACTCACCCATCAAGAGGCATTGGGAAACGGCTATCTCGTTGAGTATGCCAATGATTTAGGTCTCGACATCTGCCAATTTTTGCAGGATATCTCCAAAAAAGTCCATGTTGACCGCATTAATCAAGATATCGAAAGTGGTCGCCAAAGTGGAGTAGTAACTGCACCAGCTTTATTTATTAATGGAATTCGGTATCGCGCTCGCTGGGACATGGAGCAGTTGATGGCAGCTATTATCGCTGCAAGTAATCAAGTAGTTTGATCCTCAATTACACAATTCAAAGCAAAACGATTAAGTTGCGTTTTTGCTCAAAGAACTTGAGTGTTCTGAATTGAGCGATGGTCGCATTGCGATCGCACAAGACTGAAGTCTAAGCAAATGGGCAGCAATCTCACCAATCTAAAGGAGAACAAGATGAGTAGCAATCCCGTAAACAGTCAAAACATGAAACTCGAAGTTGTGGTATTACCCGTCTCCGATGCCGATCGCTCCAAGCACTTCTATGAGACGTTGGGATGGCGGCTGGATGCTGACTTCGTTACCGATAAGGACTTCCGAGTAGTGCAGCTAACGCCTCCTCGCTCAGAAGCCTCGATCATCTTTGGTAAAGGAGTTACGTTAGCCGCGCCGGGTTCAGTTCAGGGTCTGTACCTCATAGTTTACGACATCGAGGCAGCCCGCGCCGAACTCGTCGATCGGGGTGTCGAGGTGAGTGAGGTGTTCCACGACGTGGGCGGGATCTTCCACCACGCCGGAACCGAGGGACGAGTACCTGGCCCCGATCCACAACGTCGCGACTATGCCTCCTTTGCCTCGTTCAGCGATCCAGACGGCAACGGTTGGGTGCTCCAAGAAGTGAAGAAACGCGCTCCCGGACGGTAACGGGACATCAATCGATTAAGGATCAAGGGATCAGGTTTTTCGCTCCTTTTGATACTCACCATCAGTGCAGCAGTTATGCACTAACCGAAAGAGCTAAAGCCAACAAACTAGACAACACCTAAAACGAGGATACACAATGAAAACGCAGAAAGTATGGTTCATTACCGGAGCCTCCAGAGGCTTTGGGTTAGAAATTGCCAGAGCAGCCCTGGCAGCAGGCGACCAAGTAGTAGCGACGGTTCGCAGTCAGCCTGCACAACTCGCCGCTACCCTGCATAACCACCCGGATCTGTACGTTGTGCAGATAGATGTCACCCAGGAAGATCAGGTACAAGAGGCTGTCAAGCAGAGCATTGCCCGTTTCGGACGGGTTGATGTCTTAGTCAACAATGCCGGGTTTGGCATGATTACTGCGATCGAAGAAGCCACGGATGCCGAAGTCCGCAAACAGTATGATACCAACGTGTTTGGGTTACTGAACGTGACTCGTGCGATATTGCCGTACCTGCGCCAGCAAAAATCCGGGCGGGTCATCAATATCACATCGCTGTTCGGCTACGATGCAGTTCCGGGCTGGGGATTGTATGGGTCTACTAAATTTGCGATCGAAGGTCTCTCAAAAGGGTTAGCCCTCGAAGTAGCACCGCTCGGCATCCACGTCACGGCAGTAGCTCCCGGTCTTTTTAGTACTGACTTTCTGAGCGCTGAATCATATACCGCCGCTAAAACCATTATCGACGATTACCAGGAAACAGTAGGACCGATGCGTAGCGGAGCCGATGCGCTACACGGACACCAACCTGGCGATCCGAAAAAGTTTGCCCAGGTGATTCTTCAACTCGCCAATACAGAACGTCCGCCGCTGCATTTGCCCGTCGGGAAGGACACGATCGCAATGTACCAGAGCAACGCCGCGAAAATGGCACAGGAAATTGAAGCATGGCTGCCAGTCGCTACCAGCACCGACCATGACCAGCGCATCACAGCTTAGACCATTGCCTGACTTGTAACATTCATACATTCACACAGTATTTCCAAAGGAGTTTTATCATGAGTACCGAACAGAAAGTCGCTATTATTACCGGCGCATCGCAGGGCATCGGCGCAGCCCTCGTCAAGGCATACCGCGATCGCAACTATCGGGTGGTCGCTATCTCACGCTCAATTCAGCCATCGGATGATGATGCAATCCTCGCAGTGTCAGGTGACATCGCCAATCGAAAAACCGCCGAACGTGCGATCGTCGAAGCCATGACTCGCTTCGGGCGCATCGACACGCTCATCAACAACGCGGGTATCTTCATCGCCAAGCCATTTACCGAATACACCGAGGCTGACTATGAGGTATATCTAGGCACAAACGTCACTGGCTTCTTTCACATGACGCAACTCGCGATCGCCGAGATGGAGAAGCAGGGCAGCGGTCATATCGTGCAGATTTCGACGAGCCTGGTTGATAACCCGATCGCTGGCGTACCGTCCGTACTCGCGTCGCTGACCAAGGGCGGACTGAATGCCGCGACCAAATCGCTGGCGATCGAGTATGCCAAGCGCGGTATCCGGGTGAACGCTGTCGCGCTGGGTACCATCAAAACGCCAATGCATCCTGTCGAAACCCATGCACAGCTCAATGCTCTGCACCCGATCGGTCGTATGGGCGAAATCTCCGACATCGTTGATGCAATCCTCTACCTCGAATCAGCCAACTTCGTGACGGGCGAAATCCTTCATGTAGATGGTGGACAGAGTGCGGGGCACTGACACCACCTTGCGCCAAGAAGAATGACTCTGGCGCTCTCAACCAGAGTTGCTCAACCGCTTAACCTTTAAAGGAACACAGGCATGATCTACGAATTACGCATTTATCACGCCATGCCCGGACGACTACCTGCGCTGCTGTCGCGCTTCCAGAATCACACGCTACAGATTTGGGAAAAGCATGGCATTCGCCAAGCCGGATTTTGGACAACGTTAATCGGCGAGAGCAATCAGCAGCTTACTTATATGCTTGCCTGGGACAGCATAGCTGAACGCCAGGAGCGCTGGAACGCATTCCTCGCCGACCCCGAATGGATCGCGATCAGCACCGAAACCGAGAAGGACGGTCAACTTGTGCAGAACATCAGCAACGAGTTGCTGGCACCGACCGCCTTTTCCTCGGTGAAGTGAGGACATAGAAAAGTTTGACCAGTCTATTTCAACAACATTGGAGAGTAACAATCATGAGTCAAGCAACAACGAGCCAAGCAAAGCATCCCGCTGATCCAACCCCCCCAACCCTGGAAGGGAAATTGGCTCTGTTAAAGAAATTAAGGGATGAATTGGGCAGTGGAGATACTATTCGTCGTCTGTTTTTTGGCGATCTGGAACCCATTGTGCTCCAACCTGGAGGAGCGAATACGGTGGTTCATCTTTATAACCAAGCCAATGATGTCACCATTGCCTATTGCACTTCTTACGATGTATTTCTCGCTGCCCGTCCGGGACGAGTTACCGAGTTCGATCCGGCTGAGATCAAATAAAAGTCTGTTTGGGGGTGCGATCGCATTTAGAGACGCTTCAAAGGCGGGAAACACCCCCCAGAAATAGATTTGCAGCATTCATCCTTCCGCTTTTTTTGCGCTAGACCAACACCAATACGCACATTTGAAACAAATAGCCGACTCAATTAAAGCAATAAGTCGCGTTTTAACTCAAAGAACTTGAGTGGTGTGCATTGGACGATCACAGAAGAATGAAAAGTAACCAATTTGAACATCAAATTTACCAACCAAAAGGAGAACAATATGAGTAGCAATCACGTAAACAGTCCAAACATGAAACTCGAAGTTGTGCTGTTCAGCGTTTCCGACGTTGACCGCGCGAAAGCATTCTACGAGAATCTCGGTTGGCGGCTAGACATCGACATAGCGGAGGGCGACTTCCGCGGCGTGCAGATGACGCCGCCCAACTCCGAAGCCTCGATCATCTTCGGCAAAGGAGGCACTCCGAATAATTCTGGCTCGGCGTACAGCCTGGTACTCGCCGTGGATGACCTCGATGCCGCCCGCGAAGACTTAATCGCTCGCGGTGTCAACGTGAGCGAAATCTTCCACTACGCCGGCGGCCCCTTCAACAACACCGTGGAGAACCCGCGCGTTGGCGGACGCGACCCGCAAGACCGTTCCTACTTCTCGTTTGCCTCGTTCGAGGACCCAGACGGGAACCTCTGGCTGCTCCAGGAGATCAAGGAGCGACTTCCCGGCCGCGAGTGGAAGTTGACGCAGGCACGAGCCACAGATGTTCCAACCCTTGCAGATTTTCTCCGTGAGACGGCGGAGCAACACGACCATTACGAGAAGACACACGCCGAACACCACTGGTGGGACTGGTACGCGCCCTACCTGAGCGCGCGTCAGAACGGCAGCAGTCCAGAAGAGGCCGCCGCCGCCGCTGATCGTTACATGGAAGAGGTTTTTCCTGTTCTTTCCAGATGATGCGGTCAGAGTTGCCACACCCGCCGAGTACGCCGGCGACTAGTAGCCTGCCAACCCAAAATTCCTGGGTTTGCACTGGGTAAAGGTTAAAGGGGAAGGGGCTAAAAACCTTTACCCTTTACCCCGCCAAGTTACCTTGGCGAACTACTAGGTAGCGGCAGAGGCTTACGAAGCCAACGATTTTTGCTCAGGAACTCAGGTCGCTGCGCTGAACCCGAGGAGGTGGACGGCCCTGGCTCCCGTCCCCCGTCCGCGTCCTCGCTTTGGAACCTACGCAGATGTGTCGGCAGCGTTCCTTCACCCCGTATCCGTATCAGATTAAAAGATCGGCTGTTACCGAAGATAATTTATTACCTAACATAAACAGTAAAATTTTAAAACAATGGAAAAGACTAAAAATATCCTTGCCAGTGCGATCGTTAAAGCCGCCGCCGTGCAGATTAGTCCCGTGCTGTACAGCCGGGAGGGTACCGTCGAGAAGATCGTAAAGAAAATCCGTGAGCTGGGCAAACAAGGCATCCAGTTCGCAACCTTCCCCGAAACCATCGTTCCCTATTACCCCTACTTCTCCTATGTGCTAGCCCCGTTCGCGTTGGCAAAGGAACATCTGCGGTTGCTTGAACAGTCGGTTACGGTGCCGTCTGCTGAAACCCGGGCGATCGCCGAAGCCGCGAAGGAAGCAAACATGGTCGTTTCGATCGGCGTTAATGAGCGCGACGGCGGCTCGATCTACAATACGCAGCTTCTGTTCGACGCAGACGGGACGCTAATCCAGCGCCGCCGCAAGCTTACGCCGACTTATAACGAGCGGATACTCTGGGGACAGGGTGACGGCTCGGGTTTGCGTGCCATCGATAGTGCCGTTGGGCGCATCGGACAACTTGCCTGCTGGGAGCATAACAATCCTTTGGCACGGTATGCAATGATCGCCGATGGTGAGCAAATCCACTCGGCGATGTATCCCGGATCGTTCGCCGGCCGGCTGTTCGCGGAGCAAGCGGAAATTAACGTCCGCCAGCACGCCCTTGAATCCGCCTGCTTTGTCGTCTGTGCAACCGCGTGGCTGGATGCCGATCAGCAGGCTCAGATCATGAAGGACACGGGTTGCGCGATCGAGCCGATTTCTGGCGGCTGCTTCACTGCCATTGTCAGTCCAGACGGCCAGATCATCGGCGAGCCTCTCAAAGTGGGCGAAGGCGAAGTGATTGCCGAGCTTGACTTTGCCCAGATCGATGCCCGTAAGCGGCTCATGGACGCGCGCGGTCATTACAGCCGCCCCGAACTGCTCAGTTTGTTGATCGATCGGACACCCACGTCGCCCGTCCATGAGCGCACCGCACACCCCAATGGTAATGGCTCGCACATGGTCGTCGAGGAGAGAACTGTCGAGATTCTCTAATTCTACTGAACCTATCCGAACGCAACGACAGGGAGGTCAGTGCGTGTCTAAAAAAATCAATCATAATCGCCGCTACTTTTTAACAACCATGCTTAAAACTATTGCTGCTACCCAGCTTGGCATGATCGGCTGCACCACACAGCACGCTACGTCAGCAACGGCTGAGTTACCGATTGAAGGCGAACTACCGTCTCTTGTTGGCGCAACCACATGGCTCAATTCGCAGCCATTAACAGTGGACGAACTGCGTGGAAAAGTCGTGCTGATCAACTTCTGGACTTATACCTGCATCAATTGGCTGCGCCAACTCCCTTATGTTCGCGCGTGGGCCGAGAAGTATCAGGATCAGGGACTAGTAGTAATTGGTATACATACACCGGAGTTTGAATTCGAGAAGAATATTGATAATGTCCGCCGAGCCTTGACGGAAATGAGAATTGACTACCCGATCGCCGTAGATAACGATTATGCGGTGTGGCGTGCTTTCGGGAACCATTATTGGCCAGCCCTTTATTTTATAGACACGCAAGGACGCATTCGGCATCACCAATTCGGCGAGAGCGAGTACGAGCAATCGGAAAGGGTCATTCAACAGCTACTGTCTGAGTCTGGAACTGGCCATATCGGTCAGGAAATGGTCGAAGTTGATGCTCGCGGTTTTGAGGCTGCTGCCGATTGGGGCAGCCTGAAATCGCCTGAAAACTACCTCGGCTACGAAAGAACGGAAAATTTTGCGTCTCCCGGCGGCGCGGTGTTAAACAAGCGTCATTTATATACTGCCCCCGCGCAATTGAAACCTAATCAATGGGCGCTTTCGGGTGATTGGACAATCGGAAGACAAGCTATTGTACTGAACAAGTCCGGCGGACGGATCGCGTACCGCTTCCACGCACGCGACCTTCATCTCGTCATGGGGCCGGCCGAGCGAGGAACGTCCGTGCGGTTTCGCGTGCTTGTAGATGGGCAGCCGACAGTTGCGGCTCGCGGACTTGACATCGATGTGCGAGGCGAAGGCACGGCTAGCGAACAGCGGTTGTACCAACTGGTTCGACAACCGAAGCCTATCACAGATCGACAGTTCGAGATCGAGTTTCTGGATTCCGGGGTGGAGGCTTTCGCGTTCACGTTTGGTTGATCACGCAAACAAATATGTCTTCGCAACGAGCGACAAGAAGGTAAATGATATGACGATGAAATCCACACATGACAGCCCAATCCTCGTGACCGGAGCGGCTGGCGATCTCGGTGCGATCGGCCGCAATCTCACTGCAATGCTGCTTGCCAAAGGGCATAAGGTACGTGCCTTAGTCCGGCGGGAGGATGAACGCGCTGAAGGACTGCGCCAACTTGGGGCCGAGGTTGTGCAAGGCGATTTAACTGATCTTGCCTCGATGCACCGGGCGATCGCAGGTGTTTCACGCATCTATTTCGGGATGTCAGTCTCGGCGGCTTATCTCGAAGCCACGGTCAACGTCGCTGCGGTGGCGCGTCACTACGGGGTCGAGGTCTTCGTGAATATGTCGCAGATGACGGTGACGCAGATGAGCATCACCGAAACTACTGATAGCCCGCAGCACAAGCTGCACTGGCTTGCGGAACAGGCATTGGCGTGGTCGGGGCTGCCGGTCGTCACGGTGCGGCCCACGGTTTTCCTTGAAGGCTTCTTCCTGCGTCTCGCCGCTGCTGGCGTCCGGGACAGCGACGAACTGGCGCTGCCCCTGGGTAACAGCAAGACCTCGCCGATCTCGGCTGTTGATGTGGCACGCGCCGTTTTTGCGATCCTCGACGACCCTGCCCCGCATATTGGTCATGTTTACAATCTGACCGGATTTGAGTCGGCTGATCTGGATCACTACGCACGCGTCTTTTCCGAGGCACTCGGCCGAACTATCCGCTATCGTAACGTGCCACTCTCCGGGTGGACTGATACCCTTCGTGAGTTTGGGGTGCCAATGCACCTCGTCAACCACCTCTCGGTGATGGCCGAACTTCACGCGCAGGGGCGGTATGACCGCATGACAGATGACCTGTTCAAGCTCACCGGCAAGACGCCGACTAACGTGTACGACTTCGTGAAATTGCACGCCTCTGAATTCACGCGAAGTGAAGCCACGGCTTGAGGGGCAGTCCGCTCATAGTTAGGTAATCCAGGAAGGGCAGCCTATGCGGCAAGTAATACCAAGTTGCAACCATACGTAGTATTCTACTTATACCTCCTCTGCCCCTCTGTTTCCCTGCCTTCCAAAACTAATATTTTTGAACGCAATTAGGTATAAGCCTGTAAACGGTGGAGCGATTTTCCGCAGTGCATAAATCTTTTGACAAGCGATGGGGCGAGCTATGGAACTCGAACCTGTAGCATCCGAACTGCAAACTCCTCCCCACCGTCACAGCTGAATAATGCGGACAGACGATTGCTTAAAGACATATATTTTGCTTCTATTAGCACGCGTGGGAGATACTTATGTGGCCTAAAACAGAACTGATAGATTTGCTCAAAATCACGCATCCAATAATTCAGGCTCCGATGGCTGGTGCTTCCACACCTGAGTTGGTTGCGGCTGTTTCTAATGCAGGAGGTCTTGGCTCCTATGGTGGTGCGGCCACCGCACCAGCTAAACTTCGCTCCATTATCAGGCAACTTCGAGAGCTGACAGACCAACCCTTTGGAGTTAATTTGTTTGCTCCAGCAGTTGAAGCGTATCAACTTACGCCTGAGCAGCAAACACCGATGTCTGAATTATTAACAAAATGGCACAACGAACTTGACGCCGGACCTGTGCCCGAACCAATACCGATACTAGGGCCATTCCTAGAACAATTTACTGTCCTGCTTGAGGAGAAAGTACCTGTTTTTAGTTTCCACTTTGGACCTGCGCCAATTGAGGCAATTCGTGAGATACACGCTATAGGCTCAATTGTATTAGCAACCGCGACGACCGTTCGTGAAGCAAAAGCTCTAGTCGTTGCAGGAGTCGATGTCATCATAGCCCAGGGCTTTGAAGCCGGAGGTCATCGCGGAACCTTTGCGGTACCTTATGAACACGGATTGATTGGAACAGCAGCCTTAGTGCCGCAAATAGCCGATGCGGTGTCAGTTCCGGTCGTTGCGGCGGGCGGAATCATGGATGCTCGTGGAATCGTTGCTGCGTTTGCACTTGGGGCAAGCGGGGTACAGATGGGAACCGCTTTTCTCGCCTGTCCTGAGAACAATATCCCAGAAGTCTATAGGCAGGCTGTACTCAAGTGTAAGGACGAAGACACGGTTATTACTGAAGTATTTTCCGGCAAACCCGCCAGAGCAATACGAAATCGATTTATACGTGAAATGGAAAATAACAGAGATAAAGTGCTGCCATTCCCGGCTCAGATGTCTATAGGGCGGGTTTTGTATCAGACTTCTGCTCAACAATCAAGTCCAGATTTTGCCAGTATGTGGGCAGGACAGGGAGCAGGATTAGCTGAAGCTCTCCCAGCAGGTGAACTGATCGAAAAAATGATACAAGAATTTCTTGCCGTAACTGCTTCTTTACAACTCAAATAAACAGATAGCCGATTCAATTAAAGCAAGTTGAGTTAAATCCAATTGGAAGAAGATAAATGTCCGAGAAAATTAACCATCAACGCCGCCGCTTTTTGGGCGCTGCGGCTATGACCATTGCTACTACACAGTTAGGCATATTCGGTTCTGCGATCGCACAATCGAGCAAAACAAAACCAGCAGTTTTATCCATGATGAAGTCGGGGACAAACACGTCGTTCGGCTCACTGAGACAGATCGATGCTGGTGTTCTAAATGTCGGATACGCTGAGGTTGGCCCCGCCAATGGTCGTCCGGTAATCCTTCTGCATGGATGGCCCTACGACATTCACAGCTATGTCGATGTTCGCTCCTTTGTTGGCATCGGCGGGGTACAGGGCGATCATTCCATATCTGCGGGGCTATGGTATGACGCGCTTTCTTTCGAGCGAGACGTTCCGCAATGGGCAACAGTCAGTGATCGCTGTCGATATTATCGCGCTGATGGATGCGCTCAAGATCGAGAGGGCGATTCTCGCTGGTTATGATTGGGGCGCGCGAACAGCCGACATCATCGCGGCGCTCTGGCCCGAGCGCTGCAAGGCGCTCGTCTCCGTGAGCGGCTATTTGATCGGCAGCCCTGAAGCCAACAAGTCGCCGCTGCTGCCGCAGGCCGAACTCGAATGGTGGTACCAATTCTATTTTGCGACGGAACGCGGCAAGCTGGGCTACGAGAAATATCGGCACGATTTCAACAAGCTCATCTGGCAACTGGCTTCGCCACAATGGCACTTCGATGACGCGACGTTCGATCGCAGCGCGGCTGCTTTCAATAACCCGGATCACGTCCAAATCGTCATCCATAACTACCGCTGGCGGCTCGGCCTGGCCGAAGGCGAGTCGAAGTATGACGAGATTGAGAAGCGGCTCGCCATAGCCCCCGCGATCGCCGTACCCACCATCACGCTGGAGGGTGAAGCCAACGGTGCGCCGCACCCAGATGCCAGTACCTACGCAAGGAAATTTTCGGGCAAATACGCACACCGGATCATCAAGGGCGGTGTCGGTCACAATCTGCCGCAAGAAGCACCGAGGGAGTTTGCCAAAGCTGTCGTCGAAGTTGACGGTTACTGATTGGGTTTAGCCTAAGTTGTGAAACGGACAATTTGCAGCAAAGAGAAAACACTATGACCATAAAAAAAGTACATTACAAAACCAAAGCCCGTACCGCAGTCGTCCTGTCGCTACTCCTGGTCGCGCTCTTGGCGGCAACGCTGGCACCGTCCGCTCGCGTACTTGGGCAGCAATTCGCCCAGACCGACGCACAAACCCAGGTCGCAGGCAAGGCGAGCGCGACCGAAGAGAACGCCATCCGTCCCTTCCGCGTCCACGTCCCGCAAGAGGCGATCGTCGATCTCCGCAGGCGCATTGCGGCGACCCGCTGGCCTGACAACGAGACTGTCTCCGACCAGTCGCAGGGCGTGCAACTGGCGACAATGAAGGAACTCGTCCGTTACTGGGGAACGAAGTACGATTGGCAAAAAGCCGAAGCGAAGCTGAATGCCTTACCGCAGTTTGTAACGAACATCGACGGACTGGATATCCACTTTATCCACGTCCGCTCCAAAAATCCTAACGCTTTGCCGTTGATCGTCACGCATGGATGGCCTGGATCGGTATTTGAACAGCTAAAGATCATCAACCCACTGACCGACCCAACGGCCTACGGGGGTCGCCCGGAGGACGCTTTCGACCTAGTGATCCCGTCAATTCCCGGCTACGGCTTCTCCGGCAAGCCGACGGGCACAGGTTGGAACCCCGACCACATCGCGCGAGCCTGGGCGGAGCTGATGAAGCGCCTCCGGTACACCCGCTACGTCGCTCAAGGCGGCGACTGGGGGTCGCCCATCTCCAGCGCGATGGCACGCCAAGCACCGACAGGATTACTCGGTATCCACATCAACTTACCGGCGACGATACCACCCGACGTGGCCGCAGTGCTTGCCGGAGGCGGGTCTGCGCCACTGGGACTCTCCGAGAAGGAACGCGCGGCGTTCGACTCACTCGACACGTTAAATAAGAAAAAACGGGCCTACGCCGTGATGATGGGCACGCAGCCGCAGACTGTCGGGTACGGACTGACGGACTCGCCGACCAGTCTCGCGGCGTGGATGCTCGGCCATCCAGGCTTCGCGCAGTGGACGTACAGCGGCGGCGATTCCGAAAAGTCCCCGACGAAAGACGAGGTGCTGGACAACATCACGCTGTACTGGCTAACGAACAGTGCGGTTTCGTCAGCGCGGCTGTACTGGGAGAACAAGAATACCAGTCTCTTGAACGCGATGGCACAGAAAACCGCCGATATCTCGCTCCCAGTGGCCATCACCGTATTTCCGAATGAGTTATATCGCGCTCCAGAGACGTGGGCCCGACGCGCCTATCGCAATTTGAGCTACTTCCATGAGGCTGATAAAGGCGGCCACTTCGCAGCATGGGAGGAGCCGCAGCTTTTCTCTGAGGAGATCCGCGCGGCGTTCAGGTCACTGCGTTAGTTTGAGAGAGATCGCAGGTCTGGCTCAATAAAGCATTCCTAACTCTTTCGTTAGAAATTTTTGAAGCGCCGGGCGGTGGCAAACATTTCACATTCATTGAGAATGCAGAAAAGTTTAACCGACGAGTTTTGCAGTTTCTATTGCGTTGGCGTAGCCTCTCCTTTGGAGAATCGCTTAAAGCAAACCAAATTTAATTCTTGGATGTCCCTCATAGCACAATACGCTTGGGTTAAGGATTTTTAGTACTAATTTTTAGACTGTAGAGACGCAAAATTTTGCGTCTCTACCAAGGATTTTGGGCTTAACCCAAGCGTATTGCCTTATAGCACTACCAACATGATTGGCGAGAAGGCAGCCGATTTAATCAAAGCCAGTCGAACTTGACAAACTGTAATAACCAGCTATCAACAGAGGTAACAATGGAAACAGCAGATGTAATTGTGATTGGAAGTGGCCAGGGCGGAGTTCCACTCGCGGCTGACTTTGCATCATCAGGTCGAAAAGTCGTTCTATTTGAGCGCGATGCGTTGGGTGGCAGTTGCGTAAACTATGGCTGTACTCCTTCTAAAGTCTTTTTAGCTGCTGCCCATGCCGCAGGTCGCGCAGGGCAAGCCGCGAAGCTAGGCATACACGCGCAGGTTGAAGTCGATTTTTCTGCGGTGATGGAGCGTGTGCGTAGCATTCGCAGCCAGTTTAACCAGGGTACCAAGCGGCGATTAGAGAGTGCAGGGGTTCGAGTCATCTGCGCTGAAGCTGTTTTCACCGGAGAGCTAACTGTGAGTGGAGGAGGTGTGACTGTGCAGGCTCCGCTCATTGTTATCAACACAGGAACATCCTCTAACATTCCTGAGATTCCTGGTTTAGCTGGAACGCCTTATTTAACCAACCGAAATTTCTTTGATTTGCAGCAGATTCCGCCCCGGTTGCTCGTGGTTGGCGGTGGCTATATTGCCCTGGAGTTAGGGCAGGGAATGGCACGTTTAGGGAGCCAAGTCGAATTAATTGTACGGGGCGATCGCCTGCTGGCTCAAGAAGAATCTGATGTCAGTGCTGTGCTTGGTGATGCCTTTGAGCAAGACGGAATTGGACTGCATTTCAACGTGACTGTTCAGCAGGTTACTTATACCAACGGTGTGTTTACCCTAACGCTGAATAATGGTGAAATACTCGATGGAGAAGCATTGCTGATTGCGACTGGGCGCAAACCAAATACTGGGGCATTAAATTCTGCGGTGACAGGCATTGAATTAGATGCACAGGGTTTTATTAAAATCGACGATCAGTTTCAGACGACTTGCGCTGGAATTTATGCGATCGGAGACGCTGCCAAACAGCCTGCTTTTACCCATGTTTCTTGGGAAGACTATCGTCGCTTGAAAGCTATTCTGTGTGGCGAACACCGGACACGCAATGATCGGGTATTAGGCTATGCCGTCTACACTGAGCCACAAGTGGGTCGAGTGGGTATGACGTTAGAGCAGGCTCACAAACAGGGCATTACTGCGAGCGAAGTCACCCT
>NZ_JACKZS010000124.1 GCF_014222285.1 Nostoc sp. UCD121
TAAATTATATTTTCACTTACAAGCATTGTTAATTGATTCTTGATCTGGCTTAAATACGACTTTTTCAGCAAGCCCTAATTAGTAGGAGAATCATAGTTTTGCCAAAATTTCTTTCCACTCAGAGAGTGAGAGGGGTTGCCACTCTATCTGCATATTAAAACAATCACTAGCTGCGGTGACTAAATCTGCAATAATCTTTTCCACACTCAGACTTTGAGGCAGTTGTAAAGTCGTAAAAGATTCTGCACCAAATACTTGAGCAAACAGTTCAGCATCGGGTTGCAAACGGATGGAACCATGTTGCAAAATTGCCCCACTACGTCGCAGTTGAGCGCTACCAATGAGTTTGGCCCCATCTGGCAAAACTAAATCTGCACTGGTTGCTGTACCAAAACAGTTAGGGTTGTGGATGTAACCTCGCCCTTCTGTACCATAATGTAATTCTACGCCGAGCGATCGCCATCCTTGAATCAAAAACTCACAAATTTTTTCGTACACCTGGAGGCGACTACCCGTAATTCCAGATGTAACTACGGCGTAAGTTAAATCACCTTGGTGTAATACGGCCCGTCCACCAGTAGGGCGTTGCACTAAATCTAATTTCTGCCCTTTCCAAGTCAAATTTTGCCAATATTCAGGGTATTGACGTTGATGATAGCCAAGAGAAATGGCAGATGGCGACCAGGTATAAAAGCGCAGAGTTGACGGATGCTTTCCAGACTGGTGCTGTTCTAGTAACCAGTTGTCAATGGCCATCTGCACATTGCCAGCCGCCTCTAGCAAAGGAATTAGTCGCCACACCTGCTTGCTATACATCTAATGCAGTATAAGCCCAATCCAAAATCTAAAATTCCTTAAGTTGCACCAAATTCAGTTTGTAAGGCTTCATCGTTGTTATCAGCGATGGTTGCCACAATGGTAATCAGCCGAGACACTTCGCCGGGAGATAACTCTGCTAAGGTGCGTGTTGAGATCACAACCACTCTATTTTCTATAATACCAAAACGCGCTTCAAAAGTGCTTGAGCAGTTCAACTCCAAGAGATAACGCAGCAATCTGGGTTCATCTTTAGCAGGTAAATTTAGCACCGCAGACCAAACGGTTATGGTGTCTTCATCGGTTGTACCGTTGAGTTGGACATATACTTGCACACTTCCATACTTAAACTTCCAGAGATAGCCACCCTCTGGAGTATGGCTAACCATCGCACTATCATCTTGTTCCAAAGAGTCGATGACATTTTCAATTACCTCCAGATGGTTAATGCCTGTTGTCTCGGCGATTAGCTCATTAATGGATTCGTCACTAGTTACGGTTTCTTGGTAGCTTGCCATACAGATTCTTTTCTCAATATACTCGCTGTTTCATCTACACATACTTTATAACTTGTGAAGGCGGTTAGTTTTAGCTTCCTTTTGGCTGTATTTTCCAAATGCCCGAAGTATGGGGCTGCGATCGCAAAATTGGGATTAAAATGGGTGCTAGTTGAAACGTAGCGTTGAATATAGCAAGAATTTTTTCACCTTGGAACTGGTACTTGATTAATTACCGACGCAATTACCGCATCCATTTGTAAACCATCCAGCATTGCTTCTGGTTTCAAAATGAGGCGATGACGCAGCAGTGGCGATGCAATTGCTTTTACATCATCTGGCGTGACAAAATCTCTCCCAGCTAACCACGCTAATGCTTGAGATGTCTGCAACCAAGCACCGGCGGCGCGAGGCGATGCACCCAAAGTTAAATCGGGATATTGACGCGATATTCTCACCAAGGCTAACAAATAATCAACGATCGCTTCTGATACTTTAACTTCTTTGACTGCTTGTCGTGCTTGTAAAATGTCGGCTACTGTTGCGATTGGTTTCAAACGGCTAATATCCAAACGCCGTGCTGAAAACCCAGCTTGACGATTCAGTAACATTTGCTTTTCCGCAGCTTGATCGGGGTAATCTACAACTAGCTTAAATAAAAATCTGTCTAACTGCGCTTCTGGTAAGGGATAAGTCCCCTCAAATTCCAATGGGTTTTGGGTTGCAATGACCCAAAATAAATCTGGTAAGGGCAAACTTTCACCATCCAATGTTACTTGCATCTCTTCCATCGCTTCCAGCAACGCCGCTTGTGTCTTGGGAGGAGTCCGGTTGATTTCATCTGCTAGCAAGACTTCGGTAAATATTGGCCCTTTTTTCAAAGTGAAATTGCGGCTATTCAAGTCAAAAATATTCGTCCCAGTAATGTCTGAAGGTAAGACATCTGGTGTTAGTTGAATTCTGCGAAAATCCCCTTGAATTAACTGTGCTAATACTTTTACTAACAGAGTTTTACCAGTTCCTGGGACTCCTTCTAAAATTACGTGCCCACCCGCTAGTAGTGCTACTAAAAGTTGTTGTATTAAGCTCGATTGTCCAACAACTACTTGATTAAGACCTTGACCAAGACGAATTAAGATAGGATGAGTTTCGCTCATTTTTTTTGCTTATAAATAATTTACTCAGAAGTACTCAGGCACAGAAATATTATGCACAGTTTCAAAAAACTAATTACGAATTACGAGTTACGAATTTCTCTAATGCTTCGCCATTTGCCCAACCAGCTTAACAGTTCTCGTTCACTGATGGGTTGTTTGTGAGATTGTAGCTTTAAAACTGCATCTAGTTCTGCCGCACTTGTGCCTGTTTTTTCTTTCCAGAAATTGATTAAGGCTTGGCGTTCTAAAAGTACTTGTCCTAATCCCAAGGCTTTTTGTAGTTGGAGTTGTTCTTGTTTACCCACCATCTCTACAACAAAATCATTGGTATCAGCTTTCTGCAAGACTCCCGCTAAAGCTTGAATGTATGCTTCGCTATTATCTGTAACTGGTGTATCTAAAGCCAGTGGCTTCCCAAAGCGGCGATTCTGGGCCCAAGTTAGCACTAATAGCAGAATACCTACCTGCACTAATATTGGAAATAAAGGAGTTTTAGCAAAAAAGCTAGATAAATTACCTTCGCTTTCTTTCTCCCTGACATCAGCATCTTTATAGCCGTGGATGTATTCATCAACAATCACTGTGTTACTTTTTTCAGTTACTAAACTAGCTAGATACTTGAAATTACTTAAATAATCTTGGTAAGCGTTGGCGGCCAAATAAGAAGTGGTAGAAAAAATTACCTTTCCCTGGTTGTAATTTTTTTCCCAGACAACAGCACCAAAGCGATCGCCTAAATCAACTTGCTTGGAGTTGGCTTTCTGATATCGTCTACGTGTATCAATTTTGATATCACCTTGAGGAGATTTTTGCATAGTGCTAAACTCCGCTTCTGTAACCCGCGCCCCCGCACCCAAAATTACCAAAGTATTCCCTTTTTCTACCCATTCCCGCTCTTGACTATCCAATGCTGTCTCCCGTGGATAGGCGTTTATCTGTAGAAAGGTAACTGGGCTATTTTCTGGCTGAATATCACTAAAAGGTTTTTGCCAACGCTTGATAGAAATTCCTTTCTCTTGCATAAAAGCATACCAAGCACCATACCCATCAGAGGCGCGGTTATAAGTAGAGCCAGTGCTAATTTTTGTATTATTAGGAGCCACTAACAAAGTAAGCAAAACGATCGCAGCTAGTGCGATCGCTCCTATCCAAGCAAGGCGATTTGAACGTTTCATCTTCGACTTTCACAATAATCACTTTGTTTCTGTATCACAAGTGTTAATACTTACTTATTTTTCCGGGAAAGTCAAAAATATCATTACTTTTCTTAAACCGGCATTAAAGACTTGTAGTAATAAAAAATACAAACTTTTTAAACAAAAATACTCTTATTTGGAAGTCGTAAAAAACCCCACCTCTTTTACGGGGTGGGGTTAGTATACTGACTAAGGCTATTTAACCTCACATAATATCATTCAAATTGCACAAGCGATCGCCCCGATATAACAATAAAACCGACAGAATCCAGCCTAATCTGGGGTTGGCGAATTCCTTGGAGAATGGCTGCATTTAAATCAGTTTCTATCTTCAATTCTTCTGCGAGGGCATTATCCCAGTTTTGTTGGTTCAAACGCAGGCGTAATTGTTCTACTCTATTGGCTAATTTCTTTTCAGCGACTTTAGCACAACTTTGGCATAAGTCAATAAAATCGGGACGATTTGAAAGTAATTCCGCAGAAGTGTTACGTACTTGATAGCAGAAATTTTGCCATTTACTAGGGTCAACAAAATCGTCAAGAATTCCTAAGCGCTCTTTTGCCAGATTGTAATCTCGTCCTTGATTATTGTTTTTATCTTTATATGGACGTTGCAGGATACTTAAGAGAGCTTTATCTTCAACAACGCGGATTGGCTCATTGCGACCATCAACATAGATAGTTTCTATAATTGGTGGAAATAGAGCATCAATACGTCGTTGCAAGTTTTTGAATTGAGAACTATCGAGTTTGTTATCTAGTAAAACTTGTTTGGCAATTCTTAAATTTGCCTCAACTACATAATTGCATTGGAAACCAAACCACTCTTTCCCTTCTTTCGCATCCCAAGATGAATCAGTGCGCCACATTGCAAAGGCTTCACCTCGGTCATCCCAGTTTATATAGTTCCAGAGTGCTTCGACAAATCCTTCCCCAACTCGAAAGAGTTTAATACCAGGATTCTGGTTTGCCACCCTGCGATTATAAGTACCAAATTGGTCTAGGTAACTATCAGCAAAACGGTTTTTTAATTCATTTATGGGAACCAATGTCCGCGTTGAGGGTTGATAACGTCGCATCTCTGATGAGTCGGGATTGTTGAGTCCTCTAAATCCCAACGCCTCACAAATCCAGCCTTCAATTGCTCGTTTCATTTCTAGATGACAAGCATCGTAATTATCGAGGTCTTGAAAATACTCGGTGGCAATTTCATCGTTAGCGTCAATTTCATCTAGAGCATTTTGTTCGCTAATTTTTGCGATTTCGGCTTCAATTTGCTCTTGAATTGGTAAAATCATCTCTAACAATCCAGCTGCACTTGATTGAAACAAAGCTGTTTCTAATTCTGCAAGTTTATCATCCACATAAAACTGTAAACTCGCAATTGATTGCTGGAAAATACCAAATCCATCTTTTAATACTTGATACCAAGCATTGTGAGGGCTATCTTCCAAATAGGGGCCAATCAAGACACAAGATTGAACTCCAATTTTGCTGCCAATGCGGTCAAGTCTGCCAAGTCTTTGCTCTAATTGATTAGGCGACCAAGGAAGGTCAAAATGAATTAACCAATCGGCAAATTGGAGGTTAAGCCCTTCTTCTCCTGAGCGATCGCATACTAGAATAAAGCAGTTTGGGTTATTCCTAAACTTATTTAAGCCTTCCTCAACTTTGTCTGGTGATTCTCCAAATTGATGTTTGACGATTGTCTCTGCACCAAAGGTATCAGACAAATACCGGACTATTTCGCCACAACTTTGCACAAAACTGGTGAATACAATAAATTTAGGCAGAATATCGCCAGTAATTGGCCTCTTGATTCTTTGCTGTATTCTCGTGATGAATTCCTTTTGATTCTTCCGAACGTTTGCGGGAATTTTGAAGTATGTACCTAGCTGATTCAGCAGTACAGTTTTCAAATTTTCCGTCCGTCCTCCATCCTCTTGGGGTTGACGAATAATTTTAAGGAAGGATTGCAGAATCTCTTCTTCCCCTGAGAATTTTGGGGTTGTAGTTAATAGGCGAATATCATCTTCTTTAAACTCCTGGATGAGTTTAGCATGAGGCTTACCAGTTAAGCGGGCGGTAATTACCTGCTCTAAAATGCCTAACCAAGTACCAGCCGCTAGAAATAACAGCAGAAAAATTCGCTGATATGGGTTTTCAGCAGGAGCAACACTCCGCCATTGATTCAGCAGTTCGTGGATATCAGGCGATCGCTCGTCTAAATCGTACTCTTCTTTGGGTGTAAAATTGCGGTCAAATATCACATCTTCCACCGCCGCGCGACGGTTGCGAAGCATTCGGCGGTGTAGTCGATAGATATCGCTGACGTGAGTACGAATCCCTTGGACGATTTGGTCTTGTTCTGGAGAATTTGTTTGTAAACAATTTTCTAAATCATCCGCCAGCTTCAAGAAATACTCATCCTCAGCTAAGAGGTTTCGTAGTTGCTGCAAGTTACTTTTGAGAACAACGGGTTCAGCATCTTCTTTGAAAGAAAGCAGAAGTCTACCAATTTCCTGACGGCTTTCAACTTTGGCACGAAAACCTGCTAAATCACCAATTTTATAGGTTGCTGGGTCGAGCAAGTGCAACATTGCCAAGAAATCCTGCTCATGATTGAGAACAGGAGTGGCGGATAATAAAAGTAAGCGATCGCTTTTATGAGCCAGTTCTTTACAAGTCTGAAAACGCTGGCGCACCGTTGCATCCTTGGAAGTCGCCATTGCTGCGATATGATGAGCTTCATCTAAAATTAAGCAGCCTATCCTCGCTTTCAGGTTGATTTTATGGATATCTTCAACCGCCAGCACCGCTACCCGTTTGCCAAAATGGGAAATGTAAAACTTGTTTTCTAACTCAGTCCGCCATTGTTTGAGCAAGTATTGCGGAACTAATACCACCGCACCCTTTTTCGGCTCATCTAAGAGGAATTGACGCAGAATCGCACCCGCTTCGATGGTTTTTCCGAGTCCCACCTCGTCTGCTAGCAAGTAGCGTTGAATTGGGTCTTCCAGTACCCGCCGCACTACTTCAACTTGGTGAGGATAAAGATTAATATTTGCCGAAATCAGTCCTGTCATCCCGCGACTGACAGCGCGTTGCTTAATCAAGGATTTGACGAAAGCCAATCTTTTGTCGTGGAAGTAGGGTGTTTCGTGACCCTTCATCGCTAGAGTTTCGATGGGGTCTGTGTTTGGGAGATTACAACGAACGTAAATGTCTTCTTCAGTAGCGATCGCAGTTTTCTTATCTGGTAAATCAATTTGATACATTTCTGTATCTTCATCCCAAATGAAAACTCTCCCAACTATCCATTTATCCTGAGTTTGGTACTTAATATAGCATCGAGCCTGTGGTTCAAGTCTGACCTCAGAGAGCGAGCTTAAAGGTAAAGTTTTTTGAAGACGCTGCCCTATAGAGCAAAAATACTCAACGTTTGCATTGGTATCAGATATTTCCGTAACTTTGCCGATACCCAAAGAGTTATTCTGGGACTGTACCAATAAACCGAGCTTAATCATAGATCCAGTCCCCTGAACACACTAAAAGAACCTTCCAGACTAGTTTTTTCACCTATATCTGGTAGTTTTGTCGATCAACATTATAGATAATAAATCGGCATTACTGTTTTTCGTTTTAGCGATGTCTACGACGGGCTACGCCTACGCTCCACCACACCTAACTAGTAAAATCAGTCTAAAGGTTGATTTGCGTTTTAAATGCATCAGGACGCATTAGCATTGTCAGCCGACGCATTGGCATTGTCAGCCGACGTATTAGCATTGTCAGCCAACGTATTGGCATTGTCAGACGACGCATTGGTATTGTAAGCCGACGCATTGGCATTGCATTGCAGGGTATTAAGTATCTAGGCATAAATAAATTTAAAGTTTGTAGTAAGGACTTTAGTCCTGATAATCCTTGCTCTGAGCGATAAATCGCTCACTACAAACTAAGAGTTTATTTTATATTTAATTATGTCTACCTACTTACCAAATTAATTCGCTACGAATTCAATGAAATACTGCACTTAGGTGATTATGTGGCGCAATAGATTCACGCTTTACCGCGATCGCGCCACGATACAATTAAGATGATGTAGTTTTATTTAGTATGAAGAAAATCAGAGACAACACAATTAAGTTAAATCAATATTTAAAGTTGATGGGTATCGTGCCAAGTGGAGGACAAGCCAAGCTAATGATTCAAGGTGGCGATGTCCAAGTAAACGGTATGCTGGAAACCCGACGAGGGCGGCGACTAGTACCGGGTGATAAAATAACTATAGAAGGAAAGACTTTAGAGGTGAATTTGGATAACAATAAAGACCAAGACGTAATAATAGATTCTCCCGAACAAACCGAGTAAAAATTTTTACTCTAAATTGAAAAGTTCCTCTTTTGCCTTGTGAGCGATGCTGCAAATTTCCAACAAAGTTATAATCCCCCAGAGTGATATTGAAATTAGTGCGATTCGTTCGCAAGGAGCAGGAGGCCAGAATGTAAATAAGGTTTCTACAGCGATTCACTTGCGCTTCGATATTGTCGCTTCATCATTACCAGATTATTATAAAGAACAGCTTTTAAAGCTGAACGATCGCCGCATCACCCAGGAAGGAGTTGTTGTTATTAAAGCGCAGGAACACCGAAGCCAAGAAAACAATCGGGAATCAGCTTTGAAACGACTTCAAGAACTCATTCAAAGTGCAGTTGTCGTGACGATAAAACGCAAACCCACGAAACCAACTCGCAGTTCTCAAAGAAAGCGCCTTGACTACAAAACTAAGCGCGGACAGGTTAAGTCTAACAGAGGGCAGGTGACAGAATTTTAGATTTTAGCTAGCTTTAAAAATCTGTTCAGCAGTTAAATTTAACTCTGGGAAAGTAGGCGAGACGATGGGATCGCTACCTCTGAATTGAGTAGCTTGGTACTCACCATCGATTAATTGATAAATGGATATAGTAGGCAGTTTAGGATTGCCAATAAACTTTCTAGCGCCTATAGCCGCGTAATCTATAATCCAATATTCAGGAATACCTATAGCTTCATAATCAGCTAATTTTTTGTAGTAATCATCCCGCCAATTACTACTAACAACTTCAATAACTAATGGAATAGATGCCGCTTGAGATACAGTCGATTCCTTTTTCCATAAAGGCTCATTTACTAAATTTGGCCGATTGATTATTAATATGTCTGGTGAATAAGCTGATTCACCTTCAAGTGGTTTTACTAATACAGTTTTTGGAATGTAATAAGGTAAATTTAGACGCTTAATATCAGCAGATATTTCTAGTGCCAAAAAACCGACAACATCTTCATGGTCGCCCGTTGGTTGTGCCATTTCAACAATCACACCATCATGTAATTCGTATCTTCTGCCCTCGGGCCGCCATGCTGCAAAATCTTCAAAAGTTACTAGTTTACGTAAAGCTTGAATCATAATTTATTGTCCCCCTAAGTAAGTTGCTAGAAATAAACAAAATTATGTTATGAGGCTTAAAGTCCTTACCAATGACAAAGCAGAGTCCTTGCCAGTTAGCTTGAGGTATCAATCAGTATTGGCAAAACCAAAAGCAAGGATATCTGGGAGCTATTAGAGATTTGGCTAGTTTGGCTAAAGAACCTGTGGTAATTACCTCAGATGAAACTGACCTTAGAGATTACGAACTATCTTAAACCGTTCTTGCGCCGCCTGAAACGCTTCTTGCATTACTAACTGAATTCTTTGGGGATCGGGTTTCTTACCTCCCATTAAATCACCAAAATAAACGCAGGCTGCTTCCCCTAGTGCCCAGGTGTAGGCGGCTGCCCAAGATGCTGCGATCGCACTCCCAAAGCCTGGTATAAATTTAATTAATTCCCGTGCAATTGCCTGTGCTAAGAAACCACCTGCGATCGCACTGACAACACCCCCCGCCTGTGATGGTGTAATTGTCTGTCCATATAATTTACCCAACAGCCCCACCATTGATACTTGCAAGGCAGTTAGTACAGGCATTGTGGCAAAGGGCAAAGGTACAGCCGCAAGAGTTGCAGACATAATCGCAAATGGCAAAATATAACGGCGTGCGGCATCTCGGTAAAGGTTGCCAAGTTGCTTTCCGGCTTCTTCTCGATCTAATAGCTGATAAATCGCCTGCGCTTCTGCTTGTGGGAGTAGTTCTGCTAAAGAATCTCGCAGTGCTTCTAAGCCATAAAATACGGGATCGTAGCCATCTTCTTCTAGGGTAAAGTCAATCAACACAGAGCGGTCAGTTATGCCGGCGAAGGCTTGCTGCATTGCCACAAATGCGCGGTTGACTTCTTGATAATCTGGCGGATAGACAGGATGATCGACAATATCAACAGGATAAACCTCATGCAAGCAAGTAACTACTAGCAGACAGGGAATATTTGGATATTGCTGGCGTAACTTTTGAGCAATTTGTCGGAGTGTATCAGTTGCAAAATCATTGATTTTGACCGTCAACAGGAGGATTCTGGCGGAAGCAGTTTCCTTTTGTAAATCGCCAACTAACTCCTGAATGATTGTTTGGGTATCTTGGTTGACATCACCTAATCCGACCGTATCAGTAAAAACTAATAGCGGCAGGTCATTGGAAGGATAGGCATAGCGCTGCGTGTGTTGCGTGTGAGGGCGAAAACCCTGACCAATAATCTCAGCCGAAACCCCTGTCAATCCCCGCACAATTGAACTTTTCCCAGCTTGGGGTTTACCAATTAGCAGTGCTTCTGTGGTTGGCAGTTCGGCTCGAATTTTCTCTAAAATCTCTGCAACCTGAGTTTCACTGACGCTAAACCATCCAACAACCGTTTGTGACAGTTGTTCTACGGGTAGGAGTTTGGTTAAACGTGTTGTTGCTGTGTTCCAGACACCACCAATGCGGTTTGTCCAAGAATTATCCACCGACTTGGTAGTTGTTCCATCGGTCGGTTCACTCAATTGCTGAGAATCATCTTGCTCAGTCATTCCCATGAAAACGGTAGATAGAATTCAAACTACATCTTGTCTATATTTATCGTACTGTTAAACTTGGCTCAGTTTAGGTTAATTTACTCATCAAGTGTACCACTTCGGACTTCATCTCTACGCTTCTTAGCTTCATCTATCCAAAGCATTTGAAGTGTTTCATCTACATCAAATTCAAGACTTTCAACCAGTTTTTCTGCCAACAATGCTCTTGATGCACTGGGCAAAGCTAAGGCTTCTTTCATGATCTGCTCAACAGATGACATAATTCCTGAAAGCATAGGACTATCCAGAGTCTAGCAGGAAAGTAGTAGACGTGGTAGCTTATGGAAAGCCCCTCAGACCCTTACCTGTATCAGCTTGGCTCAATCAAATCAACGATCGCTTTCACCAATACATCTGGATCTACTGGTTTAGAAATGTGCATTTGAAATCCGGCTGCTAGTGCTTGCTGCTGATTCATTTCGCCTGCATAAGCTGTCAGAGCGATCGCTGGTACGCTTCCTCCTTCTTGCGGCGATCGCGATCGCACTTCTCGCATCAGCATATAACCGTCTGTCTTTGGCATTCCAATATCACTAATTAAAACATCTGGTATCGACTCAGACAGCGCTTGTAATGCCTCCTGCGCTGAGGATACAGAGGTTACTTGTATACCGTAGTCTTGCAAAATGAAGCTCACTAAGTCGCGGATATCTGGTTCATCGTCCACCACTAAAACTTGAGTGTCCGAAAGGAGTGAGGATTCAGGCTCACAATTTAAAGACTTATTCTCCTCATGTCTAACCTGTTCACTTCTCACCAAAAGCGGTAGTTCAACAGTGAAGGTTGCACCCGATCCTTCTCCAGGACTTTCGGCTTGAACTTTTCCCCCGTGCATTTCTACAACCTTACGCACGATCGCTAATCCTAAACCTAGTCCGCCAAATGTACGTGTAGTTGTGCCATCAGCTTGGCGAAAGTAATCAAACACGAATGGTAAAAAGTCTCGGTTAATGCCCTTACCTGTATCGCTGACTTGAATTTGAATCTGATTACTAGCTTCCATGAGTCGAATTCCTACTCGTCCTCCGGTTGGTGTAAATTTTACCGCATTAGAAAGTAGATTCCACACAACTTGCTGGAGCCGATTTGGATCGCCCATAACTTGTCCTAAACTGGTATCAAATATGGTCTGAATTTGAATTGACTTAGCTTGTGCTGCTAATCGTACCGTTTCTAGTGCTGCTTCAACTACGATTACCAAGTTCACTGGACAGATATTTAAGTTTAATTTTCCTTGGAGAATGCGAGACACATCCAACAAATCTTCAATTAACTGGGTTTGTAACTTGGCGTTGCGTTCAATGGTTTCTAAGGCGCGGTTAGTGGTTTGTTCATCAAACTTGCGACTCCGTAACATTTTCGACCATCCCAGGATAGGGTTGAGTGGGGTTCGCAGTTCATGAGAGAGAACCGCCAGAAACTCATCTTTAATTTTGTTGGCGATCTCTGCTTGTTGGCGTGCTGTTCTTTCACATTGAAGGAGGCGATCGCATTCGTTTTCGGCCAATTTGCGATCGGTAATATCTAGTACAAAAGCAACACCATGTTCTTGGGAGTCATTCAGCAAGGCTATCCCCAAAACAATTGGTACTCGCTTTCCGTTGCGGTGGATGTACTCTTTCTCGTAAATTTTGGAAACTCCAGTGGTTTGCACCTCTAAAATGGCGCGATCGTCTAAATACTTGTATTCAATAGGAGTGAGTTCTCGCCAATTAACTTTACCTAAAAGAGTAAACTCCTCATGAGTGTAGCCAGCTAGTTGAAGAAAGGCATCATTGGCATCAATAACGAAGCCATTCACATTCCAAAAAGCAACCCCGATTAGGTTAGACTCAAACAAACGCCGAAATCGAGCTTCACTTTCGCGTAATGATTTTTCTGCCCGTTTGTGTTCGGTAATATCACGAGAAACAGTAATTACGCCTTCAATACTTTGGTTTAAATTTCGTAATGGTGTCAAAATGTATTCATAATAATGTACCCCATCAGCAGTTACATATTTACACTCATCCTTAATTGGCTGCCCAGTTTTGATCACAGCTTTTAGTTGATTATCTATCTGTTCTACAAGGTCTGTGGGTAAATCCAGTTCTTGTAAAGTTTTTCCGACAAGATCCTGGGGTTTAAAACCTAATATAGTAGCTGCATCACGACTAACATACTGATAGCAACCTCTGCGATTAAAGATATAAATGTGATCCACTGAGGCGGTGAGGATGGCATTTAAAATATTTGCCTGTTCTTGGACTTGTGTGGTTAGTTCACGAGTACTTTCTTCAGCCTGTTTGCACACGGTCGTTTCCATACAAACGCCGATCATTCGTACCGCTTTTCCCTGCTCGTCATAGATAAATTTTCCCTTGGCAGAAATCCAATGTACACTTTGGTCTGAGCGAATTATCCGAAATTCATCGTTGTAGTCAGTTTTTTGCGCCAAAGCGTAGCCGATCCGTTGCATTACAGATTGCTTATCTTCGGGATAAACGCACTTCTTAAACGTTTCATAAGGGCCATCAAAACTACTTGGAAGTAGACCAAAAAGCAGTTCATAATTTTCAGACCAGATGACTTGATTGGTTAAAATATTCCAATCCCACAAGCCCATCTGAGAAACATCTAGAGCTAGCCTCAGCCGTTCTTCACTATCTTTCAGAATTACTTCTAACTGCTGTCGTTGTGCAATTTCTTGTTGGAATTGCTGTAAAGTCACTGCCACATCTGTTGTCACATTAAAGCCTGTAGATTTCTCCTGTTTCAGATGACATTCAACGTCATAATCTAAAACTGAAATATGCGAACTTTGTGCCGATGTTGCCAGCTTTCTTAATTCCTCTTCTAGTGCTACTTGCCTTTGCTGATAAAATATTTCTGCTTGCTCTAACTCAGCTACACGTTGCCGTAAAACTGCTAATTCATCAGTAAGTTTAGAATTAATTTTATCAACATTTGGCATTTTAATAAACCGCTAACAACTAAAAATAACACCGACTTGAAGAGTAGGCATACCCTAGTTTTAGCAGTATGAATTTTTAAGCTAAAAAATGCAATCCATCAAAAGGCACATAAGAGTTTTAGCCAAAAGATATCCTCTGGTATTTAAGAGCCATGTCTAAAGATTAAGACAAATAAATTATCTCTTCAATCGCATGAAAGCTGCACCAATGAATAATCCCACAACCTGCCCCCAGAAGACAACACCCGATTGATTTACGCCAATGGGGGGAACATTTAAACTGCCAACACCATAGAATAACTGTTGCACAAACCACCAAAATATATAGACAAAAGCGGGAAGTTCGATAGGAATATACACAATAATTAACGGTAAAATGGTATCGATTTTGGCTTTAGGAAACTTAATAATGTATGCCCCTAAAATAGCTGCGATCGCGCCATTGCCCCCAATTAATGGTACTGTCAAACTCGGTTCAATCAGAATTTGTACGACCCCTGTTAAGATGCCAGCTGCCAGATAAAAGCCCAGATAGCGTCTGTGTCCCAAGATATTTTCTACAGTTTTACCAAAAACCCACAGAAATAGTAGATTTCCCAATATTTGGCTAAAACTACCGTGCAGAACTATTCCAAAAAGTAATGAAAATAACCGCCAAATTACAATTATCCAAGCAGCAGAGTTGTTGTTAAAGAATACATTTGTAATTGCCCCACTAATCTGGGCTGGAATCACACCCCAACTATTGACAAAATAGCCCAATTTATCACTAAGTTCTAGTTGGATTTCCCATAAAAATACGGCAATATTAATGCCAATTAGCCAATAATTAATAATCGGCTTATTCCAACAACGAATATTATCACTAATAGGAATCATATAAATTTGTCATTGGTCATTGGTCATTGGTCACTTGTACTGAGCGTAGTCGTAAAGCCTGCGGCATAGCTACGCTTAGGGTGCAGCCTCTAATAGAGAAGTATTGGTCATTAGTTATCATTTATTCTGCCTCTGACTACCCTATTACTCCTATCCTCCTTAACGTGTGGCAAGATTGAAATCAGATCGCATCGCACTTAAGTAGGCAAACGAGATGCTAGGAAACACACTTGTTGGAAGATACCAAATTATTAGTAACTTGGGAGGAGGGGGTTTTGGTGAAACCTTTGTTGCTTATGATACTCAATTACCCGGTTCACCTCAATGTGTGGTCAAGAAACTCAAACCCCAAGCAAATGATCCGGTAACTTTAGAGACGGCTAGGCGTTTATTTGATACAGAAGCACAAGTTCTGTATAAATTAGGAACTCACGATCGCATTCCCCAACTTTTAGCTTATTTTGAGGAAAATGCCGAATTTTATCTCGTACAGGAATTGATCGAAGGTCATGACCTGAGTCAAGAATTAATACCAGGTAAAACCCTTAGTCAAGAGCAAGTAATTTCGCTTTTACAAGAGCTTTTGACAATTCTAGAATTTGTCCATCAACAGAATGTAATTCACCGTGATGTCAATCCCCGAAATATCCTCAGACGACACCCGGATGGCAAATTAATCTTAATTGATTTTGGTGCGGTTAAACAAATTACTACCCAAATAATTACTCCCGAAGGCTCAACTAAAGGTACTGTTGCCATAGGTACGCCTGGATATATTCCTGGAGAACAAGCTCATGGTACGCCAAAATTAAGCAGTGATATTTATGCTACGGGAATCATTGCTATTCAAGCTCTCACTGGATTATTACCAGAGGAAATAGTAAAAGATGCTGAGACTAATGAAATTATCTGGCGCGATAAAGCCACAGTCACGCCAGAATTTGCTCAATTCTTAGATAAAATGGTGTGCTACGATTTTCGACAGCGCTATCCTTCGGCTACAGTAGCATTAAAAGCGCTGAAAGAGTTAACACTACCGCCGGCCGAAACAATAGCGTTAACTCCTATTTCTCTACCCAAAAATATAACCAAACCACAACCGAAAAAATGGATTTTAGGTAAAGTTTTACTAACAATATTTTTAGTAGGGATCAGTGGAGTAGCATCAATATTTATTTTTAATTACATTAATTCAAATAACGCTATCGAATTATCCAAGCAAGGAAATACACTTTTTGATTTGCAACGCTATCAAGATGCATTAGAAGTATATGAAAAAGCCGTTAATATCAGACCAGATTATGCTCAAGGATGGAATGGCCAAGGCAAAACGCTGTATAAATTAAAAAAATCTAAAGAAGCATTAGCTGCCTATGATAGAGCAATCCAAATTAAGCCAGATTATTTTGAAGCTTGGAGTGGACGCGGTTTTGTCTTGGCAAGTTTACAGCGATATCAAGAAGCGATCGCATCTTTTGATAAAGCCTTACAATTAAATAATGAAAGCTCAGAAGTCTGGAATGCTAAGGGTGAAGCTTTTAGTAGCTTAAACCAATATGACCAAGCAATAAAAGCTTATGAAAAAGCGATTGATTTAAAATCAGATAATTATGAAGCTTGGTACAAAAAAGGATTAGCTTTACAGAATTCTAACCGATATGAAGAAGCGATCGCAGCATACCAAAAAGTCGTTGATTTAAAACCAGACTATGAGCAAGCTTGGTATAATTTGGGTAATGCACTAGTTAATTTGCAACGCTACCAAGATGCATTCAATGCTTATGATAAAGCTGTACAATACAAGCCAAGCTATTATCAAGCCTGGTTTTCAAGAGGTAATACCCTACTCAACTTACGACGTTATCCAGAAGCGATTGAATCTTTTAATCAAGTAATTAAATACAACCCTAGTAGCTATCAAGCATGGTATAACTTGGGCTGGTCGCTGCATCAAAACCAACGCTATGAAGAAGCAATAAAATCTTATAATAAAGCCGCAACACTTAAGTCAAAAGACTATCAACTCTGGTATAATCTGGGAAATTCTCAATACATTTTGCAAAAATACGAAGATGCGATCGCATCTTATAGTAAGGCCGTTCGTTATAAACCAGACCATTCTGAAAGCTGGTATAGCAGAGGCAACGCTCTACTAAATTTGAACAGGTTTCAAGATGCGATCGCGTCTTACGATCGAGCAATAAAATACAAGCCTAATTACCAACAAGCTATAGACGGCCGCAATCAAGCCCAGATTCAACTGCAATCCGAGAAACCTAAGCCTATAATTGTGCCAGTTATTCCAGTTCCTAATCCTACAAATCCACCGCAGACGACACCCTAGCACCGCAAGACAGAATTAAAAATTAAAAATGAATACAGCGTAAGCGTTTCGTTGATTTGGAATGGGTGGTTTATTTATACGGTGATGTACTCGTATATTAACAATTCTTAATTACGAATTACGAATTGTTAATAACACTTTTTATAGCCAATAATTGGAATTTTAGTTGATTTTAAAGAATATTTTGAGATCGCAACTTATAATTCATGACATTACTATAAATTTATTGTTTATTTTACCAAAAGCTGTGAGCATCGGTAACTTCTTGGGCAATCTAAAGATAACCTAGAATTTTTTCTTACCGAACTATGCGATTAAGGAGCTAACCCTTGATACAAGCAAACTCCAGCCTATCAGCAACTAATAAAGAAAATCATCTTTCACGAAATTTACTAATTCGATTTATTATTGGCGGTACTACCCTTATAGTCAGTATTTCTGCCTATTTCAGCTATCAAGCCACTAGAAATTTGATGCTCAAAGATTTGAGACATAGCGCTTTTTTAGAGGTACAGAGAGGGGATAGTGAAATTGAAGAGTGGTTGCATGTTCGCCAAGTGGAGGTACAAACCCTGGCGAATACTTCAGCTGTACGCTCCTTAAACTGGTCTGTGGCAGAACCCTATTTAAAGGCAGAAGTCAAGCGGATAAATGAATTTTTCTTGTTCCAAATAGCTACCCCAGATGGTTCATATTCCAATACAAAAGTTGGCCGCTCAAATAAAAATATTCAGGATCGAGATTACTTTCAAAAAGCAATTGTGGGAAAGAGCAATATTTCCGATCCCTTCATTAGCCGTTCCACAGGAATTCCTTTAATTGCGATTTCCACCCCGATTTGGTCAAATTCTGCTAGCAGTAGTTCACCGATAGGGACTTTCCACGGCAATGTGAGAGTCGATCGCATTGCAAAGGTTGTTAACTCCTTACACTACGGCACGAACAGCTATGCTTTTGCTCTCAATTCCCAAGGACAAGCGATCGTGCATCTTAACTCGGCGTTAATGTCAACCGTAGAAAAACCTGCACCCAGCTTGCTGAAAATTGGCGATCGCAATTTAAATGCGATCGCTCAGAGGATGGTAAACAAACAACAGGGAATTGAGTTAATGGAAATTGACGGCACTAAACAGTATGTAGCTTATCTGCCGTTGCAAGCTGCTAATTGGTCTGTAGCTTTGGTGATTCCCCGCCAAAATATCGAATCTCGATTGCAATTCCTCGATTTGATTGCCTTAATTGTTGGTGGACTGACACTGACCATGATTACTGTCTTATGGCAAGTGCAAGCATTTGAACAACGTGAACTGAAAAAATCTAAAGCTGCGGCTGATACAGCCAACCATGCTAAAAGTGAATTTTTAGCTAACATGAGTCATGAACTGCGAACGCCCTTGAATGGCATTCTCGGTTGTGCCCAAATTTTGCTGCGTTCCTCAGCTTTACCTAAACAAGAGCAATATCACGTCAATATTATTGAACAATGTGGCTCTCATCTGCTGACTTTAATTAATGACATTTTGGATCTCTCCAAAATTGAAGCGAAAAAGTTAGAACTGCATCCTTATGATGTGCATTTCCCCTCTTTTCTTCAAGGAATTGTCGAAATATGCCAGATTCGGGCAAAACAAAAGGGCATTTTGTTTGTCTATAAACCCGCGATCAACTTGCCTACAGGGATTCATGTCGATGTCAAAAGATTACGTCAGGTACTATTGAATCTGCTGGGAAATGCCATCAAATTTACAGATGAAGGTCAGGTTACTTTCAATATTGGAGTCATCGATCAAGCTGCTAATGATGTGCAGATAATAAAACATCACCTTCGCTTTACTGTAGAAGACACAGGAATTGGTATAACTCCCGCAGAATTGAGCCAGATTTTCTTACCATTTGAACAAGTAGGTGAGAAAAAGCGCCAAGCTGAAGGTACAGGGCTGGGTTTAGCTATTACTCGGCAGTTAGTACAGATGATGGGTAGTGATATCCATGTTCAGAGTCAGATTGGTAAGGGAAGTAGCTTTTCGTTTGAGTTAGAGATACCCGAAGCGACTGACTGGGTAAAATCTGCGATGACTGCCTCAGAGAAACAAATCATTGGCTTTGAGGGTAGCCCCTACACCATCCTGATGGTTGACGATCGCTGGGAGAATCGCACAGTGATTACAAACTTACTGCAACCACTGGGTTTTAATGTGATTGAAGCCAGCAACGGTAAAGAAGGTTTAGCAAAAGCGATCGCCCTCAAGCCAAACTTAATCATCACAGATTTGCTGATGCCAGAAATGGATGGGTTTGAATTAATTAAACACCTGCGTCACACTCCAGAAATTCAGGATGTATCAATTATCGTTTCTTCAGCTAGTGTCTTTGAAGCTGACCAAAATCGCAGTCTGCAAGCTGGAGGTAATGCTTTCTTGAGCAAACCCATACAAGTAGATGAATTATTGCATCAACTAGAACAATACTTAAATTTGGTATGGATTTACAAGCAATCTCAGCCTGATGGAGAAAAAGCCAAAGAAGCAAACACAGCAACTACTCAATTAATCCCTCCTTCCCCCCAAGTGTTGCAAGAAATAACCACCTTAGCCAGTAAAGGTAACTTCAATGCCATTCTCAAGTGGGCCGATCAACTAGAAGAAACAGATACAAATTTTGCACCATTTGCTAATGAACTACGGCAGTTAGCAAGGCAATTTGATGAAGATTTAATTATAAATTTTTTAACTAAATATGCGGTGGAAACGGTATGAAAACTCTTATTGAAAACCAAAATAATTCTATCAATTATGCTCCTTCTAGGGGAATTGTTTTAGTCGTTGACGATAACCCTGCCAATTTACAAGTTTTATCCAGCTTTCTGGATCAGTCTAGCTTCGAAGTTTGGGCAGCCCGCAGTGGAGAAAAAGCCCTTCAGCGATTAGAAAATGGTGATTTACCTGATTTAATCTTGCTGGATGTAATGATGCCGGGTATAGATGGTTTTGAAACCTGTAAACAGCTAAAAAGCAATCCTCGTGTCCAAGATATTCCAGTCATTTTTATGACAGCCCTTTCAGAAACTGCTGATAAAGTCAAAGGTTTGCAATTAGGAGCCGTAGACTACATTACAAAACCTTTCCAGCATGAAGAAGTATTAGTGCGGATTGAAAATCATCTCAAACTGAGAAATTTGACAAAGACCTTGATTGCTAAAAACACCGAATTACAACAGACTCAAACTCAACTGATTCAAGCAGAAAAAGTAGCAGCTTTAGGTCAACTAACAGCAGGAATTGCTCATGAAGTTAATAATCCTATCAATTTTATATCTGGCAACCTCAATTTTGTTGAGAAGTATATACAAGAAGTAGTTAGTTTATTACATCTCTACCAAAAATATCTGCCCGATCCACCAGATGAGCTTCAAATCGCAATTGAAAAAAGCGATCTTGAATTTTTGTTAGATGACTTATCTAAAATTATTAAATCCATGCAAGTTGGTACAGATCGCGTTACAGAAATTGTGTCATATTTGAACAACTTCTCGCGTCACAGAGAAGCTGGAAAAAAACTAGCTAACTTGCATGAAGGGTTAGAAAGTACATTACTAATTCTCGGACACAGGTTTAAGCGTAATGCTCATTACCCAGCCATAAAGTTAGTTAAAGAATATGGAGACTTGCCACTTGTTGAGTGTTTTCCTAGCGAGATTAATCAGGTCTTTATGAATTTAATTTGTAATGCAATCGATGCAATTGAAGAAACAAATAAAAATAAAGATATTGATACAATCTCTAGAAATCCTGGGGTGATTAAAATTAAAACTGAGGCAGTTGGAGAGCAAGTTATTTTAAGAGTTACTGACAATGGCTCAGGTATAAAAAATGCAGATAAAACAAAAATATTCGATGCCTTTTACACAACAAAACCTGTCGGTAAAGGAACAGGGCTTGGTCTATCTATTGCTTACCAAATTGTGGTTAATAACCATCATGGCAAGCTCACATACGATTCCAAGCTAGGTGAGGGTATAGAGTTTATTATTGAACTACCTATTCGATAAATGAAAATCGTGAACTAATTGAAAGAGGCAGGAGGCAGGAGGAAAATTGCCCTCTGCCTCCTGCCTTTCTTGATAAAAGCAATCATCGCTTCTTTGTGTACAAATAGGTTTAGTTAAAGATTTTTGTTAATGATTTTAGCGAAGAAATTGTAGGTTGGGTGGAGGCTTTGCGTAACCCAACATCTTGATATATGTTGGGTTGCGCTCCGCTCCACCCAACCTACGTCTAAATAAAAGCAATCATCGCTTCTTTGTGTACAAATAGGTTTAGTTAAAGGATTTTTGTTAATGATTTTAGACCTGTAGAGACGCGTTAGCCTGGCGGGGCGTTTGAAGCCAGCCCAGTACATTTTCGCATCTCTACTTAAAATTGATTTATGTAACAAGTACATTTGCTGTAACTATCGAATATTCACTTCTTGCAAATAATTTACTTGCTGAAGATATTCAATCTTAGTGTCTGAATTTTTAGAGATAAATGAATTTGTTCTTTTTGCAGAAGCTATCTTTTGATTGCCAGCCTGCACGCGTTGCTTTTGAGTATACTCATTTAATTTAACTTGAGCTTGAGCATAAACTAGAGCATCTTGGGGAATATTTTGGAGAAATTTCACAGCCCGATCAAAATCACCTACAGATGCTTTTTTGTAAGCGTTTTGTAAAAAATAAGCTGCTCTAATTTGGCGCTTTCGATTGTACTCAGCCAGCTTTTCTTGAACTAAAGCCCCCGCACGACTTTCTTTAGGAATTTCCCGCAGATATTGTAATGCAGTAGAAAAATCTCTAATCTCGGCACTTTCGTAAGCTTTTGCTAATAAATCTTGTGTCTGCGCTTCAATGTTAATGTATGCTTGCTGAACTAGTTTATCTGTTTTAGATTGCCAATATGAAATATTTGGAATCTGAGAAACAGCATCAAGAACATCTGACCATCGGCTCTCATGAAAAGCTATTTGAGCTATTTGGTATTGTTGTGCAGCAACTTGCCATTGGTCTTGCCATTCTTCAATTGTGGCTTGTGCTTCTGGATAAACATTGCTGTGGGAGGGAATTGATTTAGCAAGTGCGATCGCTTCTTGCAAATCTCCAGCTTGATATTCTTTTTTTGCTTGATATAAAGTATCTGTTTCTGAGTATGCTGGTGCAGTATTAACTAAAGAATATACACCAAATCCCATCAATAAAGAATTAGCTGCTAGTCCGACTTTCATTCCTGTCAATAACGGGGATGATGTGCCAGATGTAGGATTTTGAAAATCATTATCCTCAATTGCAGCAGCTTCTAGAAAAAATTCAGAATCTTCCTCTAATATTTGTGCTGGCTGATCCCATGTTATTTGTTTGAGTACCCGCAGTACCTCAGCCGCAGACTGGAAGCGATTTTGGGAATCGTAACGGATCATTTGGCTGAGAACAGCAGCTAGATAATCGTTAACTGGTGTGTTTTGAGAACGCCAAAAAATTTCATTAGTATGAGGATCAACTTTTAATTGTAGTGGTTCTAACCCAGTTAAAGCCTGGATAGCAATCATCCCCAAAGCATAAATATCGCTGTTGGGCTGTGTTTGACCAATAAATTGCTCTGGCGGTATGTATCCCAATGAAGTGACGGGAATCCTATAAATCGGCAATTCCGCACCTATGCCAAAATCGATAGACTGGATTGAGCCAAAGTCAATCAAAACTAACTTGCCATCGCTATTACGTCTAATCAAGTTTTCTGGTTTGATGTCACAATGGATCACGCCTTGAGAGTGAACAAATTCTAGAATACTTAAGACATCTATCAAGAATTGTACAACTTCCCTTTCATTCCACAGACACCCCCACTGTTGAGCAATGGGCAATTCCGCAGTCAGCGCATGTCCTTCAATTAGCTCTTGTACTAAATAAAACTGGCTGTTTTCTTCAAAGCAGGCGATAAATTCAGGAATTTGTTGATGGCTTCCCAGAAGCTTGAGGGTTTCAGTTTCAGTTAGAAACATTAACCTCAGCATCTCCAAGTAGCCAGGTTCGGAACTGCTAACTTTTATCTGCTTAATAACACACTTAGGATTCTGTGGAAAATCTACGTCTACAGCTATATATGTTTGTCCAAATACCCCTGCACCCAGGCTTTGGACAATTTGGTAACGCTCTTGTAATAATTTACCGATTATGTAGTTGCTCATGACCTGGTTACTCAGTAAGTCCTTATTATTTACTTTTTCTGACATTCCCTCCTATTTCCGGAATGGTTTAGAAATAAATAACCAGAGTTTTTATACCTTGAATGCAAGTTTAATTTGTTAAGTATTTTTGCGTAAAAACATATAATTTTTTATTAAAATTTGTATTTTTAGTCGATAATCAACATATATACAC
>NZ_JACKZS010000558.1 GCF_014222285.1 Nostoc sp. UCD121
ATCAACAAATGCGAACGCTATATCAACAAATGCGAACGCTATATCAACAAATGCGAACGCTATATCAGCAAATGCGAACGCTATATCAACAAATGCGAACGCTATATCAACAAATGCGAACGCTATATCAACAAATGCGAACGCTATATCAACAAATGCGAACGCTATATCAACAAATGCGAACGCTATATCAACAAATGCGAACGCTATATCAACAAATGCGAACGCTATATCAACAAATGCGAACGCTATATCAACAAATGCGAACGCTATATCAACAAATGCGAACGCTATATCAACAAATGCGAACGCT
>NZ_JACKZS010000125.1 GCF_014222285.1 Nostoc sp. UCD121
CTGCCCCATCTGCTCACTCCTCCCCTGGTTCAATAATTCGCTGGAAAAGATAACCAGTACCTCTAGCTGTGAGTATCAATTCTGGGTTGCTAGGATCATCTTCTAATTTTGCGCGTAAACGTGATATATGCACATCTACTACGCGGGTATCTACATGACGTTCTGGTGTATAACCCCATACTTCCTGCAAAATTTCCGAACGAGAAAAAGCTTCTCCTGAGCGACTGACTAACAACTCTAACAAGCTGAACTCCATACCCGTCAATCGAATTCGCTCATCGCCTTTGTAGACTTGTCGCTTATTCGTATCGATTTTAATATTAGCGACATGGATTACCCCAGAACTGGGAATGCCAGAAGCACCGTTCTTGTCTACCCGTCGCAGCACTGAGCGAATTCGGGCTTCTAGCTCTTTGGGGGAAAATGGTTTAACTACATAGTCATCAGCCCCCAATTCTAGCCCAGTGATGCGATCGGCTACATCACCCAAGGCTGTTAGCATAATAATGGGGACATCTGATTCTTTTCGTAATTCTTGACATACACCATAGCCGTCTAGCTTTGGCATCATTACATCTAAAACTACCAGATCAGGCTCAGTTTTGCGAAAAATTTCCAAAGCTTCTTCCCCATCACCAGCCGTCACTACATCGTAGCCAATCATGGAAAGGCGCGTTTCCAAAATCCGGCGAATGCTGGCTTCGTCGTCTACCACCAAGATTTTTTCTTTATGGCTTTCCAAGTTTCTCTAGGCTCCTTGACTAAAAATTTACATGATTAATTTTTAATACCATAATATTAAGATATCATTCCATCAATTGATTTGGAAAAAGCTCTAAATACTACTATTATTGGTTTTTAGTTTTTTTCAAGAATTAAGTAAATATTAAGATTATTTAATAAGATTTAAGAATGGCAAAGCCAAAAACCTTTTTTACTTGTAATGAATGTGGAGCAGAATCGCCCCAGTGGTTTGGTAAGTGTCCAGCTTGCGGTACTTACAACTCTCTAGAAGAACAAATTTCTATTCAATCCTCAGTAGATGTACCCAGCCGGGGGGGAGTGAGTAGTTGGCAATCCGCTCAAGGCAATGGCAAATCTCACAATAAACCAGCTAAAGCACGAGCCTCTTTAACATTCGATCAAATTACCGATCGCCAAATCGCTCGCTGGGAGTCTGGTTATGGAGAATTAGATCGGGTGCTTGGAGGCGGGGTTGTCCCTGGTTCTATGGTGCTGATTGGTGGCGATCCGGGTATTGGTAAATCAACTTTATTATTGCAAGTATCAAATCAATTAGCACAGAAATACCGCATCCTTTACGTAACCGGTGAAGAATCGGGACAGCAAGTAAAATTACGAGCTTCTCGTTTGGGAGTATCAAAACCCCTAAGTGTGGTTAATGAGGAGAAGGTTGAAGTAGTCGTAGATCCGACACTACCCATAGACCCTGACAGTATAGGTGCAGATTTATATGTACTGCCAGAAACAGATTTAGAAGAAATTTTACGGGAAATAGATTCTCTCAAGCCAAACGTGGCGGTGATTGACAGTATCCAAACAGTATTTTTTCCAGCGTTGACTTCTGCACCAGGTTCAGTGGCTCAGGTACGGGAATGTACAGCCGCACTAATGAAAGTAGCGAAGCACGAAGATGTCACCATGCTGATTGTGGGACATGTGACCAAAGAAGGAGCGATCGCAGGGCCAAAAGTTTTAGAACATTTAGTAGATACAGTGTTGTATTTTGAAGGCGATCGCTTTGCCTCCCACCGTTTATTACGCACAGTAAAAAATCGCTTCGGCGCAACTCACGAAATCGGCATATTTGAAATGGTGGCGGAGGGACTACGGGAAGTCTCCAATCCCTCAGAGCTATTTTTAGGCAACCGTGACGATCCGGCTCCCGGTACTGCCATTGTGGTTGCTTGCGAAGGCACTCGCCCGATTGTTGTGGAATTGCAAGCTTTAGTGAGTCCTACCAGCTACCCATCACCCCGTCGTGCCGGTACTGGCGTAGATTACAACCGCTTGGTGCAAATTCTTGCCGTCTTAGAAAAACGGGTAGGAATTCCTATGTCCAAGTTAGATTCCTATGTTGCTTCTGCGGGTGGGTTGAATGTGGAAGAACCTGCGGTAGATTTAGGAATTGCGATCGCAATTGTAGCTAGTTTCCGCGATCGCATCGTCGATCCTGGTACAGTCTTAATCGGTGAAGTTGGGCTAGGTGGACAAGTGCGATCGGTTTCCCAAATGGAACTACGGTTAAAAGAAGCTGCTAAGTTGGGATTTAAACGAGCGATCGTGCCAAAAGGGACAAAATTCCCCGACTTAAATATTGAAATATTACCCGTCTCTAAAGTAATAGATGCGATTATCGCGGCCATCCCGCATCAGGAATTGACAGCCGACGATTTAGAACCCGATGAAGATGAATAACTATATAGCCCCCTTTTTTAACCGGGGTTGAGGGGAGCTAAAATAATCACTCTCCATTTCTCCTCTCTCTGTGTTCTCTGCGTCTCTGTGGTTCGTAATTTATTTCTTGTAAATTTACCATCCCAAAGGACAACCCACGATGACAGCCCTCACCCAAGACTACCAAATCACTTGGGAAAAACTACCCGATGATTACAAACTCCCAGACGATCCAGTGGACAACATCAACCAACCAGCCTTAGCTGCTGCACTTACAGAAAGCTTACAATTAGCCGGAAAAATTTCAGTTAACACCCTAACAACAACTAATTACGGCATTTGTGCCACTCTAAACAACAAAATAGTCATTAAAGCACCTGATTGGGCTTTCATTGCCAAAATTAATGTTAGTAGAGAAGAGGTAACACGCAGTTACACACCTGAATTACAGGGAGACATTCCCGTAATTGTAATGGAATTTATTTCCGATACACAGGAGACAGAGTATTCTATCAAAGCGACATATCCCCCAGGAAAATGGTTTTTCTATGAGCGCATCTTAAAAGTGCCAAACTACATCATCTTTGAGCCAGATAGCGGCAGTATCGAAATGTATCGCTTACAACACACACAACAGTACATTTTGCAAGAGCCTGATGAAAATCAACGCTACTGGATAGCAGAAATGAATCTTTATCTTGGGGTGTGGCAAGGTACTCGTGAAAACCGCACAGGAAAGTGGTTACGATGGTGGGGTGAACAAGGAAACCTTCTACCTTGGGGTTTCGAGTTAGCCCAAGAGGAACGCCAACGCGCCGAACAAGAACGCCAATGTGCTGAACGACTAGCAGCACAATTGCGGGCGGCGGGCATTGAGCCAGAAGTGTGATGAAATGTTTTAGGAAAAATTAGAAAGCTACTGATCCCCGGCTTGTTTGACAAGCCGGGGATCTCATTTCTCATAAATCTAAGTAGAGCTGAAACCAGTTGTTAGGCAAGATGAAGGTTTAACAACTGCGATCGCATTACCACAACAACCAGTTATATCTTTTCATCAAACACCCTCAGGCACACTGTAACCTTAGCCTTTTAGGAGAGAGGTCAGACTGTATTGCTTCCATTCGAGAACCGCTATATTTGCGCAAGTATTGTTACAACAAGATTTACAGTAGACCATACCCACAAAAGAAGGTGCTGCCACTAGCCAACGACCTATAATTGCTGAGCAAGAAGCTGCTCAAGCCAAACAAAAAGCAGAACAATTAGTAGAACGTTTACGTCAGTTGGGTATAGATGTTGATGAAGTAGATAAATTACTGTAGCTTTCAGGTATGTCTTGATACACAGTATAATTTTCGGCTTTGAAGAATCACCTATACAGAAAGCTTTGGTAGCTAATGCGGAAGTAGCTATCAAGTAACAATACTGGCTCCCATAAAGATTAATTTTTGAGAGCGATCGCATATTCAGCACTTGAAATACATATAATATTTTATTTGGAGAAGTCTATAGAAACTTTAGTTTTTTTTCAAAAACCATGATGTTATGCTATATCCTTACTTTTTCAAAACTCAATCCTAATTGAGTTGCTAGGAATGAGATGTGGTTCAGCTACAACTCCAAAAGGTGATAACCTGAATATTCGCAGATATTACCGCAGACACTGGTTATATCCCATCTGCTCAAATACGTAAGTACAAGTAGTATCATCTAGCTATCCCTGTAAAAATTGTCTATTTGGTTACACAAGACCGTTCAAAGATTGTAGAAAAGTGTATTTCCTTGTGTTGATAGTGGTGCTAACCTCAATTTTAAGGATGTTATCAGCCCTTATCTGCTAGAGTTTCTGACTTTCAGCAAACTAGATAATTTATCAACAATAAAATCGCGAGGAGTGCGATGAGATGTCACAGTCCCATACCACAAGACCAGAAATAGCTGCTGGAACTCTAATTGATAACCGCTATATTATCCAAAAACTTCTAGGACAGGGAGGATTGGGGCGAACTTACTTGGCATTTGACACTCGGCGGTTTAATGAAGCTTGTGTACTCAAGGAGTTTGCACCCATTGGCACAGGGGAAAGTGGACTGGAACAATATCGCAACTTATTTAAAAGAGAAGCAAAAATTCTTCATCAATTGCAACATCCCCAAATTCCCAAGTTTTTAGCTTGCTTTGAAGGAGATGGTCGGTTATTCCTAGTACAAGAGTATGTTGACGGCAAAACATATTCTAGGCTGCTGGGAGAACTTCAACGTCAAGGAAGAAACTTTTCTGAAGATGAAGTTATCCAGTGGCTAAAAAATCTATTGCCTGTTTTGGAATATGTCCATCAGCACAATATCATCCATCGAGATATTTCTCCTGATAACATCATGTTACCTGATGGCAAGGATCTGCCAGTGCTGATTGATTTCGGTGTTGGGAAGCAAATTGCTGACATGAACGAGGGGAGAAGTTCTAACCACCAAGTTACATTTGTTGGCAAAATGTCTCTTGTAGGCAAAGTGGGGTATGCACCGCGCGAACAGATTAGCTTAGGTTTGTGCTCGGCTTCTAGTGACCTTTACGCCTTGGGGGTGACAGCTATTGTACTACTCACAGGTAGAGATCCATCTTTACTAATGGATCAGTACTCACTTGAATGGAACTGGCGTTATTATACTTACGTTAGTGATGAGTTCGCTCAAGTACTTGATTGTATGTTGGCAGATAGACCCAACAAACGATACCAAACAGCCAGGGAAGTTATCAAAGATTTAGAGCGGATTGGAGAACCAGAACTAGCAATGTCTCCTCCAGTCATGCTTGATGATTTGCCTGCTACGGTATTTAATCCTGAATTTCAGGCTATGTCGGCAATATCGCAGTCATACAACCAACCCGGAGAAACGATTTTTAGTCCACCTAGTTTACCTGCTAATGTACAAAGTGGGCAAATTGAACAACAACCTTCACTGCAACCAGGATTTATTAAACATTGTCAGCAAGAATTAGCCTACCACATAGGGCCAATGGCAAATCTGATTATAGAAGAAATATTAGATGAGAATCCTTACATTTCACCTGATCAATTTGTTGAACTTATAGCTAACCAAATTCCTAACTTTCAAGCAGCTTTTGAATTCAAAAAAAGCTTATTTTCATAGATATTGAAGACTACTCTGGCAATCCGATTTGATTTCTGTTCGCGCAGCATGGCGTAGCCATAATTATTTGGGTAGCAAGGTAATCGGCAACAGTCAAAAAGCCTCTCTGAGCTATACTAAATTTTTTCAAAAATCAAATATGATTCCTATATCACTTTAGAAATAAGTTAGAATAGTTCAACTATTTCCATAAAAATTAATTACGTTAGCGTAGCGCGTACTCTTACAGAGAAGCAAGGTACGCGCAGCATCTTGTAGAAAACATAATTTCATTACTAATTATTTTAATCCCCTGTTCCCCCCTGAGTGCGTTTGATTCTTTTCATTGCCATTTCTAAACTTAACTGCATCCGTTTAAATGCTTTAGCTAAATTACCGATTTCATCATTAGACATCTGCTCGAATTCAACTTCCATGTGTCCTGTACTAACTTCTTCCGCTATGCGAGTCATGCGTTTGAGAGGAACAACAACCTGTCGATTCAAGAACAAGTTAACTAACAGGATAGTCGCTATAAATATAGTTGATACAATTAAGATAATTAGTAAAGAAGACTGATTTGCTTTGCTGATTACATTCTTTGCCGGTACTGATATAATTTGAGCGCCGACAATCTCATTCAGCTTCCACCCAAATCCATTAGCTGTGCCATAAAGAGCAATCATACTTTGAGGGGCAGCCTCCGGTACGCTATGACACTTCAGACAACTTTCTTCAGAAACTTTTAAGGGACGAGCAATATAAAAGATATCCCCACTAGGAATTGAGCGAAATCCACTCACTTCTTTAAGATCCGATTTATTTCTGAACCTTTCTACAATTTCTGTCTCAAAACCGTCAGCCTTATCCCGCAGATTTGTAGGATTGAGAGTTGCTTCTTTATAAAAGAAATCACGATATTCTGTTGTTTTCCGTAAAATCTCAAATACCTCCCGTGCTGAGTATCCAGGTACGGTTTGCGGCAAAAACTCAGTAGCCAATTTATCAACTAGCTCTGGATTCACTTGGGTACTGGTGTATTTACGAACAGAACTCATTGTTTGAATGAGGATGAGGCCGGTAGAGCTAATATCTTGTTTAGCATTCTCCCTAAGCAAAGAAGAAAGAGCAAATCCACTCAAGCTCAAACCAAATGTCAGAATTACCAGTAGCAGAATTGTAAATTTTTGTTTCAGATTCAGATTCTTTAGCATAATTACAGATTACCTACAAGTCAAATTATTATGAACAAATATAGCGAAAGTCATCGTTTACTCTAACATGAGCAATCAACTCTCATACTTTGATCTAAAGGCAAAGTTTCGCTAAAGCTATTAGGGTATACACAACTTTATACTATTAGTAATTATCGAGGTTAATGAAAATGTTCTCTAAGTAACTAACTTCCAAAAATCTACAACAGCGATTCAAATGGAATTCCCAAAAATTCGGGTTGGCTGTTTTGATACTGTGCCAAAATAAATACCAGCAATTGTCAAATATTACTAATGGTGTGGAATGCAGGAAAGTCTTTATTCGGGGGACGCTACATTATCGAAAGCCAACTAGGTGAAGGCGGAATTGGCATTACTTATCTTGCCAGAAATCAACGAAATCAACTGCGAGTGATTAAAACCCTTAAAGAAGAAATCCTGAACCACCCCGCCTGGATACTCCACCGAAACAAGTTACGGCAAGACTTCCGTGATGAAGCAGTTAGGCTGGCTGTGTGTCACCATCCCCATATAGTAGAAATAGAAACCATCTTTGATGATGGAAATTTGCCCTGCATGGTGATGGAATACATCGAAGGTGAAGACTTAGGACAGTACTTAAGACGGGTTGGAGTGCTATCAGAAGCAGAAGCGCTGCTCTACATCAGACAAATTGGCGACGCTTTGACACTAATCCATTCTAAAGGATTGCTGCATCGGGATCTCAAACCACGCAACATTATGATCCGCATTGATAAATCTGAAGCAGTGCTGATAGACTTTGGCATCGCTAGAGAATTTATTCCTAATGTAATTCAAAGACATACAGTGTATCGCACTCCTGGTTTTGCCCCACCTGAGCAGTATGAATCAGAAGCGCCACGAGGAGAATACATTGATATCTATGCTTTAGCTGCTACTTTGTATAATTTATTGACCGCAGTAATACCGACGAGTGCAGATGATAGACGACACAATATTAATTTAGAACCACCACAATATTTTAATCCCAACATCAGCAATAGGGTAAATCAAGCTATTATGTGCGGCATGGATTTGGAGTCAACCTATCGTCCCCAATCTGTGCAGGAGTGGTTGGATTTATTGGGCCCTGAAAACGAGAAAAAGATAACACCAGAAACATCCACTTTAGTGATAACGCCCCAAGTAAAATTACCTCCACCTATTATATTAGACCAGCAAAACTGGCAATGCGTACAGACCCTCAGAGGTCATTCTAGTATGGTTCATGCGATCGCTATTAGTCCAGATGGGCAATTGATTGCTAGTGGCAGTAATGACCACACTATTAAACTTTGGCAACTGAGTACTGGCAAGCTAGTGCGTCAAATGGGTCGTTGGTCTTCTGGTCATTCTAGTATGGTTAATTCCGTCGCCTTTAGCCCAATCTCTTCAAACTTTTCTTATCAAGGAGATTCTGGCAAATCTGGGGGAGTTACAGACCTGAACCGGGGAATGTTGGCTAGCGGTAGTTGGGATAATACGATCAAATTGTGGGATGTAAACACCGGAAAAGAAATTCGCACTCTCACTGGTCATACTAACTGGGTGAATTCTGTTGCCTTTAGTCCAGATGGCAAGTTTCTTGTTAGTGGCAGTGCTGACTGCACAATTAAACTATGGCAAGTAAACACTGGTATAGAAATTCAAGCTCTCACAGGTCATTCCGACTCAGTTTCATCAATTGCTTATTCTCCGAGAACGGCTACAACAACGAACAGCCAGGATAGACAGCTTGTCGCTAGTGGCAGCAATGACTACACGGTCAAACTGTGGCAACTATACACAGGGAGAAACATCTACACACTTACAGGTCATTCCTTCTTCATCAACTGTATCGCCTTCAGCCACGATGCAGAAATGATTGCTAGTGGCAGTGGTGACAACACAATTAAATTGTGGCATGTCAACACAGGCAGAGAAATTCGCACTCTCAGTGGTCATTCTGATTCAGTTTGGTCAGTTGCCTTTAGCCAGGATAGGCAATTTCTCGCTAGTGGCAGTTGGGACAATACTATCAAACTGTGGCATTTACACAGCGGTAGAGAAATTAGCACACTTACAGGACATTCCAGCTATGTTCGATGTGTCGCTTTCAGTCCTGATGGTCAAACCCTAGTGAGCGGTAGTGATGACGATACTATCAAAATTTGGCGACGGGGGAGATGAAGAAGTAGGGGAATATAGGAGAGCAAAATCTTCCTCATCTACCTTATCTCCCTCTACATCTTCTAGCCCTACGATAGAAATGCGATCGCCCAAAAATTGTCACAATAATGACGACAATCGTTATTTTTGAACAAGAATTAATATTTATGGGCTTTGGTATTGGTGATTTATTCTGGATTTTTCTCCTTCTGACTTCTTTGCAACCCCTTTGGCAAAAACGTCAAATAGAATATCGCCGCTTGCGTGCTTTACAAGAATTCCAACAAGAACGTAAAAGTCGGGTAATTTTGTTGATTCACCGCCAAGAGTCTATTAGCTTTCTGGGAATTCCCATATCTCGCTACATTACTATCGAAGACTCAGAACAAATCTTACGAGCTATTCGCCTCACACCCCCAGATGTGCCAATTGACTTAATTTTGCACACTCCTGGTGGTTTGGTTTTGGCAACAGAACAAATCGCCAGAGCATTAATTCGCCACCAGGCAAAAGTCACAGTCTTTGTCCCGCACTATGCCATGAGTGGCGGTACAATGCTTGCCCTGGCCTCTGATGAAATTATTATGGATGCTAACGCTGTCTTGGGGCCAGTTGATCCCCAATTGGGTAATTACCCCGCAGCAAGTATCCTAAAAGTAACTGAACATAAACCTATCAGTGAGATTGACGATCAAACTTTAATTATGGCCGACCTCTCACGCAAAGCAATTGGGCAGGTACAGAGGTTTGTAAGAACTTTGCTTAAAGACAGTATACCCAAACAAAAAGTTCTACCAGAAAATATCGAATCGATTATCGAAGCTTTGACAACCGGGCGCGTCACCCACGATTATCCCATAACTATTGAAGAAGCAACAGAAATGGGGCTGCCCGTAACTGTCGGACTGCCCCATTCTATTTATGATCTCATGGACTTGTACCCACAGGCCCAAGGAGGGCGACCCAGTGTGCAGTACATTCCTATGCCTTACAATGACCCCCGTCCAATTCTACCTATACCCAAGGGTAGACCCTTAGAAGAACCAAATCAGATAACTTGAGGGCCTTTGGGTAGGGGTTTTTGTGGAGACTAGGGTGTAGATGTTGGCGTAGCCGTGGGTGTAGCCGTTGGTGTAGCCGTTGGTGTAGCCGTGGGTGTAGCCGTTGGTGTAGCTGTTGGCGTAGCTGTTGGCGTAGCTGTTGGTGTAGCTGTTGGCGTAGCTGTTGGTGTAGCTGTTGGTGTAGCCGTTGGTTTAGCTGTTGGTTTAGCTGTTGGTTTAGCCGTTGGTTTAGCCGTTGGCTGACTCAAGACTGTTTTTGCCTCTTCATTCAGCTTTTGGCGGAGTGCTAAATTAGCAATTCCAGTTTCTTGCAACTGATATTTCTTTTGATACTCCTTCACCACTTCTTCCGTGCGGGATCCGTAAAAATGATCGCGCGTTAGGGGAGGATTAGGCTTGACTACTGCATTCAAATTTGTGTGCAGAATTTGAACAATGTTAGCAGCAAAATCTTGGGTTTTTGGCCCTGCTATCCCATCAACTGGTTTTAGCTTATAACCTGTCTGAAATTCCCGAATTGCCTTTTTGGTTTCCTCATCTGTCAAAGGACCATTTGTTACCTTGACGTTATAGCCTAGACCTCGCAACACAGAACGGAATTGCTGGGGCGTATAGCTACGTTGAGGTGCTGCGAAACCTGTGTCTGCAATTACCACACTAGCGCTTATCAGGCAAGTAACAGCAAAAGTCGCGCTTGATTTTCCAAAACCACACCACATATTTAAAACTCCTTTGGATTAAATCAGCAGGATTATAAATGTTAACAGCTGCATTTTAAGTTTGTTTAATAACTTTTTTCGCGATTTTTTAATGATTTTTGAATAATTTATGAATAATTTTTGCCAAAGTTAACGATTTATATAAAAAATAATTCATGTCATCCATCAAAAGACATATTTTGTATTGGCAGAGACGCAGAGATTATCATTTGAAGCGAATACACGCTTTGAACAGTCAATTCGGTGCCAACTTAAGCCTTTTGTCTCTAAGCATTTTTTTACCTTAAGTTGACATAAATACATAGACATACATTTATACTGAGGTCTACTCAACTGCAAATTGCTGTATTTGGTTGGAAAGAAACGAAAATTAATAAATGGAAGAGCTAATATTCCAAATCTCCTAAAAATGTATAATATGCAACAAAAAAAGAAAGATATAAAATCTTCTAAGCAGAGGAATCTTTGGTTTGAAAGATTTATGGCAATTACTGCCACTGTAAATTTAGGTTTAGTTTTGTTTAATTTAAGTTACGTACCTTGGCGAGATTTTTACTTACGGAAACTTCCACAAGTTATTCAGATTTATGACCCAATAAAAGGTATTGAACCCCACCGAGACACAAAAAGTTATCTAGAAACAGTAGACGTATTAGAAGAACAAGTCAGCCAAACAGGATTAGAGTCTTCTGAGGTAAAAAGCAAACTAGAGCAAATAAAGCGTCTTAGCAACGAGATGATTGACAGTAACCCCTTTGCTGGAGTTAATAAAAGTGGGACTTTGGAAAAAATCAAAAAGCGGATGCGATCGCACATTGGTAACGAATCGGCAAAACAGTCCTTTGCCACTTTTTGGAGTCAGCCTTATCTATCACAAAAGGGCTGGGATCAAGAAATTAATTTTTTTAACGAGAGCATCCGCCCTTTAATTGCCACTAACTACTACCGCCAAATCGGTGAAAGTGGTGAATTTGTGGATAATTTTTGGATTATTGACTTACCCTTCCTGATTTTATTTGGCGTAGAATTGCTGGGGCGTACCTTCTTAATCAAACGCCGACATCTTGGCTTAAGCTGGTTTGAAGCACTATTGTGGCGTTGGTACGACATATTTTTACTCCTACCATTTTGGCGTTGGCTGCGAATCTTACCTGTATTAGTTCGCCTCGATCAAGCGCAGTTATTGGATCTCCAGCCAGTGCGAAAGCAAATTCATCAGGGGGTTGTCGCCAATTTTGCTGAAGAACTTACAGAAGTAGTAGTAGTAAGGGTAATTAACCAGGTTCAGGGTTCAATTCAACGGGGTGAGTTAACGGATTGGCTCTCACAACAAGAAAATTTACGTCCCTACATAGATATTAATAATGTGAATGAAGTGGAAGCGATCGCAGGTCTTTTGGTAAAAACAATTGTTTACCAAGTCTTACCTGATATTCAACCTGCGATCGTTGCCATTTTGCGCCACAACATCGAAACCGTCTTCCATCAAGTCCCCGTCTACCGCAACCTCCAGAATCTCCCTGGCGTGGGAAAAGCTCAAACCCAGTTAAGCGAACAACTGGCGACGCAAATCACAACTAATCTTTACAAAACTTTGGTTAGCGCTGTTGAAGACCCTGTTGGTGCAAAACTCACCAGTCAACTCGTAGAAAGGTTTAGCGAAGCTTTGGGATCTCAAATGAAGGAAAAACACGTACTTTCCGAAATTCAGAGTTTACTTTTTGACTTCTTAGAGGAAATCAAAATCAACTACGTCCAGCGTTTATCCCAAGAAGACATAGACCAAATTATCGAGCAAACCAGGCAGCTACGCACACAAGCATCAGTTCCTACAGTCGTCGAGAAAAGCACCACTCTCCCAAAAATACGCGAAGGGTAGAGAAGCTAGGGGGCAGGGGGGCAAGGAGAAATAACCAATTTCCAATTCCCAATTCCCAATGCCCTGTCCCCCATACTCGACTATCCATTAAATGCGCTAAACTCGAATGAGGGCGAATCATCATTGATTCGTCACAAGACTTCTTGGAAGATATACCTATCGCAGGAAGTGGGTCAGTGCCCACTTTTTTTATTGAATTCTCTCATGGCTCATCCTTTAGTTCCACAAATTATTGATTTGGCGACACCAGTAGCAGAAGAACTGGGATTGGAAGTGGTTGGCGTGGTCTTTCACACTCACCAAAGTCCACCAGTGTTGCGGGTAGACATTCGCAATCCTCAGCAAGACACCGGATTGAATGATTGTGAGAGGATGAGCCGTGCTTTAGAAGCCTCCTTAGATGCTGCGGAAATCGTTCCAGATACATACGTCTTGGAAGTGTCTAGTCCTGGTATTTCGCGGCAACTGGTAACAGACAGGGAGTTTATTTCCTTTAAAGGATTTCCTGTCATTATTTCCACAACGCTTCCCTACGACGGACAACAAGAGTGGATTGGTCAGTTGATTCGCCGGGATGAGACAACACTTTACTTAAACCAAAAAGGTCGTGTAGTCGAAATTCCCCGCTCCCTAATTACTAAGGTGCAGCTAGACGAGCGCCGATAAACAAAGGGCTAGGGCTTAGGAATTACAGACTAGAGTACCATTCACTCAAGGCTAGAGTTTCGGGCCTAGAGTTTAGGAACTAAGGACTAGAGATTAGGGGCTAGTGTAAAGCTATTCTCTAATCCCTGGTTCTATTTAATGCGTAGTTTTCAGCCCCCACTCCCTGATTTTTAAAGGAGATTGCTTATGTCAATGGTTACTTTACCTGGATTAAAAGAATTAATTGAAAGTATAAGTCGTGAGCGGAATTTACCCCGTCTTGCAGTTCAATCAGCTATTAGAGAAGCATTACTCAAAGGCTACGAACGTTATCGCCGCGCCCAAAATTTAGAGCGAAAACAGTTTGACGAAGATTATTTTGAAAATTTTGAAGTAGAACTCGATATTGACGGAGAGGGATTTCGCGTTCTTTCCACCAAAACCATAGTTGAAGAAGTAAATAACACAGACCATCAAATTTCTCTAGACGAAGTTCAACAAGTAGCTCCCGAAGCGCAGTTAGGGGACTCTGTTGTACTAGATGTGACACCCGATCAAGGAGAATTTGGTCGGATGGCGGCAATGCAAACCAAGCAAGTATTGGCGCAAAAATTACGGGATCAACAGCGCCAGATGGTGCAAGAAGAGTTCCAAGATTTAGAAGGAACTGTTTTGCAAGCAAGAGTCCTACGGTTTGAGCGGCAATCTGTGGTTTTGGCAGTTAGCAGCGGCTTTGGTCAGCCAGAAGTAGAAGCCGAATTACCGAAGCGAGAACAGTTGCCTAACGATAATTATCGGGCAAACGCCACCTTCAAGGTATATCTGAAAAAAGTCTCTCAAGGTCAGCAACGAGGGCCACAGTTGCTGGTGTCTCGTGCCGATGCGGGTTTAGTAGTTTATCTGTTTGCCAACGAAGTTCCAGAAATCGAAGATGAAGTGGTACGGATTGTTGCCGTAGCGAGGGAGGCAAATCCCCCTTCCCGTTATGTCGGCCCCCGGACTAAAATAGCAGTAGATACCCTTGATCGCGATGTAGACCCAGTTGGTGCTTGTATCGGAGCTAGGGGATCGCGAATTCAAGTGGTGGTCAATGAATTACGTGGTGAAAAAATAGATGTAATTCGCTGGTCGCCAGATCCAGCAACGTACATCGCTAATGCCTTAAGTCCAGCACGGGTGGATGAAGTACGCCTCATGGACCCAGAATCCCGGCAAACTCACGTACTTGTGGCTGAAGATCAACTAAGTTTAGCTATTGGCAAAGAAGGACAAAACGTCCGTTTGGCAGCCCGCCTGACTGGTTGGAAAATAGACATTAAAGACAAAGCTAAATACGACTATGCCGGAGAGGATGAGAAATTTACCGCTGTCAGAGCAAAATATCAGACAGAGGAAGATGAGCTTGAATTCGACGAAGAATTCGAAGATGAAAATCAGGACGAATTAGAAGAGGAGGATAGTTTTGACAATAACGATGACGAATAATTGATTAATCTTGTAAAGTTTTGATAATGTTGATTGTAGTCCGAGTCTTAAGGATTATTTCCTGAAAGACACCTTGGTATAAGTAAAAAATAGTAATAAAAAACTCATTTTTACACCCAGAATGCTGGACTGAGATCGCAGAAAATTGATGAAACCAAATTATCGGCGCTGTATTAGTTGCCGGAAAGTAGGCTCAAAAGATGAGTTTTGGCGGATTGTCCGCGTCTTTCCATCGGGAAAGGTACAATTGGATCAGGGCATGGGGCGTTCCGCCTATATTTGTCCACAAACGAGTTGCTTACAAGCGGCTCAAAAAAAAAATCGACTAGGGCGATCGCTACATGCATCAGTGCCAGAAACACTGTACCAAAGCTTGTCGCAACGTCTACCCAGCAGCAATACCCAAAACCAAATTTAATTGGAACAACTTTGTGACATCATCACCAGAGGAATTGTGCGAAAGCCGAAGTCGTGCTTTCATCACACCCGCTGTTGATCGTTAAGGTTAGTGCCAAAATAGTAAATGGGTGTAAAAGGCATTCGACTCTCCAATAATTTAAGGGGAGCGAGGCAACATTCCCAGAACAAGATGTAATCGATTGTGTTGTGGAAGATTCAGAATCAACAAAACAAGAAACTACAAAATGGCAACCTGGTAGCGCTCAGGCGCAGTTCGGCGTCAAGGATTCCTATAAAAATCTTTTATTTAAAAAATTTTTATGGGTGTCCCTCAACCATCATTCCTGGTGGGGATGCCATTATTAAACCGAAACATCTCTCTTTCCTGATTGGAGGCACCGGCAAAAACTAAACGGCGGTCTAAAAACAGTAATCCAAGGATGGAGATGTCGCAAACCAGGCAACCATCCGCTAAAACTGTAAATTAAAGGGGAAGAGTGGATGACCAACGGCAAAGTTAGAATCTATGAATTATCAAAGGAATTGAATTTGGATAACAAAGAGCTACTAGCAATTTGCGACCAGCTCAGTATCGCGGTCAAAAGTCATAGCAGCACGATTTCAGAATCCGAGGCAGAAAACATCCGCACGGCAGCAGAAAAGCTCGCAGCTACGAATGTTTCAGCCAAAAAGGAACTAGGTACAACCAGCCATAAGCCAAATTCACCACCAAACGGCGGACGTAACCGACCTGCTGCACCCCACAAACAGCAAATTTTGGAAATACGCAAACCCAAAATATTGAGAAATACTACCTCCAACGCCCCAGAGGCGTCAGTTGCCAACAATACCCAAGCTGCCTTGTCTGAAGCTAATCCTCCCTCACCTCCACGGCCTTTTGCTACACCAGCCTCACCCATGAAGCCGGCGGCACCAACTCGACCTGTGCCCCGGACTCAATCTGAGACTCAAGAGCAACCTCCTGTCACCGACTTGGAACAAACACCTAATCCAAGTCAGGCACCGGAAAAAGTAGCATCCCAAAAACCGGAAAAAGTAGTTCCACCGAGACCGAAATCGGAAAAACCGATCAAACCGCAATTAGTTGCCCCTCCGGCAAGGCCGGCGGCAGAAGTTGCCCAAGCAGAAGTAGCCCAGGTGTCAGATGAGCCGGTATCTCAAGCAGATAAGCCGATTCTCAAACGCGACCAACGGCTACGTCCCGTTGAAGGCGATCGCGAGCAAATTAAGCCCAGAGTTGCTAAACTGCCAACCGACCAGTCTCCACAATCTGCGCCACAAAGACAGGCTCGACCTACCCCTGCACCCACCAGACCAGAGCAGAGAGGCAATCGACCATCTGCACCATCACAACTAGGAGAGGGGCAAAGACCCAGACCAGCGCGTCCTGGTGAATCAGTAGCAGCCGCAATGCCGATCGCTACTCCACCCAGACAAATGTCAGGAATAGCGGGCAAATCTCAAGGACTGGGTGATGAGCCAGTTACACCCGATCTCCTCGATTTGAAACGCCCAAGTCCGCCTCGCCCGACCAAAGGCGGCAAAAAGTGGGTAGAAGAGGAAATAATCGACGAAGTTAAAGAGAAGGCTAAAGCTGGCGTTAAAGGCAAGCGGATTAAGCCGATATTGGATGATGAATTTGAAGAAGATTTGCTGGATGATGACGATATCGACTCACCAGCAATCGTCCAAGTCAGCCTTTCCATCGCTCGTCCTCCCAAACCAAAAGCGACTCGACCTGTACAGATGCCGGGTGCAAGCCTTGCTAGCGCCCCAACTGCTAGAGGAAGTAGAAAACCTGGTTCTAAGTCTGGTTCTAGCCGTGACCATCACAATAACCGTCGCCACCAACAAGAAGCTGACACCAAGCGCGATCGTCCCGAAAAGGTGACGATCACAGGGCCGTTGACTGTGCAAGAACTGTCTGACGTTTTAGCCGTTGCCGATACAGAGATTGTAAAAATCCTGTTCCTCAAAGGCATGGCGGTGAGTATCACCCAAAATCTGGATATTCCCACAATTACCCTGGTAGGAAAAGAACTAGAAATAGAAGTCGAAACCGTCGAGCGAGAAGCAGAAGCTCGGAAAATTACGGAAATGGTCGGCGCAGAAGACCAAGAATATCTTCATCGCCGTCCGCCTGTCGTGACAATTATGGGTCACGTAGACCACGGTAAAACAACCCTGCTCGACTCAATTCGCAAAACCAAAGTGGCTGCTGGCGAAGCTGGTGGTATCACTCAGCATATTGGTGCGTACCATGTGGATGTGGTACATGAGGGCAAACCACAGCAGATAGTCTTCCTGGATACCCCTGGTCACGAAGCCTTTACAGCGATGCGGGCTAGAGGAGCGCGGGTAACAGACATTGCCGTGTTAGTAGTGGCTGCTGATGATGGTGTCCGTCCCCAAACCATTGAAGCTATTAGCCACGCTCAAGCTGCGGGAGTGCCAATTGTTGTTGCAATCAACAAAATTGATAAAGAAGGGGCACAACCAGAGCGGGTGAAACAAGAACTAACCCAGTATGGTCTGACCGCAGAAGATTGGGGTGGTGAGACAATCATGGTTCCCGTGAGCGCCATCAGAGGTGAAAATCTGGATACGCTCTTAGAAATGATTCTCTTGGTAGCAGAAGTTGGAGAACTATCTGCCAACCCAGATCGTACCGCCAAAGGAACTGTCATTGAAGCACATCTGGATAAAGCCAAGGGAGCAGTTGCTACCCTGCTAATTCAGAATGGCACCCTGCATGTGGGAGATATCTTAGTAGCTGGCTCGGCCTTCGGTAAAGTCCGAGCAATGGTGGATGACAGAGGCAAGAGAGTGGATATCGCTTCTCCTTCCTTTGCTGTCGAGGTGTTGGGTTTAAGTGATGTGCCAGCAGCAGGCGACGAGTTCGAGGTCTTCCAGAACGAAAAAGAAGCCAGAGCCCTCGCTAGCGATCGCGCCGACAGACAACGCCTATCCCGCCTGTTACAGGGACGTGTTACCCTCACAACCTTATCGGCTCAAGCACAAGAAGGTGAGTTGAAAGAACTCAACTTGATCTTGAAAGGAGACGTACAAGGTTCCGTAGAAGCCATTGTGGGAGCGCTCAAGCAAATCCCGCAAAACGAAGTCCAAATTCGGATGCTCTTGGCTACGGCTGGGGAAATCACCGAGACAGACATCGACTTAGCAGCTGCAAGTAACGCTGTAATCATTGGCTTCAACACCACCTTCGCTAGTGGCGCTAGACAAGCCGCCGATGAAGCGGGTGTAGATGTCCGGGAATACAACGTCATCTACAAACTCCTAGAAGATATCCAAGATGCCTTGGAAGGTCTTTTGGAACCAGAGTTGGTGGAAGAACCCTTGGGTCAAACCGAAGTTCGTGCCGTCTTCCCAGTCGGTCGCGGTGCTGTTGCCGGTTGCTACGTTCAATCTGGCAAGCTAGTTCGTAACTGCAAAGTCAGGGTACGACGCGGCGGTAAGGTGATTTATGAAGGTGTCCTTGATTCCCTAAAACGGATGAAAGAAGATGCCCGTGAAGTCAACGCCGGTTATGAATGCGGTGTCGGTATGGATAAATTCAATGATTGGGTTGAAGGTGACATCATCGAATCCTATCAGATGGTTACGAAGCGCCGCACTCTCACCTTAACGAGATAGTGTTAAGGGTAAAATGGTTAGAAGTTAGGAGTAATAAATTAGGAGTTAGGAGTTAAAGACTGCTAATTCCAAGCTCCTAACTCTTAACTCATAACTTTTTACTATGCATTCATTTCGCTCTGAACCTATTTTGTGGATTCACGTCGCTGGATTGGCGACGTTGCCTGTTTTTTTAGTACTCTGTTTAATATTTTTGTCTGTAGGTGAGCCGTTTTTGCCAGTCTGGATGGAACTATTTTTAGTTGCCGCCATTGGTATTCTTCCCCTGCTATGGATGCAGTTACGTCGCCCTTTTTATATATTCGCTCTTTTAGGAATAGCCCTAAAGCCAGAAAATCTGACTGAGCGGCAGCGAAAAATTCTCTGTTTAATTAATACAAAGTTAAATCGTATCCTGGCATTAGTGGCAGCAGTATTGTCGATTTGGGTGCTGTGGCATCTTTACCAATTTGCTCCATTAGTAGCAGATTCAGCCAAATTCCTTCCACAATGGCGTAGCCTTGCACTCGTGCTTGCGGGATTAGCCTTTTTAGGCAGCAATCTATTTTTACAAATACCTGTGAGTGTAATGCGAGTTTTAGTGATTAATGAGACAGAATTCGCTGGCATAGAACCATTATCTTTAGAAAAGATTAAGCAAGATTTCACAATTTTAGGGGTTCGGGTTAATCAAATCGTGCCCCGATTATTGCAATCCTTGTTTAGGATTAATACAGATTCATCACAGCCCTGAAAGTAATATTATTTACTTTAAAAGGCTAAAAATAAGCAGTAGGGAAGCAGAGGGGCAGAGAAGAATCGGGAAATTACCGATGCCCAATGCCCCATACCCAATGCCCAATTACCTTGCAAGTAAAAATAAAGGAATGAGGAACTATGGCTCAAATTCCAGCTTCTAGCGATCGCCAATTTTCTGCTGATACTGAAATTTGGTATAGCCTCAAATGTGCGATCTCCACTAGTTCCGGTTTTCAACGCTGGCAACTAGAACGTGATGCTCAATTGCACGGAATTCGCTTGGAACAGCAGGTACAAAGGTATTTAAGGGAAACTTTAGAAACTTTAGCTTACTAAAAATTGAGTAAATCTTGTAGGCTTGTTTGCAAGCGACGAAGTTGACGGTATGCACCCTCCAAGCGTTTGCCATCAACTTCCACTTCATTAGTTGGATAATTTTGAATAATTTCGATTAGCGACACCTGCCCATCTTGACTTGCAGAAAGTACCAAAGCAGATCGCAAAGCCTGCCGATCTCCTCTCCGAGACGGTGTATAAATAACTTGACTAATTTGATCCAAAATAATATTACCAATCTGGCTATTCAGAACTCTATCTAAAAATACTAGGTTTACTTTCACAGGCTCAGTTAAATATTGACGAATGGCTTTAGGATCTTGTCGTGCTAAAGCAAAATCAACTCGTAATGAACGTGAAAGTTCACCTGTTTGGGCAAAGGTGGATAGTTCGTCTACTGAAAGTGATTCACGGAAAATACCATAGTTCAACACTACTCGTTCCGCAGCAAAGGCAGGAGTAGACAAAAGTACAAGACAGGGACTACCTAGTAAAATTAAGGTGCGACGCAACCCCAAAAATTTAAAACGCATTTCTGCCAATTTCCAATAGATTTGCTTTTCTTGTGATGATATTCCAGTAGAATTAGTTGCGGCATCTAGCTTTAGGAAATACCAAAAAATAAATAATTCAGTAATGGTAGCAAAGACAGGATGAACGCTTAGATCAGACAACGATAGAAATTGCTTATCCTGAAAGCCTACGGCTTGGCAAAAATCCACCTACCATCTCAATTAACCAGACTTGGGACTTAACAAGGGGCAAAATCCCTTTGTTAAAGGCAAGCAAACTTGCGCCGTCTTAAATACTAGTAAAATTTTCTGAATAAAATAATATAACTAATGTATAAGTTCTGTGATGTATCTAAGGAAATTAGCTGAATCAGTGCTAATCATCCAGTATAGTTTTGCATGGGTTTGACAGCAGCTATAAGACTGCTAGTTTCAACCTTGTTCGACATACCGTAATTCAGCACATCACAGACAGAAAAAATGAAATATCGGGGTTTTCACATTTCTATAGCGAAAAATTTTCGCCTTCTTTCTAGCAGTCATCTCAGATATACTTTACGCGGGGGAGCCGGACTAACGGCTTTGCTAGCTATTTACTGCGGTTCAATATTACTACCCGGTGCGGTTAATGCTGGTGCGACTCACCCAGAAGGTATTGCCCCAAAGCTCACAGCGCAAGTTCCGACAACCGCCGCAGCAATTTATGTTAATCCCGCAACGGGTGTAGATAGTGCTAGTGCTGGTACAACCTCAGCTGCACCTTACAAAAGCATCAGTTTTGCTCTTAGTCAAGCCCAAGCAGGTGCAGTTGTTCAATTAGCACCTGGGAACTATAACCAGGAAAGTGGCGAAACTTTCCCATTGTTGCTTAAACCAGGAGTGACACTGCGGGGTGATGAAGCTAGTAAAGGTCAGGCAATATTAATTACAGGTGGAGGTTTCTACACTAGTCGTACCTTTGCTAGACAGGACATTACCATCCTGGCCGAACAAGATACCACTATTACTGGTGTCACCGTTACTAACCCAAATAGCCGGGGTACGGCTGTGTGGGTGGAATCAACTAATCCTACTATCAAAAACAGTACTTTTACTAACAGTGTTAGAGAGGGCGTTTTTGTGACGGGTACAGGCAATCCTAAAATTGAAAGTAACATCTTTGTGCAAAACAAAGGCAATGGGATTTCAATTGCTAAAGCTGCTCAAGGAGAAATTCGGGGTAACTTATTTCAGGATACTGGTTTTGGTCTAGCGATCGGTGGTACTTCCACACCCCTAATTGTGGAAAACCAAATCGTCGAAAACCAAGATGGTCTTTTTATCTCAGAGTCAGCGAAGCCCGTATTGCGTAAGAATGTCATTCAGAACAATAAGCGGGATGGTGTAGTAGCAACTGTTAGTGCTTTACCTGACCTTGGCACCAACGAAAATCCTGGTGGTAATCTTATCCGCAATAACACTCGTTATGATGTGAATAACGCCACTAAAACCAGTAAAATTGTCGCTGTTGGCAACGATATCGATCAGAAAAAGATTTTTGGCTCAGTAGATTTTGTTGCCGCAGCTGTTGATGTACCACCTGGAGGGCCTGTTGCCTTTAAAGATGTGCCAGCAAATTACTGGGCAAAAACCTACATCGAAGCTTTAGCTTCTCAAAATATTATTGCTGGCTTTCCTGATGGCAGCTTTAAACCCAATGAACCTGTAACCCGCGCTCAATTTGCCACTATTGTCACTAAAGCTTTAACACCACCAGCCAAACGCGCAGGTATTAAGTTTAAAGATGTAGCAACAAATTTCTGGGCTTACGCTGCAATTCAATCTGCTTACCAGAGTCAATTTGTTTCTGGTTATCCTGATGGCACTTTTAAACCACAGCAGCAAATTCCCAGAGTGCAGGCGCTAGTCTCTTTAGCTAATGGTTTGGGCTTAACTGCGAATAATCAGAACGTCCTTTCCTTTTACACAGATGCTGCCCAGATTCCTAATTATGCGATCGCTCCTGTTGCCGCTGCAACTGCACAGCAGCTAGTAATCAACTATCCCACAGCGAAGCAACTCAATCCTAATCGTCAAGCGACTAGAGCCGAGGTTGCTGCCTTTGTTTATCAGGCACTCGTCAGTGCTGGACGTGCCCAACCAATTCCTTCATCCTATTTGGTAACAGCCCAGTAAATGCTTAGTTAACAAATTGAAAGCGCCAAGACTAACAAATTATTAGTCTGGCGCTTCCAATATTGCGAGTTTTTATTAATTTTGGGGTTTTTTAAACATAAAATTTGGGGTCTTTAAATATAACTGACCCCATTTGAATGTGATTTGTTTTATGGTCAGGGTCTTTATATATGGCTGACCCCGTTTCAACGATTTCTAGTTTCTCAGAAATTTTTACTTTTTGGGATTTCCTAATAATTTTTTTATTTTTTCTCTCTTTATATTTTAATCTTCATAAAAGCATTAATCAATATAAAGGTATATTAAAC
>NZ_JACKZS010000559.1 GCF_014222285.1 Nostoc sp. UCD121
ACAGGGAATGACAAATTGGATCTCTTACCAACACACAGGGAAGAGGAAATAGAAAAAACTGTTGCCTGTTCCCCATTACCTGTTCCCTATCTTTTACAAAATAAACCACAGGTACAAACCCATGACTTTAACCAACGACAACAACCTAACTCAGATACAGTTCCTAACCGAGAAGATAGAGCAATTGACCCAGAAAATCGAGCAGTTACAAACCAACAGCCAGCAGATGAGCGAGCTAATCAAGTTATTAGAAACGAGTCAAACCGAGAAACTAACCGAAATGAGTGCGAGTCACGCGAATTTCTTGCAGCA
>NZ_JACKZS010000126.1 GCF_014222285.1 Nostoc sp. UCD121
CTATATTTATAATCATATTCGTAATTATAACTTCCTAAATCCGTTAGATTGCTTAATGTTATGAGCTTAATTGATAATCGAAATTACTGTTTATTAGTAATTGATTTAGCTGCACTATATAAGCAGATATTTCAATTTTAATTAATTTTAACTAAGAATACATAAAGCTATAACTCAATAAAATAAAGCTTTAAATAAAAAATATTATCTGTTTTAAAATATTAATTAGAGATTAAAAAAGCTAAGTTTTGATTCTGACAGTAACAGATGACAAATAAGAGAATAGCTACATAAACTCTTATCTTGCTTCAAAATTGTGATATGTGTAGCAAGGCATTTAGTAAACTATGGTGGAAGTTACTTACCTTTCTTTACAAGTGGATTTTGCCCCAAGTCTTGTTGGTGACAGGATTTACGTCCATAAACCCAACCTGCGGGTACTCTGTTGGAGAACTCGTAGGTAGCCGCAGAAGTATCTATAGACTAAAAATATCTTTACTTTATATTTAATTGATAATTACTCTATGAAATCGGCACGAAAAAAGAATTTTTCTTAAAATAGAGAAAGATTACCTAATTTTGGTTGTGACAATATCTACTCAAATACTACCACTGGTTAAAGAGCCGGAACGACTGGAAAATCGTCTAGCCGAAATTCCACCGGAACCGGGGGTTTATTTTATGCGAGACAAGAGCGATCGCATTATATATATAGGTAAGTCACGTAAATTGCGATCGCGTGTTCGTTCCTATTTCCGCGATGGTTATAACAAGACTGAACGCATCGCCACGATGGTCAAGTTGGTTACAGAAATTGAATTCATCGTCACCGATACTGAAGCCGAAGCTTTAGCGCTAGAAGCCAACTTGATTAAGCAGCATCAGCCATACTTCAACGTGCTGCTCAAAGATGATAAAAAATATCCCTATCTCTGCATTACTTGGTCAGAAGATTATCCGCGAATTTTTATTACCCGTAAACGTCAATTCGGCAAAGAAAAAGATAAATTTTACGGGCCTTATACTGATGCTGGTTTATTGCGAGAGATTGTCCGCATTTGCAAGCGCATCTTTCCCCAGCGACAACGACCTCAACCACTTTTCAAAGACCGTCCATGCTTAAATTATGATTTAGGGCGCTGTCCGGGTGTGTGCCAAAAGCTGACTTCACCAGAAGAATATCGCAAAATTGTGCAAAAGATTGCGATGGTATTCCAAGGGCGAACTCAGGAATTGATTGATATTTTGACTCAACAGATGAATGCAGCAGCTGAAGACTTGAACTTTGAGTCAGCAGCACGGATTCGCGATCAAATTTCGGGGTTAAAGTCGCTGACTACTGACCAAAAGGTATCCTTACCAGATGATACAGTTTCGCGGGATGCGATCGCACTGGCGGCTAACGAAGAACACGCTTGTATTCAACTATTCCAGATTCGGGCTGGACAATTGGTAGGGCGTTTAGCTTTTGTAGCTGATGCTCATGCAGAGCCAGGAGCTATTTTACAACGAGCTTTAGAGGAGCATTACCAAACTGCTGACTCAGTAGAAATACCCTTAGAAATTCTGGTACAGCATGATTTACCAGATAGCGGCATATTGGCGGATGTCTTAACTCAACGTAAAGGTAAAAAAGTCACGATTTTGACTCCTTTGCGGCAAACTAAGGCAGAATTAATTGAGATGGTAGAGCGAAATGCTCAGTATGAATTGCAAAGAATGCAGAAATTTGGCGATCGCAATCACCAAGCAATGCAAGATTTAGCAGCTATTCTCGATTTACCAGATGTACCCCATCGCATTGAAGGTTATGACATTTCCCACATTCAAGGGTCAAATGCTGTAGCTTCCCAAGTCGTGTTTATCGACGGTTTACCCGCCAAACAGCATTATCGCCACTACAAAATTAAAAATCCCACGGTGACGGCGGGACATTCGGATGATTTTGCTAGTCTTGCTGAAGTTATTGGGCGACGGTTCCGCAAGTATGGGGAAGATCCACAGTTGTCACGTTTGGGTAATCCAGATTGGCCTGATTTAATCATGATTGATGGTGGTAAAGGTCAGTTATCTTCAGTTATTGCCGTTTTGCAAGAGATGAATTTATTAGAAGACTTGCGAGTTGTGAGTTTAGCAAAGCAGCGAGAAGAGATTTTCTTACCGGGAGAATCTAAACCCTTGCCAACTGATCCAGAACAACCGGGGGTGCAATTGTTGCGACGGTTGCGAGATGAAGCGCATCGCTTTGCAGTCAGTTTCCATCGTCAGCAACGCAGTGATAAATTGAAGCGATCGCGTTTAGATGAAATTCCTGGCTTAGGACATCATCGACAAAAGCAGTTACTAGGGCATTTTCGCTCAGTTGATTATATTCGCCAAGCAACAACCCCACAACTCGCAGAGGTTCCAGGGATCGGGCCGCGTTTGGCTCAAGAAATTTACGATTATTTTCATCCCGCTTGAGGAGGTTAGTAGTCTGTAAAATTTCAATTTATGTATGAATAAACAAGTTTGTAGTAAGGACTTTAGCTCTTACTACAAACCCTTAAAACTAGCTTGGCAAAGTATTAGTTCCACTATCGCAGAGGATTCTGTTAAGGTTGTCTGCGAAAATTTAAGATGTGTAAATATCCTAAATTTACCGTATCTCGTAACTATGGTAATTTTGATTAAATTTTAATACCAGAATTTAACCTCATAAATCTTGCCAGTAAATATTAACCAATCCTTAAGATAAATATTTTGTTACTAAATATACAGTATTTTCTGTAGTTTAATTTTTGAATACAAGAACAGCTTTTTTTTGTATCTGTCCAAGATGACTATAAATAAGCCTCTCTCAAGGCATTCGTTATAGGGATCAGTAAATCTCTAAGCGTCATTTAATTAAAAAATAATTTATATACCTAAAGTAAGAGGGTAAAATCACTGAATTTATAGGATAGTATAGAGATGAATCGAATTTTTTTCAAATCTGAAATTTTGTTTAAAATAATTAGCCAATATTAAAGTCCTTTGTTAAGTTGGGTCAAACCAAAATTTTTTCTACTTTAACTGGCAGTTTTCTCAAATAAAAAATAAATTACAACCAGGGGTTTTAAAATGCAGACAGTACAAAAAATTTACTGCCCAAATTGTGGTAGTCAAGCAGAACGTTATTATATTACTGATAGTCAATTAACTCGAACACAATGCTCTACTTGTGACTACTTGATGATTAGTTGCACTCGCACTGGTAAAGTCATTGAGGCTTATGCACCAGGAATTTATGCACAGCGCTAGATAATAAAAATTAAAAATTAGAGAATGTGTTCTCTAATTTCTAATAATAAAGTTACTTGTCAGAAATTTTGAAGACTTTACAGATTATTGTTCTGTTGTCTGAGTTGTTGCTGTCGGATCTGTTCTTGTAACCTGAATTGTTGTTGTTGTCTAATTTGTTGATCTTGTCTGAGTTGTTGATCTTGTATTCTCAATTGTTGCTGTCGTGAAAAGTCTTGCTGTTGTAGTCTTGTTTGTTCCTGTTGTAGTCTTAATTGTTGCTGGCGGAACATTTCTTGCCGTTGTCGTGTAAATTCTTGCTGTTGTATTGTCTGTTGTGGTTGTAGTAGTTGAGGTTGTTGAAGGTTTTGCCGTAGCCATGTTTCCCTCATTCGTTCTTGTATTTGCTGATTTTGCTCTGTTTGTTGTTGTCTGATTCTTTCTTGAAGCGAATCTTGTGTCTGGGGATTCCTCTGAATTATTTGGGCATTAGCAGGAAAACTAATCGATAAAGCTTTTGTAAGTACAATCAATAGTAACCATGCTTTAAGTAGCGACAAGCGATTCAACATACAGTTATTTCCTCAATTGTTATAGGTTGGGTTTAGCGATCGCTAAACCCTTAAAATTTCAACACAATTACCCTATACATCAATGCAGGGACTTGGAATAGTTCACTAAAGCTAATGTTTTACTTACCGTTATGGGCTTACGGGATACTTACGGCTGACTACGCCAACATTCTTCAGTCGGTGACGTGTTCTAAATATTAGTACGTTGGGAATAGCTTGCTAAATCAAGGTTATATCCAGTGCATTCTCTTGATTTTTCATAAAACTGTCGCTTCTTAGATATTCATCTTAATTAAATTATACATTCAAATTTTTTACATGGTTTGCCGGATTACCGTAAATCTACCTGTGGTGGGTAAGTTAACAAAGGGATCTCAAGCGGTTTTACGCCATAGATAAACAGAGATGTATCTGAAGACATATCTGTGTTTATCTGCGGTTTCATATTGATTCATAAATTGACTACAACAAGTTTAATTCTTACTTGCTCTCAATTGCCCGCAAGCAGCATCGGCTTCTAAACCACGGGAATAACGCACACTCACAGCAGTATTTTGTTGCTTAAGGACGTTGACAAATGCTTCAATTCGATCACGGTTAGGGCGTTTGTAGTCTACTTCTTGGATGGGGTTGTAAGGAATCAAATTCACATGACATTGAAATCCTCGCATACATTTTGAAAGTTCTAATGCGTGTTCTGGTAAATCGTTGACACCAGCCAGGAGAACATATTCAAAGGTAACGCGCCGTCCAGTAATTTCTACATATTCTCGACATTCAGCCAACAAATCTTCTAGAGGATAGGCGCGGGCGCTGGGGATGAGTTTTTCTCGCAGTGCTTGGTTGGGTGCGTGGAGACTCACAGCCAGAGTGATTTGCAAATTATTTTGTGCGAACTCACGGATGCGATCGCGAATCCCAACTGTAGAAACTGTAAGCGATCGCTGTCCAATACCGACATCTTGATTTAGAGATTTCAGGGCTGCTAAGACATTCTCAGTATTTAACAACGGTTCACCTAGTCCCATGAACACCACATTGCTAACCCGTTGCTGAAAATCTTCTTGCACAGTTAACACCTGATCGATAATTTCGTGTCGTGCTAGGTTGCGTTTGTAGCCTCCCTTACCAGTAGCGCAGAAATCACACGCCATTGGACAACCCACCTGAGTAGAGACGCAAACTGTTAGACGGGCTTTTGGGCCTTCTCCCCTTTCTGCGAAGGTGGGAATGCCTACAGTTTCAATAATTTGCCCGTCTGTTAATCGTAAAAGATATTTGACCGTACCATCGGGAGCCTCAGAGCGGTAATGTAAAATTGAGCGCCCAATGGGGACTTCTGCTACTTCTGTGCGCCATTGCTTAGAGAAGACAGAAATATCAGCTAGTGATCGCACTCCCTTATCATAAATCCATTCATGCAGTTGCTTTCCTCTGTAAGCAGGTTGTCCTTGTTGCTGCACCCAAGCGCTTAACTCCGCCAGAGAAGCACCTAGAAGGGGAGGAATTAATTCTGATTTTTCTGGGTTGTGTGAGTCAACTTGAGATACAAGAGGCGTAGCAGACATAAAAAAATCAAGAGTTGATGTAGGATCTCTATCCTACACCTGCTAGATCAAGTTAGTCTTGACCAACTAAGGGACTTCCAAATAAAAAAATATCCCAAAACTGACGCAAAAATCCTCTCTATTTCTCTTCTCTCTGTGTTCTCTGCGCGGCATTCGCTCATGGGGGAAACCCCCTACAGCCCTTCGGGCATCCTACGGCAGGCGCTAGCCTCTCCCTTTGGGAGAAGACCGCGCGCGCTGCCTTGTCTCTGTGGTAGCCTGCGGCAAGCCGCTCCGCGTCTACGTTTATTTGGATAATTTATTTCTTGGAAGTCCCAAAGACAGGGAATTAACCGAAGGTTGTGCCGTTCCAGCCCCACATTGTACCCTTAGCGTCTACAAACTCGATGTAAATACGATTTTTCGGTACACCTAGAATTTGGTTAATCTGCTGGCAAAAGTCCTGACTCATTGCTGCGGTTTGATCTGGCTTCATCGCGCCAATGCTCTTAATTTCAATGTAGCAAACCGGGTCTGTATTTCCTGCAAAAGTCATAGGAATTTCTGGCTCAAAAGCAGTCATTACATAAGATTCTGGTTTCCCCAAATGTTTTGCTAACTTAGCTGATAGGTTTAAAAGCATGGACTCAATTTCAGCTTTTTGAGGAGCAGATGCAGAAGTTTGCACTTTAATTAATGGCATAGTACCGAATTAGAAATTTGAATTTTATTCACACTGTTAAGTTTACCGAACCGTAGACCAGATAAGGGAAACAAGATAGACAAGGGGCAGTTTTCCCAATTCCCACTCTTCAGTGATGAGATGAGCGAAACAGGTGATTATGTTCGGGATGATATAAACGCGATCGCCCTTTTGCTGTCGAGAGGGCTGGACTGATTATATAAAGTGTGGTGCGAATTAATTCCTCTTTATGAGTACATTCCGCCATTTCATTCAGGGGGACAACCCTGATTTTTTCATCCGGCCATCCAATACGAAAGCAGATTGCAATGGGGGTTTCGGCTGGATAGTGTTCGAGTAGTTTAGCTTGGGCATTTTCGACATGACGCGCACTGAGATATAAGCAGAGGCTAGCTTGATGTGCCGCAAGAGTAGCTAATTCCTCATTGGCTGGTACTTCTGTACGTCCACTGATGCGGGTCAAAATGATGGTTTGGACTAAACCGGGCACAGTTAGTTCTACTTTGAGTTTGGCAGCAGCAGCTTGAAAAGCGCTGATACCTGGGATGACTTCAAAAGGAATATTTGCCTCAGCGAGGAGGTGCATTTGCTCGTGGATGGCGCTGTAGAGACTAGGATCGCCAGAATGGAGACGGACTAGAGATTTGTGCTGCGATCGCACCCGATCTATCATAATCGGTACAATCTCTTCTAAAGTCTGATTCGCAGTTCTAATTATCTCCGCATCTTCTCGACAAAGTTCTAAAATCTGTTCAGGTATTAAAGAATCAGCAAATAAAATCACATCAGCAACAGCCAGTAGTTTCTGCGCTTTCACCGTCAATAAATCAGGATCTCCAGGGCCTGCCCCGACAATATATACAGATGGTTCTATGGTATATAGTGTTTTTTTATAGCTCAGGTTTTCTGTATATTCACTTTTAAAAGAACCCACAACAATCCCTCAAAAAACTTTTTTGATATTTTCTCAGTATCTCTCCGGATTCACCCTCTTTCCCTAGTAGAGAGTAATGGTAGATGCACCCTGGTTAAGCCCTAGAAAATATTCTGGGGCATTTTTTATTTTTGGGAATTGGGCATTGGTTATTCTCCTAGTCTCTTTTATCCTCTCCTACTCCCCCTGCTCCCTGCTCCCCTGCCTCCCCTGCTCCTTCATCCCCTCATCTCTCCATTCCCCTTGGGAGTAGGCACTACATCGGGTAAAGGGCGTTTGAGTAAGTAAAGCCAAGCTAATCCAACTAATCCAAATAAAATTCCTAGACTGCTGACTACTTGTGCCATTCGTAATGGCCCCAGCATCAAGCTATCAGTGCGGAAACCTTCAATCCACAAGCGTCCTAAGCTGTAGGCTGGCCAGTAAACTAAAAACAGCGTGCCTACCTTTAAACGTGGCTTACCAGATAAAGACCGGAAAAACAACGTTATCAGTAGCGTAAACACCATTAAATCCCACAGAGATTCATACAAAAAGGTGGGATGGAAATAATCGAAACTAGCATATTCTAAAGGACGATGGTCTGGTGGAATATACAGCTTCCAGGGTAAATCAGTAGGATCGCCAAAAGCTTCAGAATTAAAGAAATTGCCCCAACGTCCGATTGCCTGCCCTAAAATCAGCGAAGGCGCTACTAAATCTGCCAGTTGCCAAAAAGAAACCTGCTTGATTTTGGCAAAGATTAACGCAGCCAAAACGCCACCAATAATTGCTCCATGAATGGCAATACCTCCTTCCCAGATAGCAAAGATTTTTCCTGGAGTTGGGGCATATTTTGACCATTCAAAGAAAACGTAATATAGCCGTGCGCCGGGAATTGCCCCAATCAACAACCAAAAAAACAAATCGCCTAGCAACTCAGGATTAACATTACGGCGCTTTGCCAATTCTTGAGAAAGGATTACGCCAATTAAAACTGCTGTGGCAATCAATAAGCCATACCATCGAATACTTAGTGGCCCTAATTTCACCAGAATGGGCCCTGGAGAAGTAAATTGAAACGCCAAGAACAAGGCGGAAAAATCCAGTGCCATAAGAAATTACCTAGACAAGTTCGTTAACTACCCGCGCACTTTCCTAAGTACGGAGTTTCTTATATCTCGAATACTGGAACTATACATGATTAAAATCCAGCATCCATATTTAGGAGTCTAATTCCTAACGCCTAGTTGAGCATAACTTGTGTCACAAAAACAATTGAGTTTACCATTCTTGCTTAGAGCGCAAGATGGTAGATTTGAGTAAGTTACACAAAAGAGTTTCGATATAATCACTTAAACAACTTTGATATATCTAAAATTGTGATTGCTATTTATCCTGGTAGCTTCGACCCCATCACCTTGGGACACCTTGACCTCATTCAGCGCGGTTGTCGCCTGTTTGAGCGGGTAATTGTCGCTGTACTGCGGAACCCAAACAAAACGCCACTTTTTAGCGTGCAGCAACGGTTAGAGCAGATCCGTCTTTCTACACAACATCTACCTAATGTAGAAGTAGACAGTTTTGATGGTCTTACCGTAAACTATGCCCAAATGCGACACGCACAAGTTTTGCTTCGGGGTTTACGGGCTGTGTCAGATTTTGAAGTGGAACTGCAAATGGCTCACACCAATAAAACTCTTTCTACCCAAATAGAAACAGTTTTTCTAGCAACCTCAAATGAGTATAGTTTTTTAAGTAGTAGTGTGGTAAGAGAGATTGCAAGGTTTGGCGGCTCTATCGATCATCTCGTTCCCCCACACATTGCCCTAGATATATACCAATGCTACAATCACAACTCTCCAATGTTGAACCCAATCTCAACGGAAACAATCCCCCCCCTGAAGAATATCTCGGTGGAGAGGGAAGCATAGATATTCAGCAGGAACTCAACCGCCTAGAAGAAATAGTTCTCTCTAGTCTCAGGATTCCTCTGACGGGACGCACTCTCATTGATGAAGAAAAGCTGCTGGAACAGCTTGATTACATCCGGCTTGCTTTACCATCGCTTTTTCAAGAAGCAGCAGCCATCCTTAACCAAAAAGATGAAATTCTGCTAGAAGCGGAAGAGTATGGACAGCAGGTTGTTGATGCCGCGCAAGCAAAAAGAGCGCAAATCTTAGCTGAAAGCGATATTATTCAACAGGCTGAACAAGAAGCTGAACAACTGCGGCGACAAGTGCAACAAGAGTGTGAGGGAATAATGCAAGAAACCCTCGCCGAGATTGAGCGCAAGCGGTATGCTTGTCAGCAAGAGTTAGAGCTTATGAGGCAAACTGCGATCGCTCAGGCTCAAGATATTGAAGATGGTGCCGATCAATATGCTGATGGCATTTTGGGCAATATCGAACAGGATCTCAAAGATATGTTGCGAATTGTCACCAACGGACGACAACAATTGCAAATTGATAACCTCACGCAGCGCAATTCACCTCCTAGCAAAAAAAGATAGAGGCTCTAAGTAAGAGATGAATAAAAATTATAAGTTGGGTTTTGCTATTGCTTAACCCAACAATTTTTACCAAGAGATATTTGTTTCGATAACCTACCGAGTAATAGATTTAAAATTTTGGTTTGTAATTAAGCAGGATTTTTAATAAATGCTTACTCTCGCTCAAGTTAATTTTGGATTAAATCTAGCTGGCTTAATTGGAATTATTTATTTTCTTTTGGCAATTGTTTACTTTATTTTAACAGTAGCTTGGCTAGCTCAACGTGGAACTAGTCTTACAGGTTGGGCTTTAGCTCTTTATATTATTCAAGTGATATTTACACCAATTATAATGTTAATGTGCGGGGTAATTTTGTTTTTTCAAGGTTGGCGTTTAGATCCAATTCTTCAGATTGAGCAATTTTTATCTTTGCTATTAATTATTTATTTTGCTATTAAAGATATTTTAATTAATGCAGTTTACAGAAATAGGTGATTTTAGGATTGGTAAAATGTTATTACTAATATAGTAATCTCGAAATATTAACCATCGTTCAGATACTCAACTTATTTGAGAAGTCAAGTATCTACATATTACAAATTCATCAAAAATGCAATTAATACCTGATTATAGGGTGTAAGTAAAATCTTCTACCAGCATACCGGGAACTAAACTACCTCCTAGTTGGCGACTATCATAAGTGCCTACTTCAGGAATAAATTCTTGAAAATCAGTCAAATCTACTAGGTTTTCTCCCCAGAAGCGATACAGACTTTCATCAAAACGTAGGTTTTCAATGGGAGCAATAATTTCTCCGTTTTCCACCCAAAAACAAGCATAACGGGTCATACCTGTGATTCTACCAGTTTGGCGATCGCTCCAATTTAAGTAATGCAAATTTGATAGATACAATCCTGTATCCAATCTTGGAAGAATCTGTTCAAATACTAAATTTCCGGGACTGATTTCTGGCGCACGGAGAGTCTCGGAACCATTAGCACCATTGGCAGTTTTTTGATATTCTTTGGCAGTGCGAGAATTAACCAGAGTGTTTACCAAAAGTCCTTTTTCTATTACAGGTAACTCCGGTGCTGCCATTTCTCCCAATTCATTAAATCGGGGTACTAATCCGCGCTGAAAGTTTTCTTTCAAACTAAATACTGGCGAAAGTTGTTTTTCTTGACGCGATAAAGCAGCCAAAGCACTATTTCCTTGTTGAATATCAGCTTCGCTGATAGCTCCCCAAGAAAGCATGACTAATAAATCTGCAACAGCAGCAGGTGCAAAATAAGTTTTGTATTGTCCTCGCGGCAGTTCTTTACATGGACGAGCAAGCAATTCGAGTTGTTTTTTAGCTTCGCTAATTTTGGCTATATAAGCAGATTTATTCCAATCACTTCCTGCAAATGTGCCTTTAACGGCTTGCCCAGAGGTGGAAAATAGAGAATAATCTAAGGTAAAAGAATCAGTAGTAAACCAGTGTTTTTGACCACTGGAATCACCATAACCTTTAATTACTATTCCTCCAGCATATATACCAGTAAAATCTAATTCATTAACTTGTTCTAATACACTTGATACTACTGCTTCTTCTGCCAACAAGTTCCCAGAATTTACTTCACGACTGGTATTAGTTCCTGATGGTAAAACTAAATATGGATCGATGGGTAATAGAATAAGTTCGTCGCGTAATTCCTGCAAAGCAGAATATGCTAATTGCCAGTCTAGCTCCCAATTTCCAGTAAAGGGAAACTGCCTAACACTACTGCGTTGATCTGCCATCAGAGTCAATTCGATCCACCCATCAGCAACACAACCAGTTTGTCGCACTTTCGCATGGTTAAAACGAGTGAATTGACTTCTTTCACTACTGAGTTTGACAGTGAATTGTTCATTTTCTGCTTTTTTTATCAGCAGAGTTTCAATCAGTCGATTAAAGCTGACTTCTAACGCAGATAATTCCTCAATTTTCATGGATATTAAATATTAATAGGGAATAAGCGGGGGAAAGTTAGGAGTTAAATTAAAAGTTAATTATTTTAATTTAAAACTCTTAACCACTAGCTACTAAATTGGTCCTTTTTCAACATAATTAGTAATTAATAATTCATAATTATTCGATAGGTTAAAATTCCCTACCACAATTAGATGCATTTTGTTTTGGGTATAGATCCCTATGCAAAACGCAATTACGAATTACGAATTACGAATTACGAATTATTTAACTTCCTCCACCAAAAACTTCGACATTAGCAAATACACAAACAGGGGAACCATGCCCTACCCAAATGGCCTGATTTGGTTCTCCTTTACCACAATAAGGAGTACCATACATTTGCCAGTTTTCGGCATTTCCTACTTGGATTAAGCTATGCCAAAATTCTGGTGTTGTAGCGCGATAGTTAGGATTGCGGAGGGTTTTAGTGAGTTTACCATTTTCAATTAATTTAGCGTACTCACAACCAAATTGGAATTTGTAACGGCGATCGTCAATTGACCAAGATCGGTTAGATTCCATGTAAACGCCGTGTTCTATCCCAGCAATAATGTCTTCAAAGCTTCCATTTAGAGGCTCTAAATTCAAGTTACCCATGCGATCGATCGCTGGTCGATTCCATGAAGAAGCACGCGCACAGGCTACTCCTGATACACCTGCTCTAGCTTGACTCTCTAGACTGCCCAAACCCCGTTGAAGTACTCCTTCTTTGACCAAATATTCCCGCGTTGCTACAGCACCCGTATCATCAAAGCCATAGCTAGCAAATTCACCAGCCACGGTGGGATCAAAGGTAATATTCATCAGTGGCGAACCATATACTAGGTTGCCAAAATCACTTTTATTAACGAAGCTGCCCCCAGCATAGTTACGCTCATCTCCCAAAATTCGGTCAATTTCTAGGGGATGCCCGACACTTTCATGGATTTGCAGCATCATTTGATCTGGGGCTAAAACTAAATTGGTACGGGTAGTTGGGCATTCTTCAGCTGTCAAGAGTTCTACTGCTTGTTCGCCAATTTGCCGCACTCGATGCCATAAGTTTTCTTGTTTTAATAGTTCGAGTCCGCCTTGGTAACAGTTTGCTTGGGAGCCGTTGTTGCTGCGCTGCTGTACAATTGACCCATCTTGGGCGGTGGCTCCGTAATGAGTAGCTATAGATAGAATTTTTTGATAGACTTCTGAACCATTGCTGCTAACAAACCAAGACTCTCTCTCAATGGTGCTAGCACCGGCTATGGTTTGCACAATCTTGTCGTCAACTTTTAGTGTTTGGCAAATACGAACCAGTAAATCGTTGATTTCTCCCGGACTCAAAGCATCAAAAGGTTCAAGGAATGGAGATTTATATTCACCAACAACTTTAGGGCGCTCACTTTCACGAAAGGGATGTATCCACCATTCACTGGCTGCTACTGCCTGTTTATAGGCTGTTTGGCCAGCAGCTTGTAGTGAAGACAGTTCCAGAGAGTTAGTGGCTGCATAACCCAGACAGCCGTTGACCAAAACTTCCAGCATGGCTCCAATAGTAAAGGATTTGCCATTTGCCTGGGGTAAGCCGTCACGGACTGAACGGCTTGTAGAAGTCTCCTTTACGGCTCTGATACCGATCCAATCAGCAGGAATGTCGAAACTAGCGATCGCTTTTTTAAGTTCAGACCACATAATTTAAGGAATTGGGAATTGGGAATTGGGAATGGGGAATAGGAAATGGGGAATGGGGAATGGGGAAGAATTCAATTTCTAGTTCCCAGTCTCCTCTAATTCCGGTGCCAGCGCGTACCATCACGGCTATCAATTAGCGTAATACCTTCTGCTTGAAGTTCGTCACGAATGCGATCGCTTTCGGCGAAATTTTTGCCTTGACGCGCTTCTTGCCTTTGCTGAATTTTCGCTTCAATTTCCGCATCGCTTAAACCATTATTTTTGTCAGGTTCTGCTTCTATCTCGGCTTCTAAACCCAAAACTCCAGCCAATGTGACAAGAGTTTGCCATTGATGCTTTAACTTATCTGGAGATGTTTCGGTTTTACCTTCATGCACAAGAATATGCCCCTCACGGCGCAGTTCTTTGGCTAATTCAAAGAGTACTGTTAATCCACCAGGAAAATTAAAGTCGTTATTCACAATTTCTTGAAAACGCTCAACATCTGAATTTTCAATTGGGGAATTTTCCCCCTCTTCTAGTTCCCAGCCTAGTTTTTTACCGTATTGGTAGCCGAAAAGTAAACCTTCTTTAATGGTGTGCCAACCATTGGTTGCTGCGGCGATCGCTTCGTCGGTAAAATCTATGGGTGTACGATATTGAGCAGTTAGCACGAATAACCGTACTGCCATCGGGTCAACTCCTCGATCCAGTAATTCTCGAATAGTGATAAAGTTGCCCAAAGATTTGGACATTTTTTCACCATCTACCTTCACCATACCGTTATGCAACCAGTAACGCGCTAAGGGTTTTCCCGTCACAGCTTCAGATTGGGCAATTTCGTTTTCGTGGTGGGGAAAAATTAAGTCAGCACCACCAGCATGAATATCTATAGTGTCACCCAAGCGATCGCGCACCATTGCCGAGCATTCTATATGCCACCCCGGACGGCCTGCGCCCCAAGGTGACTCCCAAGCTGGCTCTCCTGGTCTTGCTGCTTTCCACAGAGCAAAATCAAAGGGATCTTTCTTTTTCTGATATTCTGGATCTTCTACATTGACGCGATCGCTTTTACCCGCTTGCATATCTTCTAACTTGCGTCCAGAAAGCTTGCCATACTCAGCAAACTGCCGGACTGCATAATAGACATCACCATCAGAGGGGTAAGCAAAACCTTTATTTTCCAACTCATGAATTAACCGTTGAATGCCATTCATCGTGTGGGTAGCACGGGGATATTCATCGGCTTCCTTGATTCCTAACCGCGCCATATCCTCAAAATATGCTTTGATAAAGCGATCGGCCACAGCTTCCATTGATGAATTTTCAACACGGGCTCGATTGAGAATCTTGTCATCAATATCAGTAAAATTTTGGATATATCGGACTTCATAACCGATAAACTGGAGGTATCGGCGGATTACATCCCAAACAATGCAAGCTCTAGCATGACCCAAATGGCAGTAGTCGTACACCGTCACGCCGCAGTAATACATCTTAACCTTGCCTGGTTCGACTGTTTCAAACGGTTCTTGACGACGGGTGAGGGTATTGTAGAGTGTTAGGGTCATAACAGAGTAATGCTGAAATAAGGAGATACGTAATAATAGGGTAAAGCAGCTGGGATGACAGTCCAGCATCCCTATGCTAGTGTTTTCTGGACTATCTGCGCTACATTACTATTTTTTGACTATTTGATAACAGCGCTATGCAATCAGCAGTTACACCCGAATCTTCGGCAATGGATACGCCCAAACAAGGAATGCCAGTAACAATTATTACGGGATTCCTCGGTAGTGGGAAGACGACTTTACTCAATCATATCCTCAACAACCAACAGGGTTTAAAAACCGCTGTTCTTGTGAATGAATTTGGTGAAATTGGCATCGACAACGAGCTAATTGTTTCCACTGGTGAGAACATGGTGGAACTAAATAATGGTTGTATTTGCTGCACTATTAATAATGATTTAGTAGATGCAGTTTACAAAGTTTTAGAACGCCAAGAAAATCTAGATTATCTAGTAGTGGAAACAACTGGATTAGCAGATCCGCTACCAGTAGCTTTAACATTTCTGGGCACAGAATTACGAGATTTAACCCGGTTAGATTCGATTATTACCGTGGTAGACGCGGCGAATTACAGCCTAGATTTATTTAACTCTGAAGCCGCATACAGTCAGATTGCTTATGGCGATGTCATTGTGCTGAACAAGGCTGATTTAGTTGATGAAGCAACTTTGAATGAGTTAGAAAAAAAAATTAACGAAGTTAAGGAAGGAGCAAGAATTATTCGCGCGACGCGATCGCAAGTGCCACTTCCTTTAATTTTGAGCGTTGGTCTGTTTGAGTCAGATAAATATTTTGATACAGTGGTGGATGAACACGATCATCACGATCATGAACATCACGATCATCATGACGATCATGACCACTCAACATGCGGTCACGATCATCACGAGCATGACCACGATCACCACGATCATCATCATTCTGACCATTTAGAAAATGATGGTTTTACTTCCATCTCTTTCCAAAGTGACAAGCCTTTTTCTATTAGGAAGTTTCAGTATTTCTTAGATAACCAGCTACCCTCAAATATCTTCCGAGCTAAGGGGATTATGTGGTTTGATGAAAGTCCGAAGCGTCATATTTTCCACCTTTGTGGCAAACGCTTTACCTTGGATGATGATGAATGGCAAGGTCAATTAAAAAACCAACTAGTGCTGATTGGTCAAAATTTGGATCGTGAGGCTTTAATTAGTCAACTCGAAAACTGTATTTGTTTACCTTCAACCTCTCGCGGTAAAGGGTTTGGGAAATAAAATTTAGGAGTTAAAAGTTTACTACTCATTCCCAGGTGGAACCTGGGAATGAATTCCCAATGACTCCGTAATATATGATGGTTTGCTTTCTCACTGCCCTACATTACCAGCTTCACCCGCCAACTGCTGTATCTGCTCCACGGATAAACCCGTAACTTTCGCCACGATTTCCACAGACATTCCCTCTTTGAGCAAATTCACCGCCACACGCCGCACTCCTTCGGCTAAACTTTCAGCAAGGATAGCTTGATAAGTTACTGACTCTTGCATAAGTTCCCTCCGCAGTAATTGTTGAATTATCTCCTTCTCTAATACTAGCCCAGCTAGAATGAACGCTGAGGCTGCAACATTGTTCTGGATACGTTGATCGGAAATTTCGGAAATTTCCTGAGCAACTTGTTGTAAAGTAGCAGTGCGGTTATTTGTCTGACTTAACACCGCAAATGGTAATAATCCTGGATGCTCCAAAAATACACTTTTGGTTGCTCCCAAAGACGAATTACCTCGAACCTATGAGAAATTTTTTCTAAAGTGAATGTGGTTTGCTGCACAAGTTCTGAATTTGTCTGTTGCAGATAAATCACTACCTGACGCATTCGCTTATTTTTAAAGCGGCGATGTACTCGTAACCGATAGTCAATCATCCGAAAGGGAATATCAGTATTGGGTTGGGTTTGGAACTCCAAATGCAGCACAACTTCATCCGATTGGAGCAATATCAGCACATCGGCGCGGATTGGTTGTAGAGAAAGCTCAGAAGGCGTTAATTCCGTGAGGGTGATAGATTCTCCTAACAGCCAAGTGGCAAAGTCACTGGAGAAGGTTTCAGCGAGGAACTTACAAACATTATCGAACATTAAAAGATTTTATCAGGTGGTAGACGCTCATTATTTCTATATTTAGTTTGCGGTTTAGGAATGTGATACCTAATAGTCCGTCGTAGATATCGCTATAAAATTTAAACGTTGATGAAAGTTGAAATTAAAATGCGTGTTGTTATCCAGCGAGTTAAATCATCTCAAGTTACAGTTAACGGTGAAATTGTCGGCAAAATTGGGCGGGGGCTAAATTTACTTGTGGGTATTGCTAATACTGATACAGATACTGAAGTTGACTGGATGGTACGTAAATCTTTGGAATTGCGCCTGTTTCCTGACGAGGAAGGAGACGACCGTTGGCAAAAATCTGTGCAAGAAATTGGTGGCGATTTATTAGTAGTGAGTCAGTTTACCCTTTATGGTGATTGTCGCAAAGGTCGCCGTCCTTCTTTTGACCGTTCAGCCCCTCCCCAATCAGCAGCAGATTTATATAATCGTTTTGTTACCAAATTAAGAGCTAGTGGTTTGCTAGTGGAAACCGGTCAATTTGGTGCAATGATGCAAGTTACAATTGAAAATGATGGGCCTGTGACTTTAATACTAGACAAAGAGGCAATTTAAGTATATATGCCAAAAAAGAATAACAGAAGCTTATAGACAGTGGAGTTCTAATTGATGAGAGAATATTAAATTAACCATCACAAAAGTTTAAATTCATTCATCATGGCAAAAATCCAGTTTTCTAAAGGTCTTGACGAAGTAGTAATTCCAGAAGTGCGGCTGACGCGATCGCGCACTGGTGACAGTGGTACAGCCACGTTTATTTTTACGAATCCGAAAATTTTAGATCAAGGTAGCACCGAAGACATCACCGGAATGTACTTGAGTGATGAAGAAGGAGAGATAATTACCCGTGAAGTTAAGGCAAAATTTGTCAACGGAAAACCGGAAGCATTAGAAGCACTTTATGTAATGAAATCTGCCCAAGAATGGGATCGGTTTATGCGCTTCATGGAACGGTATGCTGAAGAAAACGATCTTGGACTCAGCAAAGCTGAAAAATAGTGTGTAGGGTGAATGGCGAATGGCTTATGTTGTTTTTTCATGTCCAATGCGCCATTCTCCGTTCCCAATTGCCCATTATTAAAAGTTAAAACGCTTAATCCATGACACAACAACCACATCCAGATTCGCTTGGGATTACGGTAAATTGCGCTGTGGTTACTGTCAGCGATACACGCACACCCGAAACAGACAAAAGTGGCCAGCTAATTCAGCAGTTACTTTTTGGTGCTAACTATGCTGTTGGAGCCTACACGATTATCAAAGATGAACCAACACAGATTCAAGAGCAGATAGAAAATTTGGGTAAAAGCTCAAATTTGGATGCTGTAATTTTTAATGGTGGCACAGGTATTGCGCCAAGAGATACTACTTATGATGCCATTGAGAAGTTATTGGAGAAAACTTTGCCGGGATTTGGTGAGTTATTTCGTTTTTTAAGTTATCAAGAAATTGGTTCGCGAGCGATCGCTTCTCGTGCTGTTGCTGGTGTGTATCAAAATAAATTAATCTTCTCGCTTCCTGGTTCTAGTAATGCTGTGCGGCTGGCGATGGAAAAACTGATTGTGCCTGAACTCACTCACTTGGTAAGTCAGCTTTCTAAGGGAGTGAAATGAGCAGCCTTTCAAGGGGGCTATCATAAAACTAAGCTATGAGGCACCGAAATCATCCTTTCTCTACTTACATATTGTAACTAGCCAGAATTATAGTGAAACGGATGAAATATTCATATCAGATAAGCAATGCAGCCTATTTACTGGAATTGCATTATTGCTCACAGCATCACTGCATTTTCATACTTTGGCATCCCCGTATTAATAGGGGTTTTCTTCGCCAAAACTAAGGCAACTATCCCTTCTAAGTTTTGGCTAGCCTTTTTATTATCAGGTGGATTCGTACTACTTTGCGGATTTCATCACTTTTTGGCGATTTTTGAGACACATTCGGCAATATCGCTGTTGCACTTAGTCGTGCTTGATGTAATGGCGTTTGTTTCTTTGTCTGCCTTACTCTATCTGATGCCAACCGCTTATCAAATTGTAGAGGCGATCGCCAAATATGAAGAAGATAGCCGCGAACTTCAACGCAGCCAGCAGATGCAACGGCTATTTCTAGATCAGGGCCCGTTTCTAGCCTATATCAAAGATGAGCAATCTAGAGTGCTTTACTATAACCAGGAAATACAGTCTAGATTTTCGGTAGATTCACGAGAATGGTTAGGGAAAACGGATAGTGAATACTTGCCAGATCCAGAAGAGGGGCGGCGGGTAATGGAAAACGATCGAGTCGTTTTGAAGACTCTACGCCCCTTAAAGCTGATTGAAGAAGTAAAAGTACCTGGTAATAATCAGCCATGCTACTGGCTATCGTTTAAGTTTCCCTTTAGCGATGGTGCAACAGGCGATCGCCGCATCGGTGGGATCAGTATTGATATTACAGAATCTATAGAAGCACAGCGATCGCTCACTGATCTAAATCGGCAATTAGAAGAAAAAACACTGAAATTAGAAGCCAAAAAACAAGAAATTATATATCTCTCAGATATGGCAGATATGCTTTATTGCTGCGAGTCTAAAGATGAGATGTATCAAGCAGTCGCTTTAACTTGTTCCAAACTGTTTCCTAATATGAGTGGTTGTATCTGTATAATTGCTAATTCTAAAAATTATGTTCAGATGAATAGTATTTGGGGAGATGAAAGAATTAGAACCAGTAAAGAAATATTTTCACAATCTGAATGTTGGGCGTTGCGGAGAGGTAAATTCAACCTTTTATCTTCTAGTAAATCAGGACTGGTATGCGGCCATTTAATCCAGCCTGTTAGCGGTACACATTTGTGTATTCCATTGTTTGGGCAAGGCGAAGTAGTTGGGATTTTACACATTTATGCCCTTGAAGAAATCAGTCCAGAAGATCAACAAATTAGTGAGATTATTGCTAGAACTTTAGGCTTTGCACTAAATAATCTATCGATAAAACAGCGTCTTACCCATGATAATTTGCGGGATGGGATGACCCAACTATTTAATCAAAGCTATATGGAAACTATACTGGAACAAAGGCTAGCGGAGGCTGAAAGGTCGGGACAACCTCTTAGTGTTATTTTTCTGGATATCGATAATTTCAAATATTACAACTCGCGTTATGGGCATTTGACTGCCAATATTGTTATTCAGGGATTAGCAAAACTGCTGTTAAAATCTATTCGCTCTTTTGATATTCCTTGCAGATGGGGTGGTGAAGAATTTGTGATTGTCATGCCTAATATGACGCTGGAAAATCTCAGGAAGCGAGTAGAACAATTAAGGATAGATGTTGAACAAATGCAATTGAAGGATGGTGATCAGATCCTTCAAGGGATCACCGCCTCTTTTGGAATAGCTGTATCAGAACCAGGGATTACAGTTAAGGATTTTTTGAATCGAGCAAATCAAGCGATGCTTGAAGCAAAGCGAACAGGGAAGAATCGGGTTATGGAGTATGTAAATAGGTACGATTAAAATAATTCGTAATTCTGTAAGCGGTGGAATAGAGTGTAGAGAAGCTCAGTACAATTTCGTATTTCTACGAGGGTTTTGAATAAAACATTTTCCCGTATAAAAAACAACTCCCTGAAGAGGTGGGAGTTGTTTTTTATCTTTTACTATTTTCTCAAAACATGATTCAGAATGGAGCGATGCCTGCGGTGGGCTGCGCCTACGCCAAGCAGATGGCAGCCAAAATAGCCGCGATGACATAAAATACTCCAACCACTTGCAATTCTGACCAGCCAGTGAGTTCTAAATGATGGTGTAAGGGAGCCATTTTAAAGAGGCGCTTGCCTTTGCCATCAGGGCCCTTGGTGGCTTTGTAATAACTTACTTGTGCCATTACCGAAAGGGTTTCTACGAAGAAGATACCACTGAGAATGAACAGTGCTACTAAGGTGTTTGTCAATAGCGCTACAGCAGCTAATGCTCCTCCCAGTGCGAGGGAACCGGTATCTCCCATGAAAACGCGGGCTGGGTTACGATTATGGGCTAAGAAACCTAAGCAAGCGCCACTTAAAGCAGCACAGAAAACCATCAATCCTGGTGCTGTAGGCGCGATTAAAGCTCCTAATGCCAAAAGTGCGATCGCTACTGTTCCGGCTGCCAAGCCATCAATACCATCTGTTAAATTAGTCGCGTTACTTTCTGCAACTAGTACAAAACCTGCCAAAGGCCAAAATAGAAATCCTAATGGTAGTGTGAAGCTTACCCAAGGTAAAGCAATATTTGTAATATTAGAAGGTTGATTAAACATTAGCCAGAGGCAAAATACTGCCGCAAAACCCACTTGCAAAGCAAGTTTTGTTCGGGGAGATATACCTTTATTTGATTTCCGGCGCAGAATTTGCCAATCGTCAAGCCAGCCAATCAATCCGTAGCTGGTTGTCAATGCCGAAACTGCAAGGACATCTGTAGCAAAATTAGACAATATGCAGGCAATAATTACACCTACAGGAATAAAGAATATACCTCCCATTGTGGGAGTGCCTGCTTTTTTTAGATGGGCTTGGGGGCCATCTTCGCGGATTATTTGTCCAGTTTTGAGTGCTTGGAGTAAAGGTATTACCCAAAAACCAACCACACCTGAACCCATAGCACACAACAGCAGTGGCAGGGTTAGCGACATGCTTTGCCAGGGTAGCCTGTTGGCCATCGAATCCAAGAAAAATGCTGTTGTACCTAACCCAACAGCTAATAAAGAGGCTAGTGCAATTCCAGAAATATTTAGTCCTTGCTCAGGAGATAATTTAGCGTCCACAGAAGTTTCCCTTCACTCCACACTTATTAAAATTGAATATTCAGTAGCTAGGGATACTACCAAGTCCCTAGCCTGAAAAGGCTAATCCTCGGCGATTCCTATATCATCATCATCAAGGTCGTAGCCAATCCCATCTTCTACACCCATTAGAGAGTCTATTTCTTCTTCCCCATCTTGAAAATCCGGGTCTTGAACGTCACGTGTTATGATCCGACCTTTATTTTCCAACCAATCCAACATAGAGGACTCTGGCTTGAGGGGGATGACATGGGCTCGCTGGTTACGGGGTTCTTCACGTAATGGAGAGTTCAACATATCAAAGAAGACAAGAAAAGGTTTACGTAAGTTGACATTTAGAGTCTATCACTTGACACGGATTTATTTAGTTATCTTTTCAACCCTTTAGTGAATAAATCCGCATTCAGATAGAAATTTTTTATTTAATAGGCATAAGGCTTAAGTCAAGCAATTCTTAGTAAGTTTTATGGTTCTCCATATATGTAATGAATATCTTGTTTATGCTGATGGAAAGTGACTGATTTTAGAGGTGACAGGCGATGATGGGAAAAGCGGCTCTCATGGATGCGATCGCTGGTACAAATCGCGGTCTACTGGCGACTGAAGCACAGAAACAAGCTATCTTAGCAGCGATCGCCAATTTAGAAGACTTTAATCCTACACCCCGCCCGGTAGAAGCTGGTAATTTGCTAGATGGCAATTGGCGATTACTATACACCACTAGCAAGGCTCTTTTAAATTTAGATCGTCTACCTTTTTGTAAACTGGGTCAAATTTATCAGTGTATCCGGGTAGAGACTACCAGCGTTTACAACATAGCTGAGATTTATGGTCTACCTTATTTGGAAGGATTAGTCAGCGTTGCTGCTAAATTTGAGCCAGTTTCAGGTCGGCGTGTCCAAGTGAAATTTGAGCGGTCTATTATCGGCTTACAACGTTTAATAGAATACAATTCTCCGGGAACTTTTATCCAACAAATTGAAGAAGGTAAAAAATTTGCGGGAATTGATTTTCCAATCAAAAGCGATCAACAGCAAGGCTGGTTAGATATCACCTATATAGATAACGATCTGCGAATCGGCAGAGGTAACGAGGGGAGCGTGTTCATATTGAGTAAAACATAAAGTTTGTACAAAAATACTATTTGCGAATGAAGGTAAGCTATAATGTCCACCTTGTCAAGTAGGGTATGATACCTTTTTAAATGTTGGGTGGGAAGCAGGG
>NZ_JACKZS010000127.1 GCF_014222285.1 Nostoc sp. UCD121
CAGGGGAAGCTGGGGGGCAGGGAGCAGGGGACAAGAAGTGAGAACTTGAAACAAGTCTTTCCCCTTGTCCTCTTCTCAATTCCCAATGACCAATCCCCCATGCCTCATAACCATCAAGAGGTAAATTGCGAACCCAAAATCATCGTCCCAATCCCAACATCAGTAAAGATTTCTAGTAACAGGGCGTGGGGAATGCGACCATCGATGATGTGTGCGGCACGGACTCCTTGAGCAAGTGATCGCACACAACAACTCACTTTTGGAATCATCCCGCCGCTAACTATACCATTGGCAATCAGTTCACGGGCTTCACGGATATCTACTTTTGGAATCAAAGTAGATTGGTCTTTGTAATCTTTTAAAATTCCACTGGTGTCAGTCAGTAAAATTAACTTTTCTGCTCCTAATGCTGCGGCAATTTCTCCAGCTACAGTATCGGCGTTAATGTTATAAGCTTGCCCCGTCTCGTCTGCGGCGACGCTAGATACTACCGGAATATAGCCATTGCTAGCGAGGGTGTCCAAAATCTTGATATTCACATTGCTGACTTCCCCCACAAAACCGATGCCTTCTTGACCTTGGGAACGCGCTGTAAATAGATTACCGTCTTTACCGCAAAGTCCTACAGCCAATCCACCAGCTTGGTTAATAAGGGAGACAATTTCTTTATTAACTCGACCAACTAAAACCATTTCCACCACATCCATTGTGGCGGCATCAGTGACTCGCAGACCATTCTTAAACTGTGGTTCGATGCCCAGCTTATCTAACCAACTGTTAATTTCTGGGCCACCGCCGTGGACTACAATCGGACGCAAGCCCACGCAGGATAAGAATACAATATCGCGGATAACTTTGTCTTTGAGTGTGCTATCTTTCATCGCTGCGCCACCATATTTGACAACAACAGTGCGACCGGCGAATTGTTGAATATAAGGTAGTGCTTCACTGAGTACACGCACACGAGTGGCTTCAGTTTGCCTGATGTATTCAGAATCGTTGTCCGTCATGAGGAGCCTAACAGAGAGAGTTAAAACCTATTTCAGTCAGTGTAGAAGACTTTGTAACTCGTCACAATCTCTGATGCCAAAGTTGAGTATGTTTGTACTGTTCAGCCAGTTGTTCGAGGAGCGATCGCATTACGCTACGCCATAATCTGTATACTGACGCTTATAAGGAGCTTGCAAACCCAAGACAATATCCTCTCGTGGTACTCCCATCATTACTAATTCTTCTGCTGGATTGCGATCGGTTAAATTCTGTTGCAGCCAGATTTTGCCATCTTTAATATCAAAATGGATCACGCATCGATAAATACGATTAAATCCTTGCCAACCAATATTCATCCATTGATAATGATTGCGTTCTGTGTCTAAAATCAGTTGGACTTCGACATTGTTATCCGAGACATCATCACTGGCATAGTTCGTCAACAATGTTTTAACATATTCTTGATATTTTGCTAGTTTATCCACTCTACAATCACCTCATCTACTGGATTGTAAACAATTAATAGCACCTGATACTGTTTGATCGCAGTTTGAGTAAACTCCAGTTGAAAAAATGTTTTGTACGTATCCAATAGAACTGCTAAGTATAATACTCGCTCTGGTTCATATCCTGCTAATGCTAGACGGGAACTAAGAAATTGTCCCAAAGCAGAGTAAAAATCTGTAATTGCCGAGGGGTTTAAAAAGCTTTTTATTTCAATTGCTATTTTTTCATTTCCTTTTTCTGCGGCAATTATTCTCTCTACGCCTAAATTAATTTAGAAATTGACTTCGCCAAATTTAAATTTTAATGGATCGCTCGTAATCCTCCATTGTTCTTTTTGCAAAGCTTTTTTAACTGATTCATGAAAAATATCTTTTGCAGACACAGTTAGATTAATATTCTTTATTCATGAGAAACAGTTTTTTTTAGTACGCCAGGAATTGCCTCAAGTATTCGCTTGGCAATGTCTTCAGGCGTATCTCCCTCTTGCACGGTGATGTGCAAATCGGCTTGAGAGTAAAGTGGTGTTCGTTGTTCGAGGAGCGATCGCAATTTACCCTTAAGGTCAGCATCTTGCAAGAGTGGTCTGGTGGTATCCTCAGCTAAACGGCTGTAAATGAGTTCAACTGGCACATCTAGCCACACTATCAAACCGTGGTGCAAGTAACCCCAGTTTTCTCGCCGTAATACAATGCCCCCACCGGTTGCTATAGTCAATTTTGTAAAAGCACAAACTTGTGAAAGTACATCACTTTCTATCTGGCGAAACCCTGCTTCACCTTCTTCTGCAAATAACTGATTGATAGATTTATCTGTTGCTTTGGCAATGACACCATCAAGATCCAAAAACCCATAGCCTAGATGCTTTGCTAGTAAGGGCCCTACTGTCGTCTTACCAACACCCATCATGCCAATTAAGTACAGGTTAACTCCTTGTAATAAACTGCTCACCAGTCGCTTCGCTCCAATTATGAGTTGTCACCGTTCGCCTTTGGCATCTCCCCTTGGAAGGAGATTTTAGCCAGGTATTCCTTAGATCAAACTTCTTGCTGATTCACAGTTTTCAATTATAAACCCATTGACTCATACATTTTTGTTTCTCTCCCCAGTATTACCAGCAACTTTTGGGTTTCAATATAGAACGTAAGATATTGCAAAAAGTAGAAACAGCTAGTTTTAATCCCTAATAGGGATTTTGATTAATTACAATCTTTTTTCCTTAATTTACAAGGGTTTGGTTAATTAGTTTCAATCCCTAATAGGGATTTTGATGAATTGCAATGAATTATGTGTTAGGGAGGGTCATTCAGTAATTGGTTTCAATCCCTAATAGGGATTTTGATGAATTGCAATCATATAAATGATACCAAGTTCGGTTGGGGAACCATAGGTTTCAATCCCTAATAGGGATTTTGATGAATTGCAATGTAAACGGATATGTACTTTCAAGCGGACAAATTATGTTTCAATCCCTAATAGGGATTTTGATGAATTGCAATGAATAGTACGTCCATGTTCAGCGATCGCTCTGGTGTTTCAATCCCTAATAGGGATTTTGATGAATTGCAATCCGAAACTTGCCACCAGTGGAGTGGGGACACATAAGTTTCAATCCCTAATAGGGATTTTGATGAATTGCAATCTTTTGGTGAAGTGCTTGCTGGTGTTGAGATAGAAGCACTTTTTTGGGCCTGTAGAATTTGTACACCTACCCTTCCGCGCATTTGACATACAGGAACCTAACGAAAAGGTGACTCAGCAAAGAAGAACTGACTTAAAAACCTATAATACAGTTCGCCGCAATTCTGGAAAAACCTTAGACACCTTATTCAACACATAATCACCATAAGTTCCGCGAAAATCATGAATGTTAGCGTTATCCCAGCGATCGCCTATATTATCATTCCCTACTATATTATCTAATTCAATGGGCTTCACTTCTACATCGAAATTGGGATCGAAAAAGAAGGGGAAGGAAAGGCGATGATTTGGGGACTGGTTTTGTACACGATGAGGTGTAGAACGATAGAAACCTCCCGTCATCTTGTCTAGCATATCGCCGATGTTACAGACAAAAGAACCGGGAACGGGAGGCGCAGCAACCCAACTTGACTTGGATTTAACTTGTAATCCGCCTGAGTCGTCCTGTTTGAGAATGGTTAAAACACCATAATCAGTATGTTCGCCAACGCCCCATATCGGATTACCATCTGACGGTGATAAATTAGGAGGATAGTTAAAGATCCGAAACAACACTAGAGGATCTGAAGTATAACGGTCAGCAAAGTAGGATTCTTCTAATCCCAAACTCAGGGCTATACCAGTCATGAGAATATGCCCCAAGTTTGTCATCGCTTCCATATATTCAAGCACTGTTTCGGCAAATTGGGGAATGTTGGCGGGGAAGAGGTTTGAACCATGCATAGGAGTACCAGCTTGCACTAGTGGGTGTTCGTCTGGGAGTTCAGCGCCAAAGTAAATACCTTCTTTCAAGTCGGGTTTACCGGATGTCAGTTCGCCACCAACGGGAAAATAACCTCGCCATGCAATACCAGCCAAAGCCATACGAATTTTAAGTTTAGTTTCCAAATCCTGGGCGAAAAACTGGCGGCTGAGTTCTTCGAGTCGCTGCTGCAAATTTTCGTCTACACCATGTCCGATAATATAGAAAAACCCCGATTCTCGACACGCTTGCTGAATCTGAGATGCGACGGAATAGAGATTTCCTTTTCCAGAAACTAAGGCGCTAATATCAATAACCGGGAGAGATGAAAACTCTTTCTCCACAACTTGCAAGTTTTTCATGTTCAGCTTGGCAATATATATTCTTGGTTCCAGACTATTTGCCTATTCACATCAGTAATCTGATTATTGTAAAGACGGCGATTCATCGCGTCTTTGTGATGATTTATCGCACCATCAAAAAACCTTAACCGAGCCGTCTTGAGAGCAGTGATATAGTTTAATTATTTAAAATCGCTGACCTGTAGTAACTTCAAATCTAACTTCTCCTTGATCGCTAATTCCTAAGTCGCCACGAATCAACCCAAAAGGTGAGTTCAAGCGTAATCCTAAGCCGTAACCAAAGCCGCTTCCAGGTTTGTCTCGTAAGACTCCTGGTTCTCCTAACACGGTTTCGCTAGACCCGAAATCTGAGGCGAAGTCAGTAAAGACAACTCCACCTATTGACTGGAAAATTGGGAAACGATATTCCACGGAAGCTAAACCATAACTCCGACCACTGGCAACTTTACCATAACCGTAACCTCTGACAGAATCTATTCCACCAATATTAAAAGCATCGGCTGGTGGGAAGTCTCCAATAGTTGTACCAATTTGTAAATTAATCGCCAACATTTCTGGATTATCAGTTGGTTTACCATTACCTATCCAACTAACTGGGAAATACTGAATATAGTCTCCCCGTAAGCGGTTGCTGGAAATATTCCCCAGTCCAATGGGAATCGCTTGTTCTGTGCTGAAGGTGAGGATTGAGCCTTGAGTCGGATTGTCTCGGCGATCGCGTTGATCTCTAGATACGGCAAATGATACTGTAAATAGGTCATCAATTCCAGTACCGCTCACAGATAGGGGACTACCTAATCTATCAACCTGGACAACGTTATATTCTCCATCGCGTAGACTAATTCTGGTATAGTTAAGCGCTACAGATGTATCCCACTCATCAAAAGCTCGTAAAAGTGCTACAGAACCACCAAATCTTCCTTCTCGCACTTTGCTGCCGTCAGCCAATCTGATATCTTCGTTGAAGGTTCCCGATGTATTTCGATTACGAAAACCTCTAACGCTATAGCCTAAGCGGTTTGGTTCTTCAGAACGATAACGACTAGTGAATTGACCATCAAATTGAACATCTTTAGTGCTGAACTGCAAAACTGTATCTAATTTATCGTTCAGACCACTAACATTTTCATCTTTATAACCCACCCGACCGTATAGCCCAACGTCATCATTATTACCGCCTCCTAAGATGAGAGAAGGGAAGCTACGCTCTTTGATTACATAAAGGATATTAACACTAGAAGCATCTTCTTTAGGGTAGACATTTACTTGATTAAATGACTCTAATCTCCTCAATCTTTGCAAGTCTGCTTGAAGTAAATCTTTACTGAATACTTGACCTGGTTTGAGTCTCAGCAAACCAATGACAAAATCTTTCTGAGTTCGCCCTCTGATTGGCAGACCTCTGCTATTAAGAAAACGAATCTGGATATCTTTGACAATTTTTTGGGAAATTTCCAGCGTCTGGCTATCTCCTAAACTAACTCCTATATAACCACCATATTTGGCATACTCTCCCTCTATATGGATCGTAGCTTTTGGTGCGACAATCCCACTAGCCCCATCTTGAGTAGATGGTTGCGAGTCTGCAAGGGCCTCTGGATTTTTACCACCCACTAACATTACTGCGATCGCAACTACAGTTATTTGAACTCGCATATTGAAAATCCGTTAGTGTTATTAAGTTTACAGCATAGAGCGGATCTCTTGTGCGTAAGTTCTATATTAACCTTGCTATTGAGTATCCCAAAATCTGGTTGCTTCGCCAGTACTCAGTATAAACTGTCAGACTGTTTTAAAATTGCGATGACCTCCGGTCGGTCGGAGACCATCGCCTCCGGCGGGCGGTTACGCCATCGCTCAATGCCAAAAGAGGATACAGTCTCAATACAGTTAGGTTTAAGGGGAAAGGTTTTGAATACATCCTTTACCCCTTCCCCAGACCATAAAGAAAGTGAAAAATGCTTATCTAACCGTATTGGGTACAGTCACGGAAATAAAACCTCTATTCGAAAACTATGACGGAGAAATACTCAGATTTTAAGCTCGTTTTTGGCTTTTTTATAGATAATTAGAGTAGGTAATTATCTGGTAAATCTACCTGCACATAAAAAGCCATGAGACAAAAACCTAAACAACAAATGCGTATATGGGCGGTGTTGTGTCATTTATCGGCTTTGTTCGGATGGATATTATTGTTTTTTTTAGTATTTATTGGCATTCCTTTATATTTACCTTTAAATCTTTTAACTCCCCTGATCATTTGGCACTTTAAAAAATCACAATATCCTTGGATTGATTTCCAAGGTAAAGAATCTTTAAATTTTCAATTTTCTTTAACATTATATACATTGATTGTCATAGCAATATCTTTACTTTTTTTGTTAACTAGCTTTGGTCTGGTGATAATTAATAATGGTTCATCCAATGAAATAAAAAATATTTTAGACGGCTTGTTAATTGTACTAATGTCATTAATTTTATTCAAACTCATATTACAATCGTTTGTAGTGACTTTTGCATCTGTAAAAGCTTATAAGGGTGAGTATTATCGTTACCCTTTTACAATTAGAGTCTTGCGATAATTGTAAAACTTATTACAAACAATATAGGGAAAAATTATATGATTGGAGTTGCGATCGCAGGCACTGGATTTGGTCAAAAAGTCCACATCCCTGGATTCCAAGCACATCCTCAAACTGAGGTAGTTGCTGTCTATCATCGAGATATAAATAAAGCAAAAGCCATAGCAGAATCCCATAATATTCCACACGCCTCTGATTCTCTAGCTGATATTGTGGCATTACCAGAAGTGCAAGCAGTCAGTATCTCTACGCCGCCATTTTTGCACTATGAAATGGCAAAAACTGTACTGCAAGCTGGGAAACATTTATTACTAGAAAAGCCAACAACTTTAAATGCAGTCGAAGCTAAAGAACTTTATCAGCTAGCGAAAGCAAAAAATGTGATTGCGACTGTAGATTTTGAATTTCGCTTTGTACCAGCATGGCAGTTGTTTGCTGAATTACTATCAGAAAATTATGTGGGTGAGTTACGCCTAATTAAAATTGATTGGTTAGGTTCTTCTCGTGCTGATACTTCACGCCCTTGGAACTGGTATTCTGACAAAGACAAAGGAGGCGGTGCATTAGGATCTTTGGGTTCCCACGCCTTCGATTACATTCACTGGTTATTCGGGCCAGTCCGTAGATTAAACGCCCATTTGAGTACTGCGATTCCTACAAGAGTTGACCCTGCTAGTGGGGAATCTAAGCCAGTAAATACAGATGACAACTGTATATTAACCTTGGAATTAGCGAATGGTACACCTTGCCAACTTTCTATCAGTGCGGTTGTTCATGCAACAAGAACCCATTGGATAGAAGTATATGGCGATCGCGGTACATTAATTGTAGGCAGTGAAAATCAAAAAGATTATATCCACGGCTTCCGTGTTTGGGGTTCCCAGTCGGGTAAACCGCTAACGGAAATAGAAATACCGAATCGGTTAATTTTTCCCAAAAATTATGCTGATGGGCGGATTTCGGCATTTATCCGCGTAGTAGACCAATGGGTGCAGGGAATTGAATGCAATCAGGAAATTACACCATCACTGCGGGAAGGAATTTATTCTCAGTTGTTGATGGATTTATCCCATGAATCTCATACAAAAGCAAGTTGGGTAGATGTACCTAGCTTGGAAGAATTTCTTAGCAACTAGAGAGAAAATGAGCAAAACTCCCCGTATTCGTATCCCGCCGGAAGTCAAGAAATATGTTTTTGAACGTGACAAATATCAATGCCAAAGCTGCGGTAAAACTACTACAGAAACTCACCTCACTATTGACCATATCATTCCCCTTGCCCGTGGTGGTCAAAATGATATCAGCAATTTACAAACTCTCTGTATTACCTGCAATCAGCAGAAAACAGACAATATTGACCCCCGCTTCCGGCGATATTTTCAGCATTAGGCTAGAATGGTACGGGCTATTCGTCTCTTATTTCTATGCCTCAAAATCACAATAGCAATTCCCGAAGATTCCCAAATATTAAAACTACAATTCTTTACCTCTTCACCTTCATGACTATTTTGGTAATAGCCTTTCCCTGGCTATATGAGGTTAAAACTAAAGCTGGGATCAATATATCACGTAGCCGCCACGCAGGAACCTTTTTTGAGAAACATACCTTCGGACTTTTCAGGTGTGAGTGGCTTTATCCCTATCATTGCGATCGCTCCCAGGCTAAGTAAAGAAAATTAAAAAGAGAAGGGGAAAATTTTCCCCTTCTCTCTGCGTGAGATTTTACCGTGCGTCCCTACATCTATCCCAACTGATTGGAGATCGCACTAACATCAACAGCTAACTTCTTGCCCAACTTGAGCAACTGAAGACACTGATTATCTGCTTCATTTCCAAGGCTAGTAATACACACCGGCGCTATTTGACTGTGCAGACAACTAAAGTAGAGTTCTTGCGATCGCTGTAGGGAAACATCAATATTTAGTTGATCCCCGACATCAATCAACCGCTCCAATAGTTGGATATCTGCATTAAAACTACCATTGGCATCGTGCAACAATTGCCAGAGCGATCGCGCAATTAACTGTTCTAACATCTGCTTACCGTCGGGAATATTCAACCGACAACGCAGATGTTTTGCTTCAGTTGCGATCGCTTCCAATTCTAAGATGTGACTCCAACTCTTTTGGGAATCAGCAATATCTTGCTCAAGCGATCGCAATGTCATCAGACAGCGATGCCCTAAAGCAATATCTGCTGCTACCTGCAATTCTTGCGGTACTGCGATTTCATCTCGATGAAACGCCATCAGCACACCATAATTATCACGGTATGCTTGGGTATACAACTGTCCTAAACGTGTCAGTGTTTCCTCACTAAGCAGCCGCATAATTCGGTGGCGTTCTTCAGCAAATAGATTCTGTAAGTTGAAAGCCTCTTCGCCAAATAGCTGTGTCATCGCCAAGATCGTATGAGCCGCACTAGCTTGTTTTAGCGCACCAAATAGCTTTTCTTTTAATTGGCTGTAGTTACGTCTCCCAGTAAATTGTTGAATGCCACAATGGAAATCCCAGCCTCCCAAATGCAGAACAGCAAATACCAAATGCTCACTTTCCCAAGTAATCTCTGATACCAGCTTTAAATTTCCGACAGCCAGAGTTAGCGATCCCATCCTTTGCATTTGGTAATCTAGCTCATTGGCAGCATAACAATAAACTTTTTTGTGGTAACGCTGAGATTGTTTGTCAGCAACATCTTTTCTAGGCAAAGAATTGTGCGTCTGTGCTGTTTTCTGATTGTTAAATAGGGAAGTAATGGCGTAATGGGATGCTACTTGCTTAAAGCCAAGCTGGGCAGTTAACACAAGTTGCCGATAAATTTCTGCACCGTGTTTGAACTGATCCACATTACTGGGGGCTAAACCAAGACGCTTGACGAAGCCTTTTTCTAACTGCACACCAGCCACATCCCCTGCCAATTCCAAAGCACGGGCAGCGTAGCGCAGAATTTGCGTCCCCTCTGGACGGGAAATTTCTTCAAAAAACCAACCGCAACTAGTGAACATCAACAAAGCGTGACGCTGCATTTCTAAAAGGCGCAAAGCGTCTACTTGTTCGGCTGCGGTTAGTTTGTGGGTTTGATGACGGGCGAGGAAACGGTTAACATTTGCAGCAGAGCGATCGCGCATTACTTGGATATATTCATCCCGTGTTTGCCAGGGATCGCGAAATAACTGTCTACCATGTTCCTCATAAACCTCAGTGAGCTGATCCCGCAGCCAATTGAGGGCATCCCGCAAGGGACGACGCCATTTTTGATGCCAAACACCGCCTTCCCCACCGCAACCACAGTCATCTTCCCATCTGCCGACACCGTGGGCGCAACTCCAGGCTGTGACTGACTTCAATTCCACTTCCCAGCCAGGAGAATTTAAGCTCAGGTAGTGGGCAAAGTTCGTTACTGTCCAACCTTGTTGAGGAAACTCTTTAGTAAAAGCATAAGCTAAAGTTTTCTCTGTTCCTTTCTTGTGATGTCCGAAGGTTTCCCCATCCGTCGCCACAGAAATTAACTGTGCCAGACGATGATCCCCACGTACTGCTGAACCGATACGTCCAGCAAAGTGACTGGAATTATAAACCACATCACTAAAACCCATGTCCCGCGATATCGGCCCATCGTAGAAGAAGATATCAATGTAGGGTAATTCTTCTGTACTACTATCGTTGGGGCTAGTGGCGATCGCATTTAGAGGTGAAGATGAAGTATCTAATGTGGGCTTTAAATAACAACGATAGGGACGGGTAGAATCAATCTGACTACCGCCTACTTCAATCCATTCCGGATGGGGATGATCTTGAGTGGGGAGGGGACGGCAACGCAATGCTTGAGACGGTGCAAGGACAATGAAGCGGATACCCTCAGCAACTAGAGCTTCTAGGGTTGCGTAGTCTACAGCAGTTTCTGCTAGCCACATCCCTTCGGGATCGCGGCCAAAGCGGGAGCGGAAGTCTTCTTTACCCCAGCGAATTTGAGTATATTTGTCGCGCTCATTCGCCAGAGGCATGATGATGTGATTGTATACTTGCGCGATCGCATTGCCATGACCATGCAAGCGTTGGCTACTCTTGGCATCCGCCTCTAAAATCCGCTGATAAACTTCCACATCGTAGCGTTCTAGCCACGACATCAGCGTCGGCCCGATATTAAAACTAAAATACTCGTAATTATTGACGATCCCCACCACTTCACCTTGGTCATTTAAGACTCTGGCAAAGGCATTCGGGCGATAGCATTCCCAATGAATCCGCTCATTCCAGTCATGGAAAGGTGCAGCGCTCGGTTGGCGTTCAATTGCGTCCAGATAAGGGTTTTCCCTTGGTGGCTGGTAAAAATGACCATGCACCGTCACATAAACACCATTAGCCTTTCTCAGGGGATCGGTTTCTTTAGTGTTATTGGGATCTGAATGTAATGTTAACGTTGAGCCAGAGCTAGCTGGCATTTCAGCAGCAGAAGTCATGTATATTTATCCAAAACAAAAAACTTGCAGTTGCACCGAAAACATTGTGCATAAACCTTTCTCCAATGGTTTAAACACAAAATCCGGTATAAACAACAACTATGGAATCCAACCAAATTTTTGACAAATCTTTCTCATTGTAGTGGGAAATCTGCGTTATCGCACAGCCCTTTCCCTGAAGGCTCAAATGTAATTAGCCATTGAACAAAAACTCAGTTAGGGGTTTCCTCGTTAGCAGCGCCAATTAAAATTTTAATTGTCTTTTAATATATTAAACCCCATTCTTGATGTAATATTTTGGCTCCAATTCATACTTTTGCAACGAAAGATTACAAAAACTCCTTAAATCGCAATCTTATTTTACATACGCTGTAGTGAACTGAAAACAGTACAATTTCTGAATTGGTCTACAGGTTGTTGAGAGTATCCTATGGGAGTGATGAGTGAAAGTAATTTTTAATTCAACACTCCAAATTTAAAATTTAGGATTGCTAGCTGTGAATGATACCCTCAACCCAAAACAACAAATGTCAACCAAAAACATTATTCTTTTCGTTCTATTACTGTTTATCCCGGTTTCTGTAGCAGCCCACTTTCTGGAATGGGGAGAATTGATAGTTTTCATTACAGCTGGATTAGCAATTTTGCCCTTAGCAGCTTGGATGGGTACAGCCACAGAAGAAATTGCTGTTGTAGTGGGGCCGTCATTGGGGGGCTTGTTAAACGCCACCTTTGGTAATGCAACAGAACTAATAATCGCCCTAGTAGCGCTAAACGCTGGGTTAATAGATGTAGTTAAAGCTAGTATCACGGGATCGATAATCAGCAACTTACTACTGGTAATGGGTTTTTCCATGCTTTTGGGAGGGCTGCGCTACAAAGAACAGACATTTCAGCCAATTGTGGCGCGGGTGAATGCTGCTTCGATGAATTTGGCAGTGATTGCCATTTTGATGCCAACGGCGATGAATTACACTTCTCAAGGAATTAACGAAGAAACAGTACAAAATCTTTCTATTGCTGTTGCTGTAGTGTTAATTCTGGTTTATGCCCTAACGCTGCTATTTTCGATGAAAACCCACTCCTATTTATATGACGTGGGTGTAGCGGAGACAGAAGAAGAGGAAACCCCTCACGCGAAACCAAACATGATGTTGTGGGTTGGTGTCTTGCTAGTATGTACCTTACTAGTGGCACTTGAGTCAGAAATGCTAGTAGATTCTCTGGAAGTGGCCACATCTCAGCTAGGTTTGACGGCGCTGTTTACAGGGGTAATTTTGGTTCCCATCGTCGGTAACGCGGCTGAACACGCCACAGCAGTCACCGTGGCGATGAAAGATAAGATGGATCTTTCCCTTTCGGTAGCTGTGGGATCAAGTATGCAGATTGCCCTATTTGTTGCACCCGTGTTGGTAATAGCTGGGCGAATATTGGGTAAACCAATGGATTTAGATTTCAAACCCTTTGAATTAGTTGCTGTGGTTGTTTCAGTGTTGATTGCAAACAGCATTAGTTCTGATGGTAAGTCCAATTGGCTCGAAGGCACTTTGTTGTTAGCTGCTTATACAGTATTGGGATTCGCCTTCTACTTCCATCCGGTTATGGGAGGTATGGGGTAGTTTAGGAGTGCGATCGCTCATAGTTTAGCTCAAAGCGATCGCACATGATTATGAGTAATGACTTTAAATGATTAAAACTAAAGTACCTATGACTACTAACCCACTTCCTAAAATAATCTTCCAGTTTAATGGTTCTCCTAGAAAAATGACTGAAAATAATAAAACTAATACCAAGCTTGATTTATCAATTGGTGCGATCAGGGAAGCTTTTCCGACTTGTAAAGCTTGGAAGTAAAAAATCCATGATAAACCTGTAGCTAATCCAGATAATAATAAGAAAATCATTGTTTTTTGAGGAATGGCTAAAATATTAACTGCGTTTCCCTCAAAAAATACAATCCCCCAAGCAACTACTAAGATAACAACAGTGCGGATTGCTGTTGCTAAATTAGCGTTCACATTTTCTACCCCAATTTTGGCAAAGATAGTTGTCAATGCTGCAAAGCCAGCCGAAAAGAATGCATATATCCACCACATTGTACTGTTGCTCTCCATCTTCCCTCGTGATTCACTAGTGAAAATTAGCAATGTCATTTAGGCTCATGTTAGATTAGATTACTCCGTACAAACTGCGATCGCTGATTTTCAGGGAATTGTTAAATCCACGCTTTCATCCCTTCTGCGTTACACAAATCCCAAATCCAAAATTTATAATTCAAAATCTGTTAATTACCCTCTTTTGCCTGGGACAGGAGAAAATAAGAACATATAAGAGCGATCGCCTGTATGAGCTACTGCCTTAATCCCCATTGTCCCAAGCCAGAAAATCCTACTGATGTCAAGTTTTGCCGGACTTGCGGTTCCAAGCTACTCCTTAAAGAACGTTACCGCGCTATCAAACCAATCGGACAAGGTGGTTTTGGCAGAACCTTCTTAGCTGTGGATGAGGATAAACCCTCAAAACCACGCTGTGTAATTAAGCAATTTTATCCCCAATCCCAAGGCACTAACACTCTTGCCAAAGCCGTAGAGTTATTTAATCAAGAAGCGGTGCAGTTAGATGAACTGGGTAAACATCCCCAAATTCCCGAACTACTGGCATATTTTACCCAAGAAGACCGACAGTATCTGGTACAAGAATTTATCGACGGGCACAACTTAGCCCAGGAATTGGCACATAGGGGTGCTTTCAATGAAACGCAAATCCGGCAACTATTAAATGATTTATTGTCAGTTTTACAATTTTGTCATGCTAGACACGTAATTCACCGTGATATTAAGCCAGAAAATATTATTTTACGCGAGAGCGATCGCAAACTAGTTTTAGTAGATTTTGGTGCTGCTAAATCTGCCACTGGCGCTGCCTTAAATCAAACTGGTACAAGTATTGGTAGTCCAGAATATGTTGCCCCTGAGCAAATGAGAGGTAGGGCTGTTTTTGCCAGCGATATTTATAGCTTGGGTGCTACCTGTATTAATTTATTAACCCAGCGATCGCCTTTCGATTCTTATGATACTAACAACGATACTTGGGTTTGGCAGAAATACTTAAAAACTCCTATTAGTAATCAGTTGAGCCGCATTCTCAACAAAATGCTAGAAAGCATTCCCGTTCGGCGTTATCAAACAGTAGATGAAGTTCTTAAAGACTTAAATCAACATTCGCAAGTAGCAGCCACGCCAGCGATAAAGCCAAAGCCTATCCCTCAATCACCACCCAATTTTCCACCCGCTTTTGTATCGCCATCTTCTAGTCAAATCGATCTAGAATTAGAGGAAATGAAAACTCAATTTCTGGGTGGCAACAAACCTCAAGCAAATAAAATACAACCACCAATTTCGACATCTCAGCCGACGAGTACAAACGAAATAGATCAAGAATTAGAAGAATTAAAAGCCAAATATCTTGGTAATAATAATCCTTAAAATCAATAAACAGTAGAGAATTGCTATTATCCTCCTCTCTTCTTCTGCGTTCTCTGCGCCTCTGCGGTTCGTTAAAAAAGTGGCTCTGAAACTCAGAGCCACTTATAAATCTGTATTTTGAAACTGACTAACCTTTCACAATATTCTGATACAGATGTGCAAAAGCTTACTTACCAGCTTCAGCAATAGGAACCCATTCAGTATGGAAACTTCCGGGCTTGTCAAGACGCAGGTAAGTATGTGCGCCAAAGTAGTCGCGTTGTGCTTGAGTTAGATTTTGAGGCAAGCGATCGCGGCGATAGCTGTCAAAATAATCTAAGGAGGCGCTAAATGCGGGTACTGGAATTCCTACTGTTGCGGCTGTCGCAATCACTTCCCGCCAAGCAGTCTGTCTGTCAAGAATTGTCTGCTTAAATTCGGGAGCTAACAGCAAGTTAGGCAAAGCTGGATTTTCGCTAAAAGCCTTCTTAATCTTATTCAAAAAGCGAGCGCGAATAATACAACCACCTTTCCAAATCCGCGCCATTTCGCCCAGATCCAAATTCCAGTTATATGTTTTTGAAGCTGTGGATAGCAACGCCATCCCTTGAGCATAAGAACAGATTTTTGAGCAATAGAGAGCATCACGTACTTTGTTGATAAAGTCTTTAGTTTGCCCGTCATACTTGCCACTGGGGCCTGTGAGGACTTTAGATGCTGCAACCCGCTCATCTTTAATCGAAGATATAATCCGGGCATTAACTGCTGCTGTAATTGTGGGAATAGCAACTCCCAATTCCAATGCAGTTTGCACAGTCCAGCGTCCAGTTCCCTTTTGACCGGCTGCGTCAACAATCAAATCCACCAGGGGTTTATTTGTTTCTGGGTCAATATATGGGAAGATATTCTTCGTAATCTCAATCAAAAATGAATCGAGTTCATCGGTGGTATTCCATTCAGCAAACACATCATGTAGCTGACTGGGGTTTAATCCAGCGACATTTTTCAGCAAGTCGTAGGCTTCAGCAATTAGCTGCATATCGCCATACTCAATGCCATTGTGTACCATTTTGACATAATGGCCAGAACCACCAGGGCCAATATAGGTTACACAAGGGCCATCATCGACTTGGGCAGCAATTTTGTTGAAAATTGGTGATAGAAACTCGTAAGAGCTTGTTGTACCTCCAGGCATCAGAGATGGGCCATTTAGTGCCCCTTCTTCACCGCCACTGACACCCATACCAAGATACCGAAGCCCTGCGGGTTCTAATTCCTGAGTGCGTCGTTCCGTATCTTCAAACCAAGAGTTGCCACCGTCGATAATGATATCGCCTTCCTCTAACAAGGGTTTGAGTTGAGCAATCACCGCATCCACTGGCTTACCAGCTTGCACCATTACTAGAATTTTGCGGGGACGTTCCAATAAGGCAACGAATTCTTCTAGAGTAAAGGCGGCTTTGACGTTCCTTCCTGTAGCACGCTGCGCCATAAACGCATCCGTTTTTTCGCGGGAGCGGTTGTAAACTGCAATTGGGAAGCCATTGCGCTCTACGTTGAGAGCGATGTTCTCACCCATAACGGCTAATCCAATCACACCAAAGCTTTGTAGTGTCATAAAAAATTTCTGGCTAACTCTCTTGCAGATCCTTTTACTTTAAGGGTAGTCCGATATTTTCCCTTCTCTCCTAAAGAAGACCTTAAGAGTTGAATAAAGGGCAAAAATCCACAACTAACAGGGATAATTAATTTTAATTTGTATCTAAATCAACAATTGACTTGCAAAATTGTTAATTAAGGGATTGGGGACTGGGGATTAGGGACTGGGGACTGAGAAATTCTTTCCTAGTACCCAATACCCAATACCCAATCCCCAATCCCCAATAGTGAAAGGAGTAACCAAATAATGCTGGCATTTGTCCTAGCTTTGGTGGTCGGTATTGGTAGTTTAGCCATTTACATAGCAGCTTTCTTTTTTCCAGAAATCCACCGTAAGAATGACTTTATCTGGAGTGGCGTAGGACTATTCTATGCTTTAGTCTTATGGGTGTTTGCACCACGCATTACTGGAGGTTTGTTGCTGGGTCATGTGGCTAGTGTGGCTCTTTTGGTCTGGTTTGGCTGGCAAACTCTATCATTACGTCACCAACTGACCCCCCAGGCACAACAAACTCAAGTACCCAGTCCTGAGACGGTGAAAGCTGGAATTCAGGAACAGGTGAATAAGTTGTCTATTCAGGAACGGCTGGGTCAGTTGCAAAAAGGTCTTGGTAACACCTTCAGTGGCATGAAAGATAAAGTGCAACAAACTGGGAGTAAAAAGCCACCCACAACCCCCAAACCTGAAGACATTACCTCTGTACTGGCAGAGAAACCTACTGTTGAGATTATCGACAAAACTACTGCCATACCAGAAAAACCAGCAGAGGAGACAGTTACTACTGACACCGAAGCCAAAACCGAGAGTGTACCGGAAGCGATTCCACCACATCCCCCATCTCCCGAATTAGTGGAAGCAGCGCAACCAGATTTTGAAATTGAGGATAAGCAACCGATTCCCGTAGAAGAAATCGCGCCGGATGCGTTACTTGCTCCCCCGGCGGAAGCACCACCGGAAGAAATACCGCCTAATCAAGGTAGTTAAATTCTGTGAAACCCAGCGTTAACCTAATATAATGTTGGGTTTCACTATTTTCATCAGGCTATTTTAGGGCTAATTTCAAATACTAATTCAGAACGATAGAAGCACACATCAAACGCTAAAAAGAAATTCATGTGTCCTAAAATCAATGGGGCGTTTCTATCTCTTGTCCAAGCAAAAGCTAGCTCTACTGTCGGAAATTGCTCAACATTTGCCATCAATACCAATGCCCTCGCCTCAAACCTAGCTAAATTACCACCCAATGGAACGGAGAGTCTTTGACGTTCCCAAACTGCTCCCAGCCTTAACCCGATTTCGTAGGGCAATACGTTGACAGTAGAACCAGTATCTAGTAAGCCTGATACACTTACAGAACGATTCTGATAAGTGAGAATTAGCGGTAGATAAGGTAGCGTACTTAATGCACCGAGTTCTGGATTTACCTAAGTAAATGCAAATCTAACTTTATCAACCATGTGTTGCCGCTTTTTCTTCTGCTAATGCCTTCGCTAAAACAGCAGCAGCTTCAAAAGAATCATATAAACCAAGACTAGCTACTTTGTCCTGAGCATCCAATGGGACTAAACTTGATTCCTTCAAAAATTCGGCTGCCAGGAAATGTATTAGTAAAAGTTTATCAGCGTGAGATAATTCTTTAACTAGCGGTATGAGTTCGGTAAGAAGCATAAGTTAAGGCTTTAATGAATTTAGATAAATTTTAGAGCATAGTTTTGGGAATGCTCTTAACTAACTAAGGATAAAAATTATGAACATCCAACTGAAGGCGGAATACGAGCAATTTATACAAACCCGAATTGCTACAGGTAGATATGAAAATGCTGAGGATGTGATTGCTAAAGCATTGAAACTGCTGGAAGAATGGGAGAAGGGTTATCAGGAATGGGAAGAAGAAACCCATAAAAAAATAGCTGTTGGGCTTGCTTATATTGAACGTGGAGACGTAATAGATGGTGAAGTGGTGATGGCGCGACTGCCTGAAAAATTACGCCAACAGAAAGCCCTTGCTGTTTAGCTTGTTGTGCAAGATAGTGTTCTAATTCTGGTGGCAAGTTCAGGGTTAAGGTCATAAGTCTCTTTTGAGTGACACCATATATTTTAAACCTGCCAAACCAGAAAGATTCAGATTACCTACGGTTACAGAGATATCTCTCAAAACTATCGTCTTGTATTCTCTTTACGGGTTTTATCTACATGGGCTTTACGTGTCAGCAATTGCAGATTATCTATGGTAGTTAAACCACCCTTAGACATAGGTTTAATGTGATCAATTTGAAAATCTCTCCGCATCTGGCTTTTAACTCCACTGATTGCACAAGTTATAAACCCTTTTGCATCTGTGTGCTTGGCAAATACAGCATTTTTAATTTTTCTGTATTCAAGAATATCTCGCTCTTTGATTTCATAGAGAGTTAGCTTCTCTATTGGTACAGTATCAGGAATTACAGTTGGTATTGATACTACAGCATTCGGGTATAGCCCTTCAATCTTAAGAGCTTCAATGTCTAACTGCTTCCTGAAATATAGCTTTTCGTCACTAAATAAAACTTGCCAAAAAGACGTTTCATCATTCCAGAGAGAGTCGATGTAATCAGACTTTGCTCTACCGCCTAATGAATTGTCGTAGATATGTCTTGCTACAATAGATAAATCACACTTCCGTCTCTCGCTGAAGGCTAGAAAATCTGGTATTTGTTCATTTTCATTCTGAGCATAGAAACGCAAGATATTTTCTACATCTTCATCTCTATAACCAAGTAAAGTTTGATAGTTAGGAAAATAAATTTGCTTTGCAGTTTGCAAAAGATATTCAAGTTCTGCTTCGGTCAATATTTCTCTGTCTTGTAAATCAATACTTTGAAATAGAATTTTCAAATCATGTACAAAGTTGTCGTATGCCTCTTCTGTATCGTCATATAACAATACATCATAGTTGGTAGTTTTAGGCTCATATCCTTCAGACGGTTCAAGAATGGAAAAACGATAAATTCCAAGAGGAACTCTCTTTAAAAATTCTAGTTCTTCGACATAAGTAGTATCAATTGAATCATCCATGATACGAGCGAATTCTTCGATCATCTCAATAGATATGAGCCGAGCAATTCTATGACTTGATAAAATGGGTTTTCCATCAAATTCACCGCCTCGACCGTCAAGCTTTTCCGGGTTCACCCAGTTAATTTTGTTTTCCCATTCATCAATAAAGCTAACTACATAGGCTTTTTCTGTACCGCCTGCTTTTTGCCCACGCAAAGCCCGACCAATCATTTGTGTCATTAGTATTGTGGATGTAGTAGGGCGTGTGAGAAAAACAGTTTGTACATTAGGTAAATCCGTTCCTTCAGTTAAAATTTCTACATTTATTAATACCTCAAGCTCTCCATTTCTAAATTTTTGTATTTTTTCTTTATTGTCTTTTGCCGCAATTGTAGCGCCTGTAGTTAAATCTTTCACTGCTGCTACAATAAAATCAGAATTAATTCCTGCATCCTTAAAGACTTTGTTCAAAGCAACTGCGTGTATAACATCAATAGCAAAGACTAAAAGAGGTTTATATCTCTCTCGATTTTTAATATAGTGAGCAACAATTTGATTGTTACGTTTACTATCTTCAGCAATTCTTTTAGCTATATCTTGTGGTAGCCTGTCAAAATTCTCAATTGCCTTGATTTCTTGGGCTGTCAATTTTTGCTTTATTTGTATCTTCGTTTCTAGGTTTTCAAATATTGGTTCAGCAAGGATTCCCCTAGCAACTAAATTTCTCAGATGTTCTGAAAAGATAATATCATTTGGAAAAACTAATTTTAGCAAACCCTTCTCACTCTCATCTGTTCGGAAGGGAGTAGCTGTTAACCCTAGCATTTGAAAACCGTTATGATGACCTCGTTTACTTAGATCATCCTTGACAGCATTAATTAATTTACGATAAGTCTTAGCTGTTGCATGATGCGCTTCATCTACAACTAAAAGAACTTCGTGTAAGTCACCGACCCAATTTTTCAACAAGTGATCAAGCCCACTGTTTAGACTATCTTTACTGGCAATGATGATGTCATCAGTCTTTTGAATGTTTACAGGTCGATCGTGTTTAGGATGACCTGAAATAATACGGTATCTAAATCCTGATACCTTGCTCAATAATGATGAATAGGCGCTAAGTTGAAGTGTCTCAAGTGCTTGGTCAAGTAGTTCATGACGATGAGCAATCCACAGAACCTTTTTCTTGTTGTTAATGAAATTACGTAGTAGCCAGTGAACTGCTGTTAACGTTTTTCCGCCACCCGTGGGTAGAACTAGCAAGCCTTCAAAGGCATTTTTATTAATTTCATTCAGTGCTTTGATTGCTTCGTTTTGGTGGGAGTATAGCTCTTTGGAAGCCTCACCCCTTGTTACTTTGATTAGACCTGCGTATGTAACTTGAACAGTTGTCATAATATCTAAAATCCTAGAAAGACTGTGCTTTAGGGGAAAGGCTGTAACTATTGCTAAATCAACGGATTGCTGCAATCCATTACCCTAATTGTCAGTATTCCCGAACTGATGTGCTGTCTAACTAATTACTAGAATATTTATGTAGGATTCAATGTATGAATAAATACTTTAATTTAGGCGATCGCACCTTTGAAAGTAAAATTAAGCTATTTTGGGCTTTATCTAACAAGATTCCCAACTTCTTTGCAGAAGCTAGGAATCTAAGCCTTTCAGAACGGTAGGCGATCGCACTAATATTAGACAAAAAAACTTAATTTCTAGCCCACTAACGTAATCTTCAACAGAAAAGTTATTCAATTCTGGCGCGGAGTGCAGGAGATGGAAAGAGACTTCCAAATCCAATTTGTCGCTCGTTTAAGGGTTCTAGAGCATCGTTCCAAAGACTTTCATAATAAAAGAAAGTTACGCCTAGACCACGTTCTTGAGCAGCCCGCACTTGAGACTTAATTTGCTGCATAGGAACTGGATTATTTCGTAACCCAGTCATAATCCCAATTCCAGTTGGAATTATTTTTTGGGCTTCTTGAATTTCTGAGCGAGAAATATTAGCCACAAAACTTTGTAGATTCGGACGATAAACTTGCACAATTAACTCGTCCACAATATTTTGTCGTATCCAATTCAGCCAGTCTTGCAGGTGAAACTTGTAAGCAAAATCATAGTAATTAGGAGAAACAGAGAAAATCGCCTGTGGTTTTCTCTGTTTCACGGCTTGGTTAAGTTGTACCATGAACGCCGTAATTTTATCTGCCCGCCACTTTACCCATGCTGCATCTTGGGAATTTTTTGGGGGAGCATTTTTGGTTTCTTTGGTGTACAAAGCAACTGTATATTGATCGTAGCCAAATTCGTGAGGTAAACTCATGTGATCGTCAAACTGAATACCATCGGCATCATATTGAGTGACAGTTTCTAGCACTAGATTGGTGATGAACTGTTGCACTTGCGGATGGAACGGATTGAGCCACATCACCTCACCAGCCGCACTAATGGAAGTTTGGCTACCATCCCGCTTTTGTGTGAACCAATCAGGAAAATTCAGTGCCAATTCTGAGGTTGGGGGAGCCATGAAACCAAATTCAAACCAGGGAATCACTAGCAATCCTTTGCGATGGGCTTGGTTAATCAGGTCTGCAAGAATATCATGTCCATCGGAACCTTTGTAGATAAAAGGTTGAATACCAGCACGTTGTGCGATCGCACTGGGATACATCACATAGCCAGAATTCCACACCACAGGATAGATTGTGTTGAAGTTCAGCCGTCGTAATTGACTCACGGCATCTTGCACTTTATCCCGATTTTTGAGGGTGTCAAAATCATTGGTGGTCATCCAAACCCCGCGAATTTCTTGACGGGGTAACTGTGCGATGGCGCTGAAGCGCCCACCTTCGGTGATCGCAGGGGTGAAACTGTCTACCAGTAATACCGTAACAAAGGATATTAAAATGAGAATCGGAAAAAGATACTTAAGTAGTCGCCGCCAACTTTGAATAATAAAAGGTGATTTCATAAATTTGAATGATGCATTAGCTACCCACACACGCCATTGCTCGCTTTTACGATTAAATCTACTAACCATATAGTATATAAGTATTTATGCTTAGTACATGATTGATGAGTTGGTAGTTGTTCGTCCCCTGCTTATGGAACTTTTGCACCAGAAAAACTAAAGCAGACAATATTAAGATAGTTGACGCAGCTAGTAAGCATTTGTGCCCAATAGATATTGGTATGAGGAATAGGGCATTGGGCATGGGGCATTGGGTATGGAGGAAGGCAAGAATTTCTTCGTTAGCTTCCCCTGCTTC
>NZ_JACKZS010000128.1 GCF_014222285.1 Nostoc sp. UCD121
CAAGGGGACAAGGGGACAAGGGGACAAGAGGACAAGGGGACAAGAGGACAAGGGGACAAGGGGACAAGAGGTGAGAACTTGAAACAAGTCTTTCCCCTTGTCCCCAATTCTCCTTGTCCCCAAGTCCTCTTCCCAATGCCCAATACCCTTCTTTTAAAACTTAATCTTTGTTTATAACCAGGGAAAGAGGTACAGAAAGCTACTGGTGTGGAAACCTAGGTATTAGAGGTGAAACTAATTTCTCACTTTTCCAAAGCTAGCGAAGATTCCATGCAAAGCAATTTAGTTATATTTCCTAATACTGGGGCTGCGAAAAAAAGCACCCGAACACAAGAAAGAACAATTACCAAGTACGACCGTGCTGAGGAGCAATTTATAGAATTGCTAGCAATGGAGGATTTGGATCGTAAGCTGGATGTAAAACCTGCAATAGCTAGTGAGTTTGAACAGGCGCTCTCAACAGCAATTCGTGCCGCCTATAAAAGCGATCGCTCTGATGAACAGGCTCACCGTTTTTTGCAACGGATACTTTATCGAATTAATCGGCTTAAGCTGTTTTGGTACGATGATTTGCAGAATTATACCAATGAGCGATCGCTTTATTTATCCTCATGTCGCGATCAAATTGAGGCTGCTTGGCAAAACTGGGAACTGGCACAGATAGATTTACCAGCGCTGCAACAATCGGATGTCAAGCACGCTTTAATTGAACGTGCTTCTACCGATTTAAATCCGCCTTTGTCGGATAGTAGCCGCTATATTCGTGAGGATATGACTGAAGCTGGATATCGCCACCTGCTAGCGATCGGTTCCTTTGATGGCTTGGTTGAAGGTAGTCGTCTTTGCTACGTATTGGGTGGTGCTGCTAATGAAGTGCAGTGTACGCTGGTGCGAGTACTTCTAGAAGAATACGGCAATGGTCGTTTATCCCGCAAGCACTCGACATTTTTTGCCCAAATGCTGGCTGAATTTGGGATGAACACTGAACCAGAAGGATACTTCGATTTAGTGCCTTGGGAAGTTCTAGCTTGTGCTAATCATAATTTTTTGACCACCGATCGCAAACGCTATTTCCTACGTTATTGTGGTGCATTGACATATTTTGAGGTGGCTGGCCCTGCGGCTTATAAAAACTATCTGGCGGCGGCGCAACGATTGGGACTGTCAGAGGCGGCAATGGGTTATTGGGAACTGCACATCAGGGAAGATGAACGCCACGGCCGTTGGATGTTAGATGATGTTGCTTTGTCTTTAGCAGAACAGTATCCCAAAAATGCGTGGGAACTCCTGCTTGGGTATGACCAGGAGAAACTAATGGGCGATCGCGCCGCTACTGCTATTGTGCGATCGATACGCGAAGCAAAACAATCCCTCTGACTCCTATGTGAAGATAAATCCCAAAAATTAAAAATAGCAGGTTTTAGCATTTTAATTTGACATTTTTAAGTCATTTTATATCTACTTTACCTGCAAAAAAATTTCTTTAGTAACACCTTGCTAAAGGAACAGTTTCTTATTGCCTTAATACAAGGTAATAAACAATTTCTTTCCTGTTTATTATACATTACCAATTGGTTGCAGTCAAATGAAAGATATCTTTTTTTGTCCTGAAGAATCCAATTTCTACTCAAACTGTTTAGAAAGCTTTGTGATCAGAAATTGTAAAAGTTCTGAATCTATTGTGGAGTTTGGTTCAGGAGATGGCAGCCCTGTAATTAATTCCTTATTGAGAAACAACTTTAATGGTGTAATCCAGGGATTTGAATTAAATACTTCTGCATGGAAGGTTGCTAATTCAACCATTGATGAATACAATCTCACAAATAAATATATAATCCATAATTCATCTTTGTTTAATTCTTCTCAACCAGATGCCGAGTATCTTGTAGCCAATCCACCCTATCTACCCGCACCAGATGACGATATTTATATACCACTTTTATTTGGGGGCGTAGATGGAGCAACAGTTACCAATGATCTTTTGTCGTTAGATTATGAAAATGTCTTGGTTTTAATATCTAGCTTTTCTAATCCCATAAATACGTTGAACCTAGCAAAAGAAAATGGTTATTATGTTCAAAATTTTATGGTGGTACCTTTGGAGTTCGGCTACTATAGCTCGGAGCCTAAAGTAAAAAAACACATAGAAGAACTCCGAAAAAACAAAATGGCATTTTATTCTGGTGATTATTATTTTTTAGCTGGCGTTTTATTTACAAAATCAGAGAATCCGGGTATTGATTTATCTAATCAATTAGCTCAAGTGATGACGAGTTTGTGAAAATCAAGAGTTCAGATTCCCGACTTCTTAAATAACTCGGGAATCTAATTTTTCATGACTGAAACTTTTACGAAGAACAAGGTTTAAATCGAAGATTTTCCTTCACATTAGAAGCCGTATCTGGGTAATCGCTAAATACGCCATCAACACCTAAGCTGAAAAATAGTTCATATTCCCCTTGGGGATTTCCTTGAAAATCCAGTGGCAAAAAGTAGTCTTCATTGCGGAAAGTCCAGACATGAACCAGCAAACCAGCCGTGTGAGCGTCAGTTACTAAAGATGTAGGCAATCGCAATTTACCACTACTATCTCTAGGAACTAGTAAATTTTTATGAATTCCAACCGCCTGTGCATATTTAGCAATTTCCCTTAAACCTGATGCAGTGGCTAAATCTGCATAAGTGCGTTCATCGCCACTAACGACAAAATCATTAGGCTTACCACTGTTATTCAGCAATTGCACCAGAGGTAAATCAGTCTTTGTAGATAAATCTTGTAAATTACTCACTTCAAAAGACTGAATGAAAATGGGTGCATTAACTCCCTCATAACCGTTGGCTGTCAAAGTTGCAAGTAGGGGTGGTTCTAGGGCTAACCCAATAGATTTAAAGTAAGTTGGGTGCTTAGTTTCTGGATAAATGCCGATCACACGATTAATTTCGGCACTTTTACGCTTCACTAAATCGATGATTTCTTGTAGCGTAGGAATTTCAAAGAGTCCATCATAAGCCGTATTTTGCGATCGCAGTTGCCCAATTCGCTCTTTGGCTCGTAGTGTTTTCAGTTCTGCCAAGGTAAAATCTTCAGTAAACCAGCCAGTTTTTGATTCGCCATCAATTATTTTGGTGGTTTGAAGGTGAGCAAATTCTGCATGACTTGCAACGTCGGTGGTTTCAGAAATCTCATTTTCGTGACGAGCAATTAAAACGCCGTCTTTGGTGGAAACTAAATCAGGTTCAATATAATCAGCACCCAATGCGTAGGCGCAGCCCGCCGCAGGCATCGCTAATTCATAAGCAGCTAAAGTATGTTCTGGACGATAGCCGCTAGCGCCTCGGTGTGCAATGATAATTGGAGATGTTGTACTAATAGCCACTGACATCAACTAATCGATATCCTTCACCAACCAGTTTGTCAAAAGTAGCTTGATACTGGGCTGAAGTCAATCCATGTCGCGCCTGCCAAGCTGAACCACCAGACTTTTCCCAAATAGCGGCGTATCGGTTTTGTCCGTTGACATCATAACCACTTACGTCAACTAATCGATATCCTTCACCAACTAGTTTGTCAAAAGTAGCTTGATACTGGGCTGAGGTCAATCCATGTCGTGCTTCCCAAGCGGGGCCACCAGATTTCACCCAAATAGCAGCGTATCGGTCTTGTCCGTTCACACCATAACCACTAACATCAACTAACCGATATCCTTCACCAACTAGTTTGTCAAAAGTAGCTTGATACTGGGCTGAGGTCAATCCATGTCGCGCTTGCCAACCTGGGCCGTCAGACTTCTCCCAAATAGCGGCATATCGGTCTTGTCCGTTCACAGCATAACCACTAACATGAACTAATCGATATCCTTCACCAACTAGTTTGTCAAAAGTAGCTTGATACTGCGATGAGGTTAATCCATGTCGCGCTTGCCAAGCAGGACCACCAGACTTCACCCAAATAGCAGCGTATCGGCCTTGTCCGTTGACCTCATAACCACTGACATCAACCAACCGATATCCTTCGCCAACCAGTTTGTCAAAAGTCGCTTGATACTGGGCTGAGGTCAATCCATGCCGCGCTTCCCAAGCCCCACTACCAGACTTGACCCAAATAGCGGCGTATCGGTCTTGTCCGTTAGCGATCGCTTGTCTTCTGACATCGGGTATTCTTTGTAATTGGGCGACATTTTGAGCAATTACCTTTGTGTTTGTCTCACTATTAGCAAAGTTAATGGGAGCGGCAAAAGCAGAACTAACTAAAGTTGCAAGTAACGCTGCACTAGAGGCAGTAAATGTTAAAGAACGTATGAACATATTAGTAAAATAAAAATGTAAATTTGGGCTGCACTGCTAAATAAGTTTGCATTTATTTTTTATGCAATACCCAGGTAGCGATGCTGACAATTGTGGATACCCAAGATTTACAGATGATTCCCGAATTCAGAATACCGAACTTTTATTTGTATATCTTTGGCATAACTTCACTATGTGTTTCCAGCTTATTTTCTGCCAATGATAGCTAATTAAAGGCGCGATACTCTCTATTTTTTGCTTTGCACTTTCTTACACTTTAAAGAAAAAGTATTTTAACTCGCTGAGAAGAATATGAACTCAAATAAGCTTAGTACAAAATATATTTATATTGACTTTAAAACATCTTATTCCCCAGCCAATAATAATGGATTCTATGGTTATTGATCCATATTTCTGAGATGGAGCGATCAAGATCGCATCACTCTCAATACGGTTCGAATAAGGTTTTTTGATGAAAGATTATAGATCGCAAAGACGCGATAAATCGCCGCCTCTTCCCTTAACCGAACCGTATTGGCATCACTAGTAATGAAACTTGCCGAAAGATATCCGGTACTTCCTTGCCCCTGTTGTAGCGATCACCTACCAAGACATCCAATTTGGGTAGAATATAATATGAAAGATTAATTCATGAAAGCCTTGATTTCACAGGTTAGTCGCGGCTATCCAAACAATAGGCTTCATTATCTTTAAATTTTATTCGCTAGATATTTTGTAATTATTCTAATGACACAGATTAAGCCGGAAGTAAAGCGCACAGAAGAATTGCGCCAGTTATTGCAACAAGCCAGCTATGCTTATTACGTCCTAGATACTCCAATTATGGAGGATGCAGTCTATGACCAGCTATATCGAGAATTACAACAACTGGAAATTCAATATCCAGAGTTGACAGCACCCGATAGCCCGACTCAGCGCGTGGGTGAGAAACCAGCAACGCAATTTACTTCGGTGCGGCATAATATCCCTCTGTACAGTCTGGAAAATGCGTTTAATATTGATGAGTTGCAAGGGTGGGATCAGCGTTGGCGGCGACAAGTACCGAAAATAGATTCGGTGGAATATGTCACTGAACTGAAAATTGATGGTTCTGCTTTGGCTCTTACCTACCAAGATGGCATTCTAGTTAGGGGGACAACTAGGGGTGATGGGGTGATGGGTGAAGATATCACCCAAAATGTGCGGACAATTCGCTCAATTCCCTTGCGTTTAAATTTTGAAGGGTTAGAGATTCTAGAAAGGGTGGAAGTGCGAGGCGAGGCGTTTTTGCCGTTGGAAGTATTTAAACAAATCAACGAGGAAAGGCAAAAAGCAGGAGAGCAATTATTCGCCAATCCCCGTAATGCCGCAGCAGGTACACTCAGGCAATTAGACTCGCGCATTGTCGCTAAAAGGCGATTAGCTTTCTTTGGCTACACGTTACATATTCCTGGTAGAGATGATACCAGTATTGCCAATACCCAATGGGAAGCGTTGGAATTGTTAGAAAAGATGGGTTTTCAAGTGAACCCAAACCATAAATTGTGTGCCTCGATCGCAGAAGTGGCAAAATATTATGAATATTGGGATACGGAACGCCTGAATTTACCCTATATGACTGATGGGGTTGTAGTAAAGCTGAATTCTTTTAAACTTCAGGAACAGCTAGGGTTTACCCAGAAATTTCCTCGCTGGGCGATCGCGTTAAAGTACCCCGCCGAAGAAGCGCCCACCCGTGTGGAAAATATTGCTGTAAATGTCGGACGAACTGGGGCGTTAACGCCGTTAGCAGAAATGCGCCCTGTGCAACTGGCGGGGACAACAGTTTCCCGCGCGACTTTACACAATAGCGATCGCATTACTCAATTAGACATTCGCATTGGCGATACTGTAATCGTCCGCAAAGCTGGAGAAATCATTCCAGAAGTAGTGAGGGTCTTAAAAGAACTCCGTCCTGCTGACACTGAACCCTTCGTTATGCCCACCCATTGCCCTGTCTGCGATCAAGCAGTGGTGCGAGAATCAGGTGAGGCAGTAACTCGGTGCGTCAATGCTTCCTGTGCAGCGATTCTCAAAGGTTCTATTGAACATTGGGTAAGTCGTGATGCCTTGGATATTAAAGGTTTAGGCGAAAAGCTAGTGCATCAACTCGTTGATAAAGTTTTAGTGCATTCCGTTGCCGATTTATATGAGTTGACCGCAGAGAAGTTATGTGCGTTAGAAAGGATGGGGCAAAAGTCAGCAGAGAAATTAGTAGATGCGATCGCTCAATCAAAAAATCAACCTTGGTCAAGGGTATTGTATGGCTTAGGCATCCGTCACGTTGGCAGTGTTAATGCCCAATTGTTGACTCAGAAATATTTCACCGTAGAACAATTAGCGGCAGCAAAGCAATCGGATATTGAAGGAATTTATGGTATCGGTGCTGAAATTGCCCAATCTGTGTATCAGTGGTTTCGGATTGATGCCAACCAAAGGTTGATCGAACGCTTGCAAGCAGAAGGATTACAATTAACTGCCCCAGAAGAAACAAAAACAGTTGGTGATGGTAATCAAAAGTTTGCAGGTAAAACTTTTGTAATTACAGGGACATTGCCAACCTTAAAGCGAGATGAGGCAAAGGCTTTGATTCAAAAAGCTGGTGGCAAAGTGACTGATTCGGTGAGTAGAAAAACAGATTATTTGGTAGTAGGAGAAGATGCAGGTTCTAAATTAGAAAAAGCGCTCTCTTTGGGAATTACACAGTTAACTGAAGCGCAGTTGTTGGAAATACTTAACGAATAATTCGTAATTAAAAAAACGGGAGCTTAAACTTTCTTAAGCTTTCGAAACATTTTAATTTGCATTTCCCAAAAAATAAATCTCTTGTGGGGTGGACATCTTGTCCGCCCTAGTTGTGCCAATTAAATGCACGACATAATTACGTTTAGATCAAGGCTTGATCCTCCCTAATCTTCCTTAAAAAAGAGGGGAATTAGAGCAAGCCTAAGTTGCCCAGAGTCCAAGCCCACAGGGTGCAGATGATTAGGCAGTTTAAAATTCGAATTTTCATACTACTGCAAATCGATAGATTTATCGTATAATATTTTTCAAATGCGATCGCTTCCTTTGGGATGTAGGCATAAAGTGCAAACAACATACCAAAGGAAACGGACGAGTGTGAACACCGCCCTATGAATCAAACTATGGAGAATTCAGATGACTAACAAACACATTGAAGTCAAACAGGTAGCTGGTTTCATTGGTGCTGAAATCAGTGGCGTAGACCTTTCACGTCCTTTGCACGATGATGCAGTTAAAGAAATTCGTCAAGCGCTATTGAAGTGGAAAGTCGTGTTCTTTCGCGGTCAGAACATCGATCATGCTGCACAGGTAGCATTCACGGCTCGTTTCGGCGAAGTGACCTACGCACATCCCCACGAAGATGAGCCGGTAGAAGGTTTCTCAGAAATCTTACCAATTGACCGCAGCCGTTACGAACGGCGCAATGGTCTACGGCGTTCCAGTTACGAAAGTCGCTGGCATACCGATGTGACAGCAGTTGTCAATCCACCTGCGGCATCGATTTTGCGTGCAGTTAACGTTCCTAGTTTCGGTGGTGACACACAGTGGACTAATTTGGTCGCAGCCTACGAGGGTCTGTCAGCACCCCTGCGGGCGCTAGCAGACGGGTTGAAAGCTGAACATCGCTTCAATGCGCGTTTAAATCTGCCCAGTAATAGCAAGATTGCCCAGCGCATTGCTGCCAATCCACTGGTTTCAATCCACCCAGTAGTACGCGTTCATCCTGAAACAGGCGAACGAGCATTGTACGTGAATCCTGGTTTCACCTCACACATTCTTGACGTGTCACGACAAGAAAGCGACCTGCTGCTTGAGTTGTTCTTCAACCAAATCACCAAGCCTGCCTACACCACTCGCTTCCGATGGAACAATGGTGACATTGCCTTCTGGGACAACCGCGCCACCTCGCATTTAGCCCCACAGGATCTGGATCATCTGGAAGTTGAGCGCGTCCTCTATCGCACAACCATCACGGGTGACGTTCCAGTCGGGCCCGATGGTTTCCGATCGCAAGTGGTTGAAGGTGAAGCGTTCAGCAGCGAGTTACCAACCATCTTGAAGAGCAGAGTTGATAAGCTAGAAGCAGAACCAGTGCTTTCGTAAGTAGTTAAAAGCTTATATACAAGGCTTTACCCACCTACGCGGGTTAATAACAAGGGGCACAAATCCCCTTGTTAATTTTTTCTGAGTCTACAGAGGTGGACGATAACCAAAATTGCTCTGGATTGTACTGTTATATTTCTGAAGAATATTACCAAAACCTTGATAATATTGATAGCGATTGCGTTCAACTCTGGAACCCTAGTAGATCGTTTACCCTAAAAATGGTCAAAGGTAAATTTGGAGTTTTATTAAATAAAACAAATGTCCGAAGAAAAGCCTATAAGTCCTTGGAACTACAAACCTTGGTGGTGTCAGCCCTGGTCTATAGTTCTCACAGGTGTAACAATCATTAGTGGTAGCTGGTTACTATTTAAAACTATCTGGCTAACCATTCTCGTCTCTATCCCTATAGTGACGTGGATGGGATTTTTTGTGTTGTTTTGGCCACAACTAATGATTCGCAGTGGGATTTTAGAGTCGTATAAAGACTAATTCTAGACAGAATTCTAGTTTTTATAATTCTTGCTTTTGTGTAACAATCCACATCAAATCTAACCACAATTGAGGATAAGCCTTCTTAATCTGTGATTTGGGGTCGTGTAACAGATTCGTCGCATTCAAGCAAACAACTTCAACTAGACCCAGATGTTCTGCCACCTCTATCAGTAAATTTTTTTCTGCGACTACAGCAGCAATCAGTCTGTCAGGACAGTAAATTTTAATATGTTTGGCATGAGCGGTATACGCTCTTTTTAAGCTAGAATTTAGCACTTTTATATAGCAGTGGCGTAGTAATTCCCATGCTTTCGGGTGAGATTGCTCCATAATAAGGGTAAATTGTTGGGCTAAGTCTTCTTCGGTAATCATTACTTTCTCCATTATTGTGCTAAAAACTGTAACTTCACCTCTGCACAGTAAAAATGACGCAGCATTGCTAATGTTCTGTGTATTTTTATCTGAGTAAAATTAGCAATTTTAGTTTGGGTAAAATTTATCCATTGGCAGAATTTGTTGATAAGTTTTCTACGGATTATGTTACTTTCCTATCAAGGATCAAAGCTGAAACCGATTACTAAAACCGTATCAATCGCTGCTTTACACCAAACTAATTGCTATAAAGCCAAGTGACTGAAAACAGAATTAAGCAGCCAGAATAACTTTTGTGCAAGTGGTAGATGAGTCAGAGCAAAAAATTTGCCCACCACAAGAAAGCTAGTGATATTTGTGTTTTAATTAAATCCACTACGGCTTTTGAAAAATTAGAGATTAAAGCAAATCAATCAGGACAGTTATCTACGCAGAGATCATCTGGACTGGGCTGCAAAATTAAGCGATCGCACATCTTTATTTTTGCCGTCAGTCTGCTTAATTGTCTGGCGCTCTCCTTCGCGCAGCCTTTGGTAAAGAACAGACCGGGAGGAGAGTTCCGAGGGTTGGAATCTAACCCTCAGAATTTCTCTGCATCCACACAAATTAGCAGTATCAAAAATATCCAGTTTTAGCAGGAACTCTGCCAGTATGATAAGTTTTGATAATTTTTAGTTGACAATGATAATTTTCAACATGGCTTTGGGTAGAAGACCTTGTAAGCATCTATATGCTCAGAGGATTTGCACAGTGAAAGTTAGGGTGATATGAACAACAGAGCAAACCAAAGGCATGAAGAACATCATGCAATACAATATTTCTGTATATTCAATCGAATGTTGATTTTCGTTGCAGAGATATTTATATCACGCAGCCTGGTTGCTGGAGAGTTAGCCCTGCGGTTGTTGCAAAAATTCCAGCGTATCAGACTTTCCTCGCTAAGGCGAGGACACTCATCTGTGAAAACACCAGTTGCTCCTCTATATAAAAATGAAGCAGAAAGGCTTAAAGCATTAACAGACTACAATATTCTGGACACTCTACCTGAACAAGCATTTGATGACCTAACTGCTATTGCTGCCTACGTTTGTAAGACTCCAATTGCTTTAATTAGCTTAGTGGATAGCGATCGCCAATGGTTTAAATCTAACATTGGACTAAAAGTTAGAGAAACGCCCAGAGAGTCGGCTTTTTGCTCCCATGCTATTATGCAACCAGAGAATATATTAGTAGTTCCCAACGCCATCAAGGACGATCGCTTTGCAAATAATCCTTTAGTCAAAAGTAATTCTAAAATTCGTTTTTACGCTGGTGCGCCACTAGTTACGCCTAATGGTTTTCCAATAGGGACGTTATGTGTGATGGACACCGTTCCTCGCCAGCTAAGTTACCAGCAGTTGGATGCACTGCGCCGCTTAACTCGGCAAGCGATCGCTCAGATGGAACTCATTCAGGAAATTCGCAACCGTAAACAATCAGAGATAGAAGGAAGGCAGTTATCGCTGACCGACGATCTAACAGGTTTGCATAACCGACGTGGCTTCTTCGTGATGGCTGAACAACAGTTGAAAATTGCTCACCGCATGAGATTGTTGTGCTGGGTGATTTTCATTGATTTAGATGGGCTAAAACAAATTAACGACACCCTTGGCCATGATATAGGGGATGCCTTGATTGTTGATGCTGGTCGATTACTCAAGCAAAGTTTTCGGAACTCGGATATTGTTGCTCGCTTGGGTGGAGATGAGTTCATTGTTTTCATCTCTAGCTACTTTAAGGATGCTAATAGCATCCAAGCGTATCTGCAAGTAAATATTGCCAACTTTAATCAACAGCAAAGCCGTAGCTATGAACTTTCGATGAGTATGGGAATAGAGCGTTACTCACCAGAAAGTAATATGTCATTAGAACAACTAATTGCCAGGTCTGACGAATTAATGTACGCGCATAAGCGTCTCAAGCGGCAATCTATTCATCAACAAGAGTAGAGATTAGTGTTCTTTTATAAATTTTTGTCATTAGAGAAAAATACGCTGATTTCAAATTGGTGAATAATCTTAATAAAAATAAGCTGTGTATCGCTAGTTTATATATCAAAGTGCGATCGCATGAATTGAACGAACTGTAAAAGTTATTTTTCCTTGAGAATTAGCCATCTGAGTACTAATTTGTTTGACAGCCCCAAAGTCAATTAGTACTATCTTGTTATCTGATGCTCCCCGCTGAATATTAGCCGGCTAGATATCCCGGTAAATCACATTGTACTGATGGAAGAGGGATAGGGACTTCCAGTTAAAAAAATATCCCGTCGTAGGGAAGATGAGGGCAAACAGGGGACAAGATGACAAGATGATTTGAGTGAGAATCTTGCAACAAGTCTTTCCCATTGTCCCCAATTCTCCCTGCTCCCTTCTCCTCCTGGCAATTCCCAATTCCCAATTCCCAATTTTTAACTTATGAGTTTGAGTCTGTGCATGATTGTGAAAAACGAAGCCGCAACACTGCCTAAATGCCTGAACAGTGTCAGAAAACTGGTGGATGAAATGGTAGTTTTGGATACAGGCTCAATCGATCGCACTCCCAATATTGCCCAACAACTCGGTGCAAAAGTCCATCATTTTAAATGGTGTAATGACTTCAGTGCTGCCCGTAATGCAGCTTTAAAATATGTTACTGGTGATTGGGTTTTGGTCTTAGATGCTGATGAAACTTTGACTCCAGGCATTGTACCGCAGTTGCGAGAGGCGATCGCCAGAGATGAATACCTGCTCATCAACCTCGTCCGCCAGGAAGTAGGTGCTGAACAATCGCCCTATTCTTTGGTTTCCAGGCTGTTCCGCAATCATCCAGATATTCGTTTTGACCGTCCTTACCATGCCTTAGTGGATGATAGCGTCTCAGCAATTGTAAATAAAGAACCCCATTGGCAAATAGGTTATTTACCTGGGGTTGCACTTGTACACACAGGATATCAAAAAAGTGCGATCGCTCAAAATAACAAATATGCCAAAGCAGCTACGGCGATGGAAGGGTTCCTTGCTACTCATCCCGATGACCCTTATGTTTGCAGTAAATTAGGGGCATTGTATGTGGAAACGGGGAAAGTTACCCAAGGTATGGAGTTGCTCAGACATGGAATCAGCGTTGCTGAAGAAAATTACGATATTTTATATGAACTCCATTATCATTTGGGCATTGCTTACAGTCGCTTGCAAAAATCCCCACAGGCGATTTCTCACTATAAAGCTGCTATCAAATTGCCAATTTATCCCATGCTCAAATTAGGAGCATACAACAACTTGGGTAACTTACTCAAAGCAGCAGGAGATTTCAACGGTGCGAAAACAGCTTACGCTACAACTTTGAAAATTGATCCTAATTTTGTTTTTGGACATTATAATTTGGCGATGACATTTAAGGCTTTGGGTTTATTTACAGATGCGATCGTATATTATCAACATGCAATCACCTTAAATCCCAACTATGCCGAAGCGTATCAAAATTTAGGGGTAGTGTTGCTCAAAGTTGGCAATCATCAAGAGAGTTTAACAGCTTTTAGAAAAGCGATCGCCCTTCATGAAAGATATAATCCCGAAGAGGCGAAGAGACTACGCCAGGGGTTGCAAGAGATGGGGTTGATGTAAAGGAAAGGGAGAGAAGAAATGCCTGAACCCTCGGTATTTAAAGCATAATACTGAACCCTCTGGCCGGACTCCAGTGGTCATCCTATATTGGCAACTGGATTACAAACTCTGTTCCTTGCCCAAGTGCGGAATTTACCTCAATGCTGCCACCATGTTTTTCAATGATAATTTGAAGTGCGATCGCTAATCCTAAACCTGTTCCTTTACCAACAGGTTTGGTAGTAAATAAGTGATCAAAAATTTTCTGCTTAACTTCTGGGTTCATTCCTACCCCATTATCTTTAATTCGGATCAACACACTCTTCTGGTCTTCGTTTAGTTTGGTACTTATAGTAATTCGACTAGGATTTAGTTTAATCTCATCTATATTGCGCCCTATATTTGACTCTTCCAAAGCATCAATAGCATTAGCAAGCAGGTTCATAAATACCTGACTAAGTTGGCCAGGAAAACACCGGACTAACGGGATGTCATCATAATTTTTCACTACTTCAATCGCCGGACGAGTATGTGAGGCTTTCAGACGGTGTTTGAGAATCAAAATTGTACTTTCGATAACTTCATAGAGATTACAAGGAATTGTTGTTTGGGTATCTCCTCTAGAAAAAGTACGCAAACTTATGCTGACATCATAAATACGGTTTATCCCTTCTTGCATCGAAGCGATTAGTTTAGGCAAATCTTCACGCACATACTCCAAGTCTACTTCTTCAACTGTTTCTGTAATTTCTACTACAGGTTGAGGATAGTAATGTTGATACAAGCTAATTAACTTTAACAAGTCTTTTACATATTCACTTGCAGGTTTTAAGTTACCAATAATAAAACCAATAGGATTGTTAATTTCATGTGCTATCCCTGATACTAAATTACCTAAAGTAGACATTTTTTCACTCTGCACAAGATGCAATTGCATTTGCTTGAGTTCAGATAGAGAAAATTCTAATTGTTTAGCATAGTCTTGAGCTTGCTGATAAAGTCGAGAATTCTCTAAAGAAATAGCAGCTTGGGATGTGATTAAATTCAATATATTGACACGTTCTGAGGTAAATGCGCCTGCAATCAGTTTATTTTCTAAGTACAAAAGTCCAATAAATTTACCCTGATAGAAAATAGGACTGCACAATATTGATTTGGGCTGATGATATTTGATATAAACATCTGATTGATAAAGACTCTGAGATATTACATCATTTATCACCAAATTTTCTTGGGTTCTAGCAACATATTGAACTATAGAAATAGGGATATCTTGGCTTTCTTGAATTGGAGTTGATTGCAGAATAATAGAGGAATTTGCTGTAGTAGTGATTGCTTCTATAAACAATTCATTATCTTTGGCTAAAATCAGACAACCCTTTTGGGCAGCAGCGTTTTCGAGAATTATATTTAGAAGAGCATCTAGCAGTTTATCTAAAACTATCTCGCTGCTAATTGCTTGTGAAGCCTTTATTACTGTAGCTAAATCCAAAACACCATTGCTGTTACTTGTGGTTTGTGAGTAATTTATTTTTGTTGTAGCAATAGTTCTAGTTACATCTATTTCTAACTGTTTAACATTTTGAGTACGAATTATCAAATTATTATAGCGTTCATCCAAGTCTTGTACTTTCGCTATAGCTCCCCAATGGATATAACCATAGTAAGCTTCAGTCATATACGTTTTAGCAATTTTTTCTTTACCCAAACCCATGTAAAACTTTGCTGCTAGTTCATTTCCTAAAGCCTCTTCTTGGATATAACCATTTTTTTTAGCACCAGCAATAGCACAGTCATATAAATCTATTGCCACTTGTAATTTACCCAATACTCTTGCTTTCTCTGCTTCCACTAGTTCATATTTGTGCTGGAAGTTACATGGTGCTTGTTTCGCCCATTTTTTCATTTGCTGCTGATTCGCTGCTACCTGTTTTAAGTATTGCTTTTTCTTCAAAGATAAAGCTTGTTCAGAAAATGAGATTAAAGCCAAAGAATAATAAAAATTATTAACCGTATAAATTAACAATCCAACGTTATCGGTATGAGTTTCTTCAGCGATAATTGCATTTTCAATTGCTAGTTCATATTCTTCAAATAAATAACATAATATAGTTTTAGAACCATAGTAAAAACCTTTAAAAGAGTAATTCTTAGTTACTTCAGATGCCATTGTTATTTCATCAAATGCTTCGCCAACTAAAGCAGTTTTCATCAATGACTTTGCCTGTAAGTTTAAAGTTACCTGTCTAAAAACACTTGTAGCTGCTGCTAGAGATTCAAGCCTTAACTTCTGCATCAAATCTACATAGCTCAATATTTTTTTGTCTACCAATTCCAAGTTTTCCCCAGAAAGCAAAGAATGATACCCTGCAATTACAGCACAATAACCAGCATTTTCTATATTTCCTAATTCTAATCCACTCTGCATCCCTTCTAAAAGCGGTGCTATTGTGTCTTTAATATGCTCTTTATAAAACCTAATTGTGCCATTATGTACAAAGTAAACTGTGGCTTTTAGCGAGTTAGTATTCGTATTTGAAAGTAACTCTATTGCTAGCTTTCCTAAGCTGTATCCTGTTTCAACTTGGTTAAATTTATCAGATAAAATAGTACCATAAGCTGCATAAGCATAAGCCGAAACAGCTGATTTACCGTATTTTACAGATAACCTTACCATAGCAAATACAGCTAGTACAAAAAGAAAAGATCCTGCCTGGCTAGCAGCCGGAACAATTTGCAATAAGATTTGCATAGCTGCTAGTTTATAGGGGTCAGACATTTCAGGTAACAAAGCTAAGTCTTCTATTGGTTTACCTATTAATGTTAGTTTTGTCTGAATTAAAGCTGACAAAACATTTAATTTCGTAGGTTTTTTTGGTAGTATTACTCCTAGCTCTTTGAGAGCTTTTACACCAATTTCTAGGACTTCTGGCATCTGATTATGTGCCATGTAAGTTAGCATTTTTATTTCGTGTAACTTAACCTTATCTAAGATACTATTTGCTTGACTCAGTGCAATATCTACTAATTTATGAGCATTTTCAAAATGACCATTTAAATACTCTGCTTCTGTAGCCTCAATATACAAATTTAATGTTAGATCATAAAATTGATTCCAACTATCTACTGTTAACAGTTCTAAGCCTATATTTAAATACCTACCAGAAGACTCGTAAGCAGTGGCTGCTTTGGCTTTTTTACCAGCTAGAAGATTAAGTTTTGCCAACTCATATTTTTCAGATTGTTGAGTCAGTAAGTCCAAACCTACATTAAGTTGGTTGACAATATCTAAAATATTTTCTGCTAACGATTCAGTAGGTGTCTGTTGGAGTAATAACTGACCTATTTTTAGATGAGTTCCTTGTTTACTATTTTCTGGAATCAATGAATAAGCAGCTTGCTGAATGCGATCGTGTAAAAATTTATAACTAATCTGTTTAGAATCAAAACTTAGTTTAATAGATTCTTCCTGTTCAAAAGCTAAGGGAATACGATAAGTATCACTCAAAGGCAAAATTAACCCACATTGCAATGCAGAATAAAGTTCCCTTGCTGTACTTGTAATGGATTTTGCACTCACAATAGACAGTATATCTAGAGAAAATCTATTGCCAACACAAGCTGCTAGTTTTAACATTTCTTGTGTGGCTGGTGAAAGGTTTATAATTCTGCTGGCAATCAGTTCTACTATACTCTTATCAGTAATACCAATCGCTTGGATTTTTTCTATATCCCACTGCCATAAAGCAATTTCAAAGTTGAACTTAAATAAATTCTCTTGATAAAGTACTAGTAATATCTGTGTTAAGAAAAATGGATTTCCTCCTGTTTTATTGTAGAGTAAGTCTACTAATGATTTTATCGGTTCTGGATTTTGATGTAATGTATCAGCGATTAAGCTATTAAAGTCTTCCAAAGAAAGAGCTTGCAAAATGATATTGTTAACAACAGTGCCATCTTGAGTGATTTCTTCTATTATTGCCATTAAGGGATGTGTGATGCTAACTTCATTATCTCGATAGGCTCCTATCAAGAGTAAATATTTGGTATTTTTGTCACTAATTAGCAATTTTATTAACTTTAAAGTAGCTGAATCTGCCCATTGCAAGTCATCCAAAAAGATAACTAAGGGGTGTTTTTTTTTGGCGAAGACCTGGATAAACTGACTAAAAACACGATTGAAGCGATTTTCTGATTCTACCGCACTCAGCTTAACTACTTCTGGTTGTTTACCTATAATTAATTCAACTTCAGGAATTACATCAATGATGACTTGTCCATGTGATTTAACGGCGGCTAAGATTTTACTACGCCATGTTTCAAGTTTAGTTGCATTTTCTGTAAGCAGCTGCCGCATTAATGAACTCAAAGCTTGAATCAGTGATGCATAGGGAATATTGCGTTGGAATTGGTCAAATTTACCACTAATAAAAAAGCCTTTGGCGCGAGTGATAGGTTTATTAACTTCATTAACTACAGAGGATTTACCAATTCCTGAATAGCCAGAAACTAATATAAGTTCACGGCTTCCTTGGCTGACTCGCTCAAAAGCCTCTAAGAGTGAGTTAACTTGAGTTTCTCTGCCATAAAGCTTTTGAGGGATGAGCAACTGACTCAAAACATCTAAACGACCAGGTATGAAATCAGTGATTTCACCTGTTGTTTCTAACTGCTCTTGACAGATTTCCAAATCTGCCAAGAGTCCTTTAGCAGTTTGGTAGCGGTCTTCAGCATTTTTCGCCATCAGTTTATTGACAATAGACGAAATGGCAGTCGGTATTTCTGGGTTTAATGTTTCAATCTCTGTAGGTTGTTTAGCAATATGACAGTAAACTAACTCTAATGGGTCATAACTTTGAAAAGGTAATTGTCCGGTAAGTATTTCATAGAAGGTAACTCCAAGAGAATAAAAGTCACTCCGATAGTCAAGAGTACGGTTCATTCTTCCGGTTTGTTCCGGTGATATATAAACTAAGGTACCTTCTAGTTGGTTAGGGTTAGCTAGTTGCGTTGTTTCTTTATCGAGGCGTGAGGCAATACTAAAGTCGGTAAGCTTTACAACCCCAGTTTCTGGATTGATGATAATGTTGGCAGGTTTAATATCTTTATGAATGATCTGGCAAGTGTGTACAGATACTAAGGCTTGTGCCAGTTGAATTGCAATCTTAATAAAACTTTTTAACTCTTGTTTGCCTGTAATCAGTAGTTGTTTAAGGGAGTATCCATTAAAGTCTTCAAATACGATCGCTAAACGATTTTCGTGAGTTTCTAATCTTAATACTTTGACAACACCTTCTAAATCCAAGTTTTCTGTAATTTTGTATTCATGCTTTAGACAAGCAATCGCATCTATGGAGGGATAATCTGCTTTAAGGATTTTCAGAATTACAGGTTGTTTGTCTAATTGTGATATAGCTCGATAAATAATAGTATCATCTCCCTCATGGAGCATTTCGTTGAGGTCATACCCTGAAATTGAAATTGAGCTAGATGTGAGCATTGCCATTACCCTTCTTAGTAAACACAAAATTATGTATATTTATGATTCCCAATTTTGCTATTGTTTTATCAAATAGATATTTTTATTAGAAGACACAGTAAACTTTTCATTATTGTCAAAAACAAAAACTTATGCAATAGTAAAGAGCCTGCCATAAGCTAAGTATACAATAGGTAAAAAACTAGCCTTATTCTCTAATCAAATTACGTGTGCAAGGTCTTGCGCTACTTCCCAATATAAGTTATGTAATTACAGATATCTTTGTGAATGGTTTCGAGTGCGCGTAAATGCTCTTTGCAGCTTGTCGCAGGCATTGCTGTTTTCAAATATCAGCAAATTTTTTCGGCAAAATAAGCGTTTTAGATAATTGTTGTTAATAACAAAAGAATAGGCTAATTATGTTTTTGACTGAGGCATAATTTTGATACTACAGGAATCATATTTTATTTGTAAAAATTTAAATATCCATATTCCCGACTTCTTATAAAAATCGGGAATATGGTTTTTCACTAATAATTAGGGGCTGTTACATTCTGAAGTTTTCTGGTAGAGAAATGTTTATCAAATTTGGGTAAGTATTGTCTAATTAAATCCTTATCTATTCTTGGGCACTCAATATCAGTACCCTTGATAGCCTGAAGGACATTCTCTGTTTTGAATTTGGGAGTACGATGGTGTACCTCTAAAATAGTGCTACGGTCTTGATATACTTTCTCTTGGAAGAATGAGATTAGTGGATACAAGGGATTAACAGACGACATAGTAGAAAGCGCATTCAGCCAGTTTTTTGGTGAAATCTTTTGTATGGGATAGCCCAACTCCTGAATAAACTCAAATATTTCTAGATGGCTTAATTCCTGCTCAGGAGGTATCAAGATGTTGTATTTATCACCTGTGTATTTGGCATCCAAAGAAAGATGAGCAATGACAGCAGCAGCATAGTCCACAGGTACTGGAACCCAACGTTTTTCCGGAAAATCTGGATAAATACCCATCTGAATACAACCGCTGACAAAGCGGTGGAACATATCATTGAGGTTAGCGACTTTAGTTTGTCTATGTCCAGAAATAAAACCAGGACGGTAAATAGAAACTGCCAAGCCTTTTTGTTGAGCTGATTGCAACATACGTTCTGCAACCCATTTTGACCGTACATATCCATACTCTACAGGCATAATCACTTCGCACAGATCAATGTCAAAGTCCTCTGTAACTTCATTAATACCTAGCAATGAGGTTAATGAGCCATAAACAGCTAGAGTAGATATGTAATGTAGAGTTTTGTGACGACGATGTGCTGCTAAAGTAAGAATATTCGCAGTCCCATCTACATTGGATTTTTTAATTAGCGAATAAGGTTTGATGTAATTAGTGTCAGCAGCTACATGATAAATTTGATCAATTTCCTCACCCAGTTTGTCAAATAACATCGTTGGTAGTTTCAACTGTGGTTGCTGAATGTCGCCAGCGATTACATGTACTTGCGCCAATTTTGTTGTTGGTAGCTGATATTGAATAAAGGTTGCACGCAGCCTTGCCATTGCATCTGCATCACTTTCTGCTCGTACCAAGCAATAAATTTTGCGATAGCTGCCTTTTATGAGCAGTTCATAAAGCAAATGTGCCCCTAGAAAACCTGTTGTACCTGTAATTAATGCACAGTCATATTTAACTTGTGGTGGTTGTTGCCAAATAGATGTATTCAAATCTGGAGAAAGTCTGGCTTCTGCTTGTAAGTCAATATATCTATCATTAGCTGCACTTTCGCTTTTGAGTTGAAACTGTTCTAACAATTGTGCTAAACCCGATGGTGTAGGATATTCATAAATTAAGCGAGAAGGAAGAGTAACACCAAAATCGCGAGCAAGTGCATACAACACATGAGCGATGCAAAGTGAGCTACCACCTACCTCAAAGAAATTCGTGTGAGGTTTGCAAGTTCCGGTAGGTAACTCTAAAGCTTCATCAAAAACTACCGCTATTTTGAGAGAGCTATCCATCGTATTAGTCAGGAAAGATGGGGTTTCTGGCAGTTCTGGTAAAGCATTTCGGTCTAATTTACTGCGATTAGGTAACAAAGGCAATTCATCCATAAAGACAAAACGCGTAGGCACCATGTAATCTGGTAGTTGTTCGGCGGCAAAACGTTGTAGGTGCTTTTCTGTTAGAAACTGTCCGAGTTTAGGAATAATATACGCAACAAGCATGGATACGCCATAATTTTCTGGCATATCGCTATTTTCTATTCGTGCAGTTCTAGTTGCTTTGACTACGTTCGTTTGTACCCCAGGATGCTGGGCAAGTATCATTTCGATTGCTTCTAGTTCTATACGCTTGCCCCGAATTTTTACCTGATGGTCGGATCTGCCAGCATAGTGTAATAGCCCAGGTTCATGCTGATCTTCGTAAACTATGTCACCAGTTTTATATATTTTGCCCGAACCAAAAGGGTTGTCTAGAAAACGAGTACTTGTAATCTCAGGTTTATCTAAATAGCCTTTGCCTACCCCGATACCACCTACATATAACTCGCCCTTCTCACCACGATTACAAAGCTTAAGTTCTTCATCCAAAACGTAGAGTTCTACATTTGGTAGTGCATAACCAATAGGCAGACTGATATCCTGTTGCTTAAACTCGTAAATTGTGCAACAAACTGTTATTTCTGTTGGCCCATAGGCATTGAAAAAGCGAATATGGGGTGAAACCCATGCTTTGGCAAGTGATATGGGACAAGCTTCACCACCTACCACCACCATTTGTAAATCAGGCAACTGGTCACAGAAAGGTGTGAGCTTTGCGAGTACAGAAGGGGGTAACATAACCCATTGCACCTGCTGTCTAGCTATAAAGTTTGCCAATAGTTGCCCAGGAAGCATTTGCTCTCTTGCACCCAGTACTAAAGTTGCCCCACTACATAATGCTGTGACTAATTCCCACACTGCTGCATCAAAGCTGATGGAGGCAAACTGAAGTAAACGCAAGCCTGGTTTGATATTAAAAGTATTACAGCTAGCCTGAGCAAGATTTAGTAAACCTCGATGTTTAAGCATTACTCCTTTAGGTATACCTGTTGAGCCAGAAGTATAAATAATATAAGCTAGCTGCTCAGGCTCTACTATTGAAGGTAATGCAGAGGATATGGTTGATGCTTGCCAGACAGTAGGAGTGTCTAAAAAATACATTTGCCCATTCAAACCACTCTGACGCATCGCTGGCTCAATATCAAAAGCAAACTTTTGCTGTGTCAGAATCGTGGTTAATTTAGCATCCGCAATCATGTAACTAAGTCGCTGGCGGGGTAAATCTGGGTCAAGGGGAACAAAAGCTGCACCTGCTTTCAAAATGGCATAGATAGCAATAACCATTTCAAAAGAAGGTTCTATACACAGTCCAACGAAACTATTAGGTTTTAGGAAACCCTGTGCTATTAAATACTGAGATAACTGTTCTGCCCTTTGTTGTAATTCTCCGTAAGTCAACTGTTGATTGTCTAGAATTACTGCTAGCTCATCATGATACTTTTGACAGTTAAATTCGATTAAAGAAACAACCGTTTTATCTACTTGAGTGTTTTGAGTATTCATTTTCTTTTATCCTATGTATACAATTGATCAAAAAAATGTGGGATTTGAGGTAGATAAAGTAGCACTGATAATAATAAAATCTCAATGCAAAGCTATGGAAAAACTGATAATCCTCACAACAGTTATTTCTAGGTGGCTAATTGATAATTCGAGATGCTATATAGCAGCCCTAAATCATTTATAAAAATCATTTAACCGCAGAGGGCAGAAAATACAGAGAGAGTAATATGAGATTTTTTCGACTCATTTATGGTTGCTATGGCAATCCTATTTCACTTAAAAAAATGGTTTTTTGACGAACTAGCCGCATAATTAAAAGCAAATACTACAGATTCTCACCGTCTCAGCACCCTAGAACAAAAAAACTATAATCCTTGCTAAACAAGATTTTCAGGAAAAATAGATAATTTTAGCCATAATGTTAGAAAATAAGCTCAAAATTGAGTTTATGCTTATTGTTTAAGAGGTTGCTGAGATTTTTTCACTATCCTGGTGAAAAATCGATAGCACGTAGAGACAGCAAGATGCTTCTCCTTTAACGAAGTAATTACCTAAAATTAGAGTATGTTCAAAAGAGATTAAAGATAAGACTAACAAGCAAATTATGATTGCTATATTAAAAGGTTAGCCCAATAATTAATTACTCTAAATATAGATAGATAGATCATAAAGGAAATAACATGATTGTTTTTAATATTGATTGTGAATATCATGCAGAGTATATT
>NZ_JACKZS010000560.1 GCF_014222285.1 Nostoc sp. UCD121
GGCAATCTGTTCGAGTTCTTGTAACATCTGGCTGATATCACTTAAGTCCTGTGCAAATGAGGTTTCTGCACCAATGGACTTGCGAACTCGATTTGCTTCAACTGGGCGGTCATCTTCTGCCCTGGCAATTTTGTAGTAATAATGACCAGCTTTCCCAAAGTGGTGTGTTAGCTCAGTCAGCGATGCCTGCGGCAACGTCAGAGACGAACGCTCCTTTAAGTCTGCGCCAGTATGAATGCCGAGCGAGTGCATTTTCGCTGCCGTAACCTCTCCAATGCCGTGGAACTTCTCAATCGGCAGCTGTTCTA
>NZ_JACKZS010000129.1 GCF_014222285.1 Nostoc sp. UCD121
GACTTGGAATATAGCTTAGAAGATTTGCCCAAGATGATTGATTCGATGATGATAGCGTGTGACAGGCTGAAAAATATCAGTACCAGTCTCCGCACTTTCTCCCGTGCCGATCAAGACTACAAAGTACCTTTCAATATCCACCAAGGCATTGATAGTACCATTCTCATTCTCAAGCATCGTTTGAAAGCAAATGAACAACGTCCCGCCATTGAAGTTATTACAAACTACGATAATTTACCTCAAGTAGAGTGTTTCCCTGGTCAATTAAATCAGGTATTTATGAATATCCTGGCGAATGCTATTGATGCCTTGGATGAATCAAATACAGACCGGAGTTTTGGGGAAATTAAAGCCAATCATAATCGGATTATGATTACCACCTCATTGACAGATAAACACATTGAGGTGAAGATTGCTGATAATGGTCAAGGCATGAGTGAATCAGTCAAACAAAAGGTATTTGACCACTTATTTACCACTAAAGGTGTTGGTAAAGGAACAGGGTTAGGATTAGCGATCGCTCAGTCTATCGTTGTAGAAAAACATGGTGGAACTTTGGATGTGAATTCTACCCCAGGCCAAGGAACAGAATTTGTGATTACCTTACCGATTCTGACTCAGACTCAAAGTTAGGGAATTGCAAAAAATAAATTATCCCAATTTTTGGACTCAACACGACTGTTCCTCCCCCCTGTCCTAAATGCAAACCCTTTGGGGAAACAAGCTACGCGTAGCGTCCCGCAGGGATCGGGTGCTGGTGAAGTGGGATGAATAGGTGAATATAATAGCTACGGTGTCTTCCAAAAACTCAAGTTATTAAAGTCAGCTAAATTGCTTTATGCTTTTGGCATGGTAGAGTAAACCGATTGACGTTGATGCAATACTTCAAACCATTGCCTCAATTTAGGATACTCTTGCTGCCAATTATTGCCAAATCTAAGGCTGTAGTAACCCAACCCTGATATAGCTGCCACATCAACAGCACTCAGAGTTTCATTGAATAGGTAGGCTGAGTTAGTCAACTTTTGCTCAAAAACACCTAAAACGCGATGAATGCTGGACTGATACTTAACTTGGGTGTCAAAATCAGCTTGATTCCCTTTACGGGTTTCGTACCACAATCCCACAACATTATCTATCAAACTGTCTGCTAACTCTTCCCCCTGACGACAGCACAAACGCTCAATGCGATCGCCTGGATAAAAACTCGGCTGAGGATAAGTTTCGTCTAGATACTCCACAATCAGCGTTGAATCCCAAAAAACGAGACCATTTTCATCCACCAATACCGGAACTTTCCCAATGGGAGATAAACTCAGAAATTCTGGAGGTTTATTGTTAATGTCTGTTTCTTTGGGTTCGTAAGCTAGTTGCTTCTCTGCTAGGACAATTCTCACTTTACGAGCGTAAGGTGAACGCGGTGCATAGTATAAGATTCGCGCCATATCACTACTATAAATTCAGTATTGTGATTTCCTCTTTTTAATGGATTTGATCCATGATACTGTGATTTGTTTCTTCATCAATTGAGAAGAGTTTGGGCTTGCTGTTTAATACCTAGATACCCTTGTCTAGAGCATTACCCTGCAATGTAGTTAACTTGATGACACCTCAACGACATTTTCCGCAAAACTCTTATAAGCATCGCCCATTTGTTTAGCTATCAAGTCAGGGAAGACGTGAAAATCCCCAGCTTTGAGAGCTTTTATTATCCCGTCTGCCACAAGTGCAGGTGGCTGTGCAACCTCACTCATTCCTGCCGTATCGCCCATATCCGTGGCAATTGGGCCAGGGTGAACACTTAGCACAAGCGTGCCCTGCTCACTCAATAGTTCTCGTAATGTCTGGGTGATTGAATAGGCCGCAGCTTTCGAGGCACAGTAAGTAGCAGAGTCGGGGAAACCTTTGAGCGAAGCAACAGAATTGATTTGGGCAAAGACACCACCTCCATTGGCTTTGAGTACCGGGGCAAATGCCTGAGCCATGTAGATCAATCCATATACATTGATCTTCATCTGAAATTCGAGAGCGGCGATTGCATTCTCAGCTAAGGGAGTTCCAGCTTGAAAAACTCCTGCATTATTGACAACTATTTGCACATCTGGGGCAGTTTGAGCAGCAGCAACAATAGATTGGGGATCACCTAAATCAACCTGAATTGGTACTACCTGATCGCCGTATTGTTCAACCAATGAGGAGACACTGTTGAGCTGACGAACAGCCGCATAGACTTTGGCGGCTCCGTGTTCAATAAACGACTCAACTATCGCCTTGCCGATGCCGCGATTTGCGCCCGTAACCAAAATGGTTTTTTCTTTGATGTCGTAGTTCATTTGGATTTCTCCTTATGGTTTTCCATGATCTGAAAAACCTTGGACAATCGCTCTAAGTTAGGGCAAAGAAATTTAGCTGCTCTCTTGAAGAAAGACTGCGGCTTCCACCGCTCCTTCTAGCATGGTATCATCATCCATCATACGAATCTAGCAACACCAATACTTTTCAAACACCCTCTAAGTAGTAACTAATGCCTTTAATTCCTCAGTTTTTAATCTTGGCCCATAGGATGTAACAATCTTAGAAGCTGCGGCCGATGCTAATTTTCCGGCTTCTTCATAGCTCATACCTTGGGTAATTCCATAGAGGAAAGCTCCTGCATACATATCTCCTGCTCCTACTGTATCTACAGCTTTTACTTGAGGTGCAGTGATTTCGATTAATTTCTGACCATCAAATACTACTGAACCCTTAGCACCGCGAGTAATGGCAAATTTTTTACTCAGGGTTTTTAGTTTGTCTACAGCTACTTGAAAATCTTGTGTATCTGCTAGTTCTAATGCTTCACTTTCATTAGCAAAAATCAAATCTAAACCAGACCCAATGATATCTAATAACCCATCTTTAAAAAATTTCACCATGTTGTAATCAGATAAGGAGATAGCAGTTTTTACACCTGCTTTTTCAGCTATTTCTCTAGCCTTTATAGCTGCTTCTTTTGCTGTGGGAGAAGTCACTAAATACCCTTCTATATATATGTATTCTGAATCAGCAAGCGCTGATGATACTAGTTCTTGTGTAGAAAATTTTTCAGTAATTCCCAAAAATGTATTCATGGTGCGATCTGCATCAGGAGTTACTAACACCAAACATTTGCCTGTAATTCCTGATTGGCGATCGCCATTTTTTAAGTTGGTATCTACCTGAGAATTGAGTAAATCTTCGATGTAAAAGTCTCCAAATTCATCATTAGCCACTTTACAGGAATAAAAAGCTTTTCCTCCTAGTTGACTAATTGCCACTATTGTGTTCGCTGCTGACCCTCCACAACTCTTATGGCAATGAAGATTTTTGAGATTTTCCAAAATATGATTTTGACTATCTTCATCTAGGAGTGTCATTACACCTTTATCAATCTTTAACTCTTGTAGTAACTCTGGAGATATTTCGTATTCTATATCTACTAAGGCATTACCGACACCATAAACATCATATTTCTTGCCCATTGTTTATCTCCGAGAATAATTTCTGTCTGACTCGAACAGAACTGATAATAACAGATAGACAACTCCTTAAGAGTTGCTTGTCGATAATTTCGTAGACCCGCATTTTTCAGTGTCTTTGGGCTACAGCAGTTTTATCTCTGCAAAAAAAAATATCTCCGAAAGCTGGTTGTTTATTTTCAAGCAGGACTTGTCGGTTCAGAGGGAATCACTCCTCGAAATCATCTATCGGTGTTTCAATGCTTATTACTGCAAATAAACGCTACAATGATGCGGCAATTTCAGCAGATAATTATGGTCATGTTTGATAAAAAAATAAATCTATATGCATAGACGAGCGCCCTTATATTTGTTTTTAGGAGTATTAACGAGTTCTAGCTGTTTGATTTTCAGTGTAGTAGCCCAAGTCCCATCTGACTCGCAGCAGTCCTCGACTCGGAGTGAAGCTGAAGCTGCTAGTTGGTTTGAGGCCCATCGCGCCCAGCCAGCCGCTTTACGAGCATTTGTACAGCGAATGCCAAAGGGAGGAGATATCCACAGTCATCTAAGCGGGGCTGTGTACGCAGAACACTATCTGGAGTGGGCTGCCACCGATGGGTATTGTGTGAATCCAAAGGCAGGGACATTAGTTGAGCCTAAAGCTTGCGGTCAGGACATTAGTTATTTTCCAGCCTCAGAATTGTTAAATCGAACATCTGTTTATGATTCCCTAATAAATCGTTGGTCTACTCGTAACCTCCAATTTGCTGGAAAATCTGGACATGACCAATTTTTTGACGCTTTTAGTGGTTTTGGGGCAATATCAGACTCTACGAGCCGTCGGGATGATATGGTCGCGTCAGTAGCAAATCGGGCAGCTTCGCAGCATATTACCTATCTAGAGTTAATGCTTACTGTTCAGGGCAGTGAGGTTCGACAGCTAGGGCGTGAAGTTGGTTGGAATAAAGATTTTGCTCTGATGCACCGTCAATTGCTCAAACGAGGATTAACCAAGCTAGTGACACTCGGCAAGCAGCAATTTACACAGTTGGAGCGCGAAGTCTCGAAAACACTTGGTTGCGGCACTGCATCAGCACAGCCTGGATGTGCTGTGAAAGTGAGCTATTTACAGCAAACGACAAGAACAAAGTCGCCCGTTGAAGTGTTTGCTCAGTTAGCTTATGCCTTTGCACTAGATTCATCGGAAGAGCGGGTCGTTGGCATTAATCTTGTCGCCCCAGAAGACAACCCGATTGCACTGCGCGACTACACCCTGCAAATGCAAATGCTGCAATTTTTCAAACGCCAATATCCCAATGTCAAGGTCGCGCTCCATGCCGGAGAGTTAACCCTGGGTTTGGTTCCGACCGAGGATTTACGTTTTCATATTCGGCAAGCTGTAGAAGTGGCACAGGCATCTCGCATTGGACATGGCGTGGGTATTCTTTTTGAGGAGCGTCCCTTCGAGTTGATGGAGCAAATGCGGCGACTTGGCGTGTTGGTTGAAATCTGTCTGACCAGTAATGAGGTTATTTTAAATGTCCAAGGAGATCAACATCCTTTTAGGGAGTATTGGAAGGCTGGAGTACCAATGACCCTTGCTTCCGATGATGAAGGCATTTCCCGCATCGATTTAAGTCATGAGTATTTGTTAGCAGCAACGAGATATGGACTGGGATATAAAGACCTCAAGCGACTGGCTCGCAACAGCTTAGAATATAGTTTCGCTCCGGGAAATAGTCTCTGGAAGTCGCCTGAGTTTAAGACAATGGTTTCAGCTTGTGCAAGCGATACCCCTGGTGAAACCTCTGTTTCTCAAGTGTGCAGTGCTTTTTTGCACAAGAGCGATCGCGCGCGGATTCAATGGCAGCTAGAGTCTGAGTTTGCTCGGTTTGAGTCATTGCAAAACTGGCTTTGATTGACTTTCATGAAATCGAGCGGCGAATTCGGTGCATTGCAATGCCTACGGCAAGTTTCGTTTTCACAAAGCGACACCAAGATGACACTAAAACAAAACCTAGCGTGGCAAAATTTACTAGAGAAGAGTGGAAATCCTGTAATCTTGACCTTGTAGCGAAATAAGGTGCAAAAACTTGGCATGAAATTGTCTAAAACCAGAGGTAACATCGTTTGAAGTACTCGATTGTGTTCAAAAAAAGTGCCCTTCGTGCGGGAAAGCAATGTGGAATGAATATAATAATCCTCGACACATAAGAACGTTTTATGGGGTAGTAGAACTACAGCTAAAAATTCGTCGATGTCAAAATAAGTCATGTCTGCGGTACAAAAAGCATATCGACCAGAGCAAGAAGGCTCCCTAGCTCTACCACAAAACAAATTTGGTTTGGATGTGATTGCTTATATGATAAAGACCATTCGGGAAACCTCAGAACGCTTAGTCAGTGGTGTAGCATTGAAATATGGCAAAGACAGCCGGGAATATGAAATGACAGGTGGAGTACGCAAAAACGATGCCTGCGGCAGGCTACGCCTACGCATTCCCATTCTGATCGCAATATCTGTTTTATTAGGTGCGACGCATTCCCTGGATTGCGGAAAGATCGGACGCGATAGATTTACGAGACGCTTACGAGATGCGATGAATCGCGTCTTTACAAGGGATTGCTGCTTCCACATTTCGCTTATGTTTTGGCTGGAGGAAGTATTTTTCTTTCCTACTCTCCATCTTTCACTTTCTCTTGTTGATGCCAAGCTTGATAAAAAGCGGGGTAGGGCATACTTTGGGCACACTTCCAGATAACTTCGTAGCAAATATCAAATCGCTCAAAATCATTTTTGTAAGTTTCAGGTGATAAGTAATCTTTCAACACGGTGACAACACTCGGCATCTGTTCCTCTAACATAATTTCCTTTAAGCCTTCTGCCACTTGCCATAGGGTATCATCATCCAGTTGTGGTTTGCCGATTAACCCTACCAAAGCAGTGATCGCTTTTTGGTTGCCAGAGTCAATCTTCCCTAAGCTCAATGCCCCTAGCCTTTGGATAGAATCATCCAGTTGTGGTTTGCCAATTAACTTCACCAAAGCATCAATTGCTTTTTGGTTGCCAGAGCCAATTTTCCCTAAGTTAGATGCCGCTCGCCATCGGATATCATCATCCATCTGTGGTTTGCCGATTAACTCCACCAAAGCATCAATCGCTTTTTGGTTGCCAGAGCCAATTTTCCCTAAGTTAGATGTCGCTTGCCATCGGGTAAAATCATCTATTTGTGGTTTACCGATTAACTCCACCAAAGCATCAATCGCTTTTTGGTTGCCTGGTTCAATTTCCCCTAAGCTCAATGCCGCTTGCCATCGGGTATCATCATCCAGTTGTGGTTTTCTGATTAACTCCACCAAAGCATCAATCGCTTTTTGGTTGCCAGAGCCAATTTCCTTTAAGCTTTCTGCCACTTGCCATCGGATATCATCATTCAGTTGTGGTTTACCGATTAACTCCACCAAAGCATCAATCGCTTTTTGGTTGCCAGAGCCAATTTCCCCTAAGCTTTCTGCCGCTAGCCTTCGGGTAGAATTATCCAGTTGGGGATTGCCGATTAACTCCACCAAAGCATCAATCGCTTTTTGATTGCCAGGGTCAATTTTCCCTAAGCTCAATGCCGCTTGCCATCGGGTATCATCATCCAGTTGTGGTTTCCTGATTAACTCCACCAAAGCATCAATCGCTTTTTGGTTGCCAGAGCCAATTTCCTTTAAGCTTTCTGCCACTTGCCATCGGATATCATCATTCAGTTGTGGTTTACCGATTAACTCCACCAAAGCATCAATCGCTTTTTGGTTGCCAGAGCCAATTTCCCCTAAGCTTTCTGCCGCTAGCCTTCGGGTAGAATTATCCAGTTGGGGATTGCCGATTAACTCCACCAAAGCATCAATCGCTTTTTGATTGCCAGGGTCAATTTTCCCTAAGCTCAATGCCGCTTGCCATCGGGTAGAATTATCCAGTTGTGATTTGCCGATTAATTCTACAAAAGCAGCGATCGCTTTTTGGTTGCCATAGCCAATTTCCCCTAAGCTAGATATCGCTAGCCTTTGGGTAGAATCATCCAGTTGTGATTTTCTGATTAACTCCACCAAAGCATCAATCGCTTTTTGGTTGCCAGAGCCAATTTCTCCTAAGCTTTCTGCCGCTTGCCATCGGGTAGGATAATCCAGTTTTGGTTTGCCGATTAACTCCACCAAAACATCAATCGCTTTTTGGTTGCCTGGGTCAATTTCCCCTAAGATTGATGCCGCTAGCCTTCGGGTAGAATAATCCAGTTGTGGTTTGCCGATTAACTCCACCAAAACAGCGATCGCTTTTATGCGATTTGTCTGAGGCAGTGCTGTTATTGCTCCCACTAGAATTGGTGTGAGAAATTCTACCCACTTGTTTTGTTCAACCTTAAACTCGCTAAAGCCCCATATTACAATTTCCGCCACAATAGCATCTGAATTGACAGAATTTTTCCACTCATCAACCCCCGCAGCAGCGAGAAAATAAGCGCGAAACTCGTAAAATCCCCTTCTGACTCTATCAATAGCTCTGTATTCTCCGCACCCATCATCAAATTCCACCAACGCCTGAATAAACTCTTCTTTCTTCTCGCTCCCCACATCTTCACGTCCCAACCACAGCAAAATCACCTCTTTCCACTCCGGGGCAAAAATGCGATAAACGCCTAGTGCGGGGTTGTCGGGAACATGATTTAGAAACTCGTGCCAATCATCAACTGCCAACGCTGCAAAATATTCCTCAAATGTGGGATGGTAAAAAGCGTAAACTTTCTCTTTCGTTGCTGATTCCGCAGCCAGTCCAACTTCATTTAGCCATCCCAACTTTAACGCTAACCAAAATAAAGAATTTTGCTGTTTTGGATCACCTAATTCCTCACGCACAAACTTATGTCGTAGCCGAAACCATGACGTTTCTTGATCAATTGACCGTTTTGCCAAACGTCCCAACGCAGCGTTTAATTCCTCTTGCTGCTGTTCGGTGGTAGGGAAACGCTTTTCTTTCCACTTGTAAACCTCTTCCACAAACTGCTGATAAAGTCCGGCTTTAGTTTCCGGTAAACCTTTATCGGAACCTTGCCAAGTGCTACACAACAGCGCTAACCGCAAAGGATTTTTAACTAAATCTTGGATGCGCTGACGTTCAGCTTTATCTAATTCCTGCCATAATTTTTCCCCTTTGTCTGCATCCTTGTTGTGAAACCAACGCCCAATAAACTCTTGCACTTGTTGCGGATATTCAAAATTGAGTAACCGATACGTCTCAAAATTTTCTAAAGCGCCTGCGTTTGCTTCCCAAACATTCACCCGACAAGTTAGCACAACCCGCGCATTTTTCACCCATCCCGTCAACTGCTGGAAAATCTCAGTTAATGGTTGGAGTGAAGACATTTCATCTGCTGCATCCAACAACAACCACACACGATTATTCTTGAATAAATCTGTAAAAGTGTTTTCCTGTTCTTCTGTTACACGCACCACTTCTAAAGCATTCTTCAGCCAATCTTGCAATAGATAATTTTCTACACTCTTTCCTTGCAAGTCTGCCAAAGAAATCCAAATTGGTAAACCCAGATTCTTCTTTAATATCCAAAAAGCTATAGTTTGCAACTGAGTAGTTTTTCCCGCACCTGGTTCCCCAATTAAAGCGATGCGGTGTCCTTGAGTTTTACCAACACCATCACAGATAACTTGCTCTAAAAAAGCCTCATGTTCAAATCGCTGCTTCTCTTCATAACTCGGTTCGTAAAGTTGTGAACCTTGTTCTGGGGAAATATCCTCGCTGCACTTGTTCGGTTTGTTACGCTCCACCAATGCTAAAGGGACATGAATTGCCTCTAGCTCAAATTTCATCTCATCATCAGCAAACAGCAACTCATTTGTGGTGAGACGCTTGTGCTTTTCCAGCATAGCGCCGCAGATTTCTTGCCAGTCAGCACCCTGAGATTTTTCTTCTGCAATTTTGGATACTTTACCAGACTTGTTTTTTTGAGCTTCTCGGCATTTATCCCATTCCCCACCTTGCTTAAACAACCAATTGAGGTTTGTTTCTTTATCGATGCTGGGAAACTTGAGCGCAAAAAGCCAAACTTTTGAGTTTGTTCTAGTTTTGGCATTGGTTTGTCCGCGTTTATCCTCAATAATTTTCAAACTTATCAGACAGTTGAGCGCATTCCTAATTGCTTCAGGCTCTAAGCTGCTGTTATAACTCTTCGTCAGTTCTGCCAGTCTTTCTAGTGTAGAATGCGTTACCCATAACTCAGTACCCGCTTGCCAATCGGCTTTGCAGTCTTTTGATTCTTCCGAATTTTCCACAAATGACAGTAAAGCACGCAGCAATATTTCTGCTTGTTTTCTACCAGCATCGTAGCTAAGATTCCGCCCCTTCCGCTCCATGTAAGTACCGTCATCGAAAAGAAAAAATTTTCTAAAAAGTTCTGTGCTTTCCCAAGCCAGACATCTTTCCCAAGCACCCTATGTAGATTCTAAACGGCTTTTAATCAACGCTTGGGAAATTTACTTGTCAATTAATCCCAACCTTAACCTCGATTTGAAATTGAGGTGAGGTAAATAAATGAAAACTCAGCGCAAGCAAAGCCAAAGCACAGGTCAAAAGCTTTATCGCCAAACCATTACGATGTTGTTATTAATACAAACAATTTTAATTGGCGTAAATGCTGAGAACCGCATTCAGCAAGGAGACTCACAAATTGAGGTTTTAATATGGATGGTTAAAGAGTCGATCTCACTTGTGAAACAAGCTAGCAGTTTGCAAGAAAAACAGAAAAAGAGCCTGTTACCCACACATCGCCGTTCTGAGGATTAATAATATCACAAGCCCCTCTTTGCTCGGTGTACACACAAGTTGAATTACCCCCCTCAATCCCCCCTTGGAAAGGGGGGAAGCCGGAAATAAATCTAGTTCCCTCCCCTTTACAAGGCTACCGTGTACACACAAATCATCTGATCCCCCTAAATCCCCCTTAAAAAGGGGGACTTGAAGAAATTTCCCCCCTTTTTAAGGGGGGTTAGGGGGGATCAAAACACTGTTAGACAACTTTATAAGACTTGTGTGTACACCGTAGCCTTAGCAAAGGGTGGGCTTCTTCAGGTTTAAAAAGCAATCAAGTGAACAAGTCCATTTGTTCAGAACACAAGTCCATTTGTTCAGAACACAAGTCCATTCGTTCAGAACACAAGTCCATTCGTTCAGAACACAAGTCCATTCGTTCAGAACACGAGCCTATTCATTCAGAACACGAGCCTATTCGTTCAGAACACGAGCTTATTCGTTCAGAACACGAGCTTATTCGTTCAGAACACAAGCTTATTTGTTCAGAACACAAGCCTATTGTCGTGTAATTACTGAACCAGCAATCCAATCTTATTACAAAAAACACCTTATTTTGCAAGTTTTACTGAACCACTATACTGTCCCATTGAGACACTCTAGAGAGATAAAGTTTAGTAAAAAGTCTGCATTGATGCCACGCCAAAAAAGAAGCTCTACCGTGCTAGAAAAAACTGAACAGAAAGTAATCGGATTTAAATCGATTAATTCCAGCCTCGACTTTGGTGATTCCATCAGCTTAAACCATTTAACCCAGTTAACCGGGCAACTCCGCAACCAGATTGACCAGTATAATATGATGCTAACTGCCATTGACTCTGCAAAGGAACAAATAGAAACCCTTGAAAAGACTATCCGCGAAACATCAGAACGCTTAGTCAGTGGTGTAGTGTTGAAGTATGGCAAAGACAGCCGGGAATACGAGATGATAGGCGGAGTACGCAAAAGCGATCGCATTCGTAGAGCCACCATCACCCGGTTAAAATCCACCGCAGACTCAAAAGCGGCTGCTACACAGACGGCGTAATGAGCAACAAATAGGCATCATTCAGGGTGATTGATGCCCATTGCTTTGCAGACGATTCAGTGTTGAATTAGGTTTAAACCACAAAAAACATCAAGATTCCTAACACTCCCAAGTTGAAGTGTCACTAGTGAGAATACTATTAAAAGTAGGCATTCCATTAGTAAAAACTACCCTGGAAAAATAGTGTGAGGTTGAAGTAATGGATGAGCAGCATCGGTACTTGCCAATCGCCCTTATTGTTGTTGGAATTGCTTTTCTCCTGATCTATCCGTTGATGAATATCTGGCCATCGGGCTGGTCATGGCAACCAGGTCAACACGAATACGAACAGATGATCGTCGGCATTTATGGGACGCTCGGTGTATTTTTACTACGGGCTTCTCGAAAACCAGAAGCGCATCTCAGTTTAATCTGGTTCACCGTCTGGTCGAGTTTTGTTCACGCACTGATCATGGCGGTACAGGCAGTGATTGATCCTGTGGAATATGGGCACTTCTTTGGCGACATTCCAGCATTGATCTTGGTGGCAATTGTCCTTGGTTTCCTAGCGTCACGCGAAGTAGTTTCAGTGCATGAATGAACGCGGCATAACAAATCTAGGACTTACGCAAATTATCTCTCAAACTCTGATTTATCTATGCCGCGCCAGTTGCTTCAAGTCGGGGAACCCGCCCAACGCACTGGTTTCTCTGTGCCTCTGTGGTTCGTTATTCCGTAACTCGTGCGTAAGTCCTAAAATCATTTGAATTTTCCGCATTTCCGATGTAAGAAGGGGCTTTATTCCTCAATCAACTCAAAATCAACTCGCTCATAAATATCACGCAAGGCAATTTGAAATTTGATAGAATCTAAGACTAAAACTGCCTCTTCACTTTCATATTCCTTAAAAATCCATTGCCCTTCTGCTTGCTTTGCAAATTGTTCCACAGCAAAACTATACTGGTCAATCATAATATATTCTTGAAAACCAGGAATTGAACGATAATATTTAAACTTATCTGTTTTGTCATAATTTTTAGTTGAATTTGATAAGACTTCAACAATTAATAAGGGATTCGTAATAATTGTTGTACCTGTTACCTCATAAATAGGCTTACCTTTGATGAGTATAATATCAGGATAAGTATAAAGGCGATGACGAGGTATTGATAATTTCACATCGCCTATGTAAATCTCATAATCTTGTCCTTGTATTGTCAGGGGAAACTTGCGGCAAAAATTAAGTGCAATTTTGTTGTGGTTAGTTGTCCCCCCTTTCATCTGTATAATTTCTCCATCCCTGTATTCATTTTTATATTCAGCTTTCTCTTCTAATTCCAAATATTCTTCTGGGGTGTAGTAGCGCTTTTCTGTTTGTAAAACCATATTAATTAACTCATAAAATGAGGGAATGGATATGTTATCAATAGCGTAACGTAACCTAAAGATAGGGAAAATAAATATTTTTGTTATAAAAATACGGTTGCAGACAATGTAACAATAGCGATCGCAACCCAATCCTTTTAGTCATACCCACCAGTGAACGCCCCTACCAACATCTCTGCACAAACTCAGAATCGCAAAGCCGATCACATTCGGATCTGTTTAGAGGAAGATGTTCAGTCTCATCAAATCACCAATGGACTGGAACGTTATCGTTTCACCCATTCTTGCTTACCCGAACTGAACCATGACGAGATTGATATCAGTACAGCTTTCCTGGGGAAACACCTTGGCGCACCTTTGTTAATTTCTTCCATGACTGGCGGAACAGAACAAGCCGCAATGATTAATCAACGTTTAGCCCAAGTCGCGCAACACTACAAAATTGCAATGGGTGTTGGTTCCCAACGGGTAGCGGTAGAAAAACCCCAAGTGGCTGATACTTTTGCTGTCCGCAAGTATGCGCCCGATGTTCTGCTATTTGCCAACTTGGGGGCTGTGCAACTTAACTATAAATACGGCTTGGATGAATGTCTGCGGGTAGTTGATATCTTAGAAGCTGATGCCCTGATTTTACACATTAACCCTCTACAAGAGTGTATTCAAACTAAAGGCGATACTAACTTTCGCGGTTTGCTTGATAAAATATCTGATTTATGCAGTAAGCTAACAGTGCCAGTGATTGCAAAGGAAGTTGGTAACGGCATATCAGCAGCGATCGCACAAAAACTTCTCGCCTCTGGAGTAGCAGCAATTGATGTGGCGGGTGCAGGGGGTACTTCTTGGGCAAAGGTAGAAAGTGAACGGGCAGAAAATCCCTTACAACGTCGCTTAGGGAAGACTTTTGCCGATTGGGGTTTACCGACGGCAGAGTGCATTACAACTATTAGAGCGATCGCTCCAAATGTACCCTTAATTGCTTCAGGAGGTTTGCGTCATGGATTGGATGTTGCCGCTGCGATCGCTTTGGGAGCAGATATAGCTGGTTTAGCAATGCCTTTTTTACAAGCAGCTGCAATATCAGAGACAGCAGTTGCCGAACTCGCTGAAGTATTAATCGCCGAAATCACCACAGTCTTATTCTGCACTGGCAACGCTACCTTGTATCAGTTAAAGCACTCTGGCACTTTACAGCGCATAGAATGAGTAAATGGGAAATGGGGAAGAAGCAAGGGAGCAGGGGGCAGGGGGAGCAGGGGAAAAGAACTATTTATTGATTCTTGAGCCATACCCAATTCCCAATTCCCAATGCCCAATGCCCAATGCCCAATTCCCAATGCCCAATGCCCCATGCCCAATCCCTAATAACTAATAACTAATGCGTAATTTTATCAAACAAACTTTTGCTAGTTTAGTTGGCACATTATTAGGACTAATTATTTTTGGTGGTCTAGGAACCACTGGACTATTGTTGCTAATATTCGCTGCTAGCTCGTCTAAAGATACTGGGCCAAATGTAAAAGATAAGTCAGTGTTGGTTTTTGACTTGTCGATGAAAATTACTGATAGCGAACCTAGTTCTGACGAACTGTTTCAAAACACACTATCAGGTGTGGATGATGAAAGAATGGCACTCCGCAAAGTTGTAGAAACTTTAGAAAAGGCCCGACGCGATCCGCGAATTGTTGGGATCTACCTCGATTCAACTAGCGCTAGTCAAGCTGGTAACGTCGGCTATGCTTCCCTTAAAGAAATTCGGAAAGCGCTGGAGGAGTTTCGCGCTTCTGGGAAAAAGATTGTGGCTTATGGCAGTGATTGGAGTGAAAAAGAATATTACCTTAGTTCAGTGGCAGATTCCATTGTGCTTAATCCTTTGGGAATGATGGAAGTCAACGGTTTGAGTTCGCAACCGATGTTCTTAGCGGGAGCATTACAGAAGTACGGTATTGGTGTGCAAGTCGTGCGGGTGGGTAAATTCAAAGGTGCTGTAGAACCGTTTATCCTCACAAAATTGAGTCCAGAAAACCGCGAACAAACTCAGAAATTGTTAGATGATGTTTGGGGAGAGTGGCGCACTACTGTGGGAGCAAGTCGGAAAATTGAACCTAATCAGTTGCAAGCGATCGCAGATAGTCAGGCGGTACTAGAAGCCACACAAGCTAAAACTAGCGGTTTAGTCGATCGAGTAGCATACCCTGATGAAGTGGTGAGTGACCTCAAAAAGTTGACAAATAGCGATAAAGACGACAAAACATTCCGACAAATTAACCTGAATAGCTACGCAGAAGTTTCTGGCAAATCTTTGGGTGTAGAACGTAGCTCAAAAAATCAAATTGCCGTTGTTTATGCTGAGGGTGAGATTGTCGATGGTAAAGGTGATGGTGGACAAGTAGGAGGCGATCGCTTTGCCAAAATCTTTAGCAAACTCCGACAAGATAAGGATGTGAAGGCTGTTGTATTGCGGATTAATAGTCCTGGCGGAAGCGCTACCGCATCTGAAGTCATGCAGCGAGAAGTGAAATTAACCCGTGGGGTAAAACCGGTTGTAGTGTCAATGGGTGATGTAGCCGCCTCTGGGGGTTATTGGATTGCTAGCGACTCAAATCGCATTTTTGCCGAACCAAATACTATAACAGGTTCCATAGGTGTATTTGGATTGCTATTTAATGGTGAAAAGCTGGCCAATGACAACGGCATCACCTGGGATTCGGTGAAAACTGGAACCTATGCTGATAGTCAAACAGTTTCACGTCCAAAATCGCCTCAAGAGTTGGCACTTTATCAACGTAGTGTTAACCGCATTTATAATATGTTTCTGAATAAAGTTTCTCAAGGTCGGAAACTCCCAGAACAAAAAGTTGCAGAAATTGCCCAAGGAAGGGTTTGGTCTGGCGTGGCGGCGAAGGAAATTGGTTTAGTGGATGAAATTGGTGGTTTAAATAGTGCGATCGCTTATGCTGTCAAAGAGGCGAAACTAGGAGAAGACTGGGAAGTACAAGAATATCCTCGCACTAGCAGTTTCGGAGAACGGTTTTTTGGGCGTGCAACTGAAGAGGCACGGACTGCTTTAGGAATTGAGGCAACGCAACTTAAACCATCTAACCCCATCATCACTGAATTCCAGAAATTGCAACAGGAAGTAGAGATTTTGCAAAAAATGAATGATCCGCAGGGAGTTTATGCTCGTTTGCCTTTCAACTTGAAGATTGATTAATTTTATCTAGGGGCAATTCATGAATTGCCCCTACATTTTGTGCTTGATTTCTCTAGAGAAAATTTCAAAACCAGTGCTTTGGATACGTCCTTTCTTCCGCTAAATTATTGAAGATCACAGCGCATAACACTAAAATCATCGATCCCTCAAAGGCAGGTGTTAGCAAAAATTGCCAGTCTGGTTTGGTCATCATAACGACTAATGCAACAGCACCCGAAGGTGGGTGTAAAGTTCCGGTAAGCTGCATGATTCCGATCGCACTAGAAACAGCCATTCCCATTGCTAAGGGAGAAGCACCGATAAAATGCAGAATTATCAGACTCACCATAGCAGCTAAAAGATTACCCCCAATAACATTGCGGGGTTGAGCCAAAGGACTATCAGGCACACCGAAGATCAAGACACTCGTAGCACCAAAAGGAGCCATCAGCAAAGGAGAATTAGTTTTTGCAGCAAGGTAAGATGTTGCAGTTATGGCTAAAAAACTACCGATCCAACTCCAAAAAACATGTCGATGATGAGGTCTATCTATTGGACAGGTTAGCGGACAGGATCGCCATCTGCCAAAGGTTTTAAACCAATAATTTTTTAATTTTAACCGAACTTTTTTACCGTCGATCATGAATGAACCACTCGATAATCATGACTCCCTGAATTGACTGAGCAAGGCTTTGCTAAAGTTACAATAACATGACATTTGCCAAAAAGTTCCTAAAAAGTATTCAAATATACAGATTTTTTATTTTATTTAAATTCAGGCTAAACAGGTCAATTGAAGTTGCATAAAAGTCAATACACTTGTAGAGACGGCGATTTATCGCGTCTCAAAACCCCAAAATTTTTGCCAGTAGCCCTTAATGAACCGTATTGCCATAACAGTAGGGCGCGAAGCATTACCCTAAAGTAGCCTTTACTACAAGCTAATCATTAGGGAAAAATGCTTGACGATTAGCTTAGTTAAAATTGACTACAGCGAGGCGGATGAGTTGGCCTCGCCAATGTCGTAATCAGACTTATCTCATGTCAGCCTAATAAGTTTTTAACCAGACACGATCTTTGTGCGTTAAGTGATACCCAGTAACTAAATCGCATCAAATATCTCAGAAATACTACTGAACCATCAAGACAATAAATGTAACTAACATATACATAAATATTGTCAGGATGCTGAATATGTCAGATTTACCGCTTCAGTGCAAAAATTTGAAAGAGCAAGTTGAGTCGATATTACAACTTTTACAACAAGAACCAACGCTACATTCCCAAGATATTACACCTGTACAAACTTCCCTAACTAAAGCGATTTCTCCCAAGTTTGAGATTGTATTTGCAGGTGCATTTAGTGCTGGTAAATCAATGCTAATCAATGCACTCTTGGAAAGAGAACTACTTTACAGTGCAGAAGGACACGCTACAGGTACAGAATGCAAAATTGAGTATGCAGAGCTAGATAAAGAACGTGTTGTTTTAACGTTTTTAAGTGAAGCAGAAATTCGGGAACAAGTAGCTTATTTGTGTCAGCAGCTAGAATTTAAGACACTACCTAATATTAACCAAGAAACTGATTTAATTGACTTGCTATTGCGAAGTGATAAAGTTATTCAGCAGGAAGGTGGTGAGAGTAAATCAGAATGTGCAAAACAAGCGAAGGCATTAATGTTGTTGCTAGAGGGATATATGGCAAACCGCGATCGCATCAACACGGTTAATAATGCTATATATTCAATGGAGCAATTTAATTTTTCTAACCTCAAGGAAGCGGCTGGATATGCCCGTCGCGGTAGTAATAGTGCAGTATTGAAGCGAATAGAATATTACTGTAATCATCCTTTGTTACAAGACGGCAACGTAATTATTGATACCCCTGGTATAGATGCACCAGTAGAGAAAGATGCACAATTAACTTATGCCAAAATTCAACATCCTGATACTTCGGCGGTGGTGTGTGTGCTAAAACCTGCTTCGGCGGGTGACATGACAAAAGAAGAAACAGAACTTTTGGAATTAATGCGGCAAAATGGCGGAGTACGCGATCGCGTCTTCTATGTCTTCAACCGCATCGATGAAACCTGGTACAATACGCAACTACGACAACGATTAGACGATTTAATTAATGGGCAATTTTCTAATTCAAACAAAGTTTATAAAACCAGTGGGTTATTAGGATTTTACGGCAGTCAAATTAAACAGACAAGTCAACTAGATAGATTTGGTTTAGATTCTGTTTTTGCAGAAAGCATTAAAGGTTTAGATGGTAAAGAAGAAACACCACAATTTGTCTATGCGTTTAACAACTACTGCGTAAATTCAGGAAAGTTATCTACCACTAAATTCCGTGTGTCTGTTAACGGCTATGAAACCCCAAATCAAAATTATGTGCGGATTTTGGGAGATTGGGGGAATGAACTGATAGAAAAGCTAATTCAAGATAGTGGTACTGAAGAATTTCGCACAGCTATTACTCGCTATCTTACAGAAGAGAAGCGTCCCCAATTATTTAAGAATCTTGCCGATGATTTGGAAGATGTTTGTATTAAACTAACAAAACATTATCAGAGTGTACAACGTAATTTAGATAGTCAACCCCAAGAAATTGAGAGTATGAAACAGCAAGAGTTGCAACGCCTAAATCAGCAACTCCAGCAAATAGGTAGAGAATTTAGTGAGCATATCACAGAAGAAGTAAATCAAATAATTAATAATTCTTGTGATGCTTTTGAAGCAGACTTTAGACAATTGCAATCACGAATGATTCGCCGTTTAGATGAATTGCTAGATACTTTTTCTGTAGCTTCTGCTTATCAACGTGCAACAATTAGCCATCCTCGCAACGCTACCGCACCTTTAATTGCTATTTTAGTAGAGGCATTTTATTACTTAGCGAATCAATTAGAAGATATTTTGATTGAGTCATCTCAACAAGTTGTTACGAATTATTTTCAGCGATTGATTGAAAAAATTCGCAAGTCAGAATATTATCGCCAGTTGTATCGTTTATTAGATAATGATGGCGGAATTGAACAAGAGATCAGAAATTTAGAAAAAGGAGTTACTCAAGCATTAGTGAGTGCAGCTAGTGTAGAGTGCGATCGCTTCGTGCGAGAAAGTCCGAGATTTTATGATGAAGGCACTTTTTCTATATATCAATTTCGCCAAACTTTATTACAAACTTCTCAAAGCTACGATGCTGAAAGTATCGTAGAAGCAGAACCAGCAATTAGACAATTATTGAAGTTAGATTTTGAGCCAAAAGTTTCGCAAACTATTCGTAAATCTTTCCGTCAAACTATTAACCAAACACTCAAAACTCAGTTATTACCAATGGCAGATCACCAAGCAGATGAAATTTTGCAGCAATATCCACAGGCGCGCGCTTATTTAGAGAAAACACTGCAACAAGAAGCTGAAGAGAAAATTGCGAATAATCGCCGATTGTTGAATGTTGTTGAAGAAAATATTGCAGCATATAATTCAGCAGCTTCTAGCATCAATAATTGTTTACAAACTATGAAATTATATGACCATCTTTTGCCTGTAATTGGTGATTCATTTGACACTAATGGTAAGTTTGCTAATAATGGGTTTGTGATTTCAGATGTTGTATAACAATCCTATTTGATTTGTGAAAACTCGCAGTGTCTAGATCCCCGACTTCTCAAAGAAGCCGGGGATCTAAATTTTTATAATCCTCATCAAAATTCGTCACATCCCAATCCCCAACTGAATGATTATGAATATCAAGCGTCGAGAATTTCTTGCAACCTGTGGGCTGGCTACCTTAGCCACTCAAATACCAACACTTACTGCCCAAGGTAAGCCATCTCTAAACACCATCCACAAGCCGCCCCGCCTGCAAGTTGGCGATACCGTAGGATTGATAGCCCCTGCGGGTATCGTTGACGCTAAAGATATCGAAGCAGCACAGCAATCACTTTCCCAATTAGGGTTAAAAGTCAAGTTGGGGAAGCATATTTTAGATCGTTACGGCTATTTAGCGGGTAAAGACAGCGATCGCGCCCAGGATGTAAACTTGATGTTTAGCGATCGCACTATCAAAGCAATTATTCCCATGCGTGGGGGTTGGGGTTGTAATCGCATTTTACCCTTACTCAACTACTCACTAATCCGCTCCCATCCGAAAATTATCATCGGTTACAGCGATATTACGACGCTTTTGTTAGCAATTAATGCTCGTAGCCAGATGATTACTTTTCATGGGCCAGTTGCTACGTCTACCTGGAATCAATTTACAGTCGATTACTTCAAGCGCATCCTATTTAATGCTGAAGCGGTGACTATGCAAAATCTCAACCCTAGCGAAGTGCGGATGGAGATCATAGCACCAGGAAAGGCGAGGGGTAAACTTATGGGTGGAAACTTATCAGTCCTATCAGCGATGGTAGGTTCACCTTACCTACCTACTTGGAACAAAAGCATTCTGTTTGTGGAAGAAGTTGGCGAGGATGTTTATCGTATAGATAGGATGCTGACGCAGTTAAAAACTGCTGGGATACTTAATCAAATTGCTGGCTTTATCTTTGGGCAATGTACTAAATGTAGTCTTGGGGATGAACCGTCATTTACATTAATGCAAGTATTGCAACAACACATACTTCCTTTAGGTATTCCTGCTTGGTACGGTTCAATGATTGGTCATATTAAGGATAAATTTACTTTACCAATCGGTGTAGAAGTGGAAATAAATGCTGAACTTGGGACAATACGAATGTTAGAGGCCGCTGTTAGCTTTGTGTGAATGAGGCAGGAGGTTGGAATAAAAAATAGTGGCTCACATTTTATCTAAATTGCAAGCCACTAAATTGGAGATTTTGGTGTTCTTGACTTTAATCCTTGCTCGTGTCTGACTTTTCACTGTAGCTGTGCCTTGACTCCCCCACTATATTTGCAGCATTCAGACAAAGGACTATGTGTATCAAGTTTGGAAATGCTTACTAATGACGACCAAACCATTTAGAAGCGATCGCTCCTAAAGCTGCTCCGACCATTGGATTACTGAGAAACTTCAGAATCCCTGGTTGTTCAGCCATCACCTCTTGAAAGATGTCAGGATGGCTATGATATGTGAAAGATGCCAGCTTGGTGAGGTCATCTGCACTGATGCGGTTAGGGTTGTGGGTAGAAAGCCCCAAATCTCGCTCCAGATGGCGCTCGTCTAGACCTCTTTGCTTTATTTAGTTTATATACATCTTCTCTCTAAACATTGAATTAAATTATCTTAATATTTAATCAATCGAAGTAAATAAATATAGTCTCATAACCCACAAGTATGAGAAAAATGTTCTAGTATTAATGTATTACTAATTGTAAAAGTTATTTTAACCAAATTTTTGTAAATATTGTGACTAGTTTCTAGCATTTATGTGACTATTTCCTAGCAGTAAATGTCAAAACTAAAATTAGCTAAATCAATATACAGCATTAAATCTAGCTAGCTTAATATATTTATCCTTGCACTTAAATCCAATATCCTTACATTGTTAAAGGTTTATTTAATTAAGTTGTAATACCTGCTTTATCACTCTTTTAGAAGATAAAATCTATGCCAAAAGATTGATGAGAAGAAAGTATAAAAATGTCTAAATATTATTAAATTCCTAATAAATTTGCAAATAAATATTTAGCTGCACCGCTAAGGAGTGAGAAATCTAGTTGCAAAGCAAGTGTTGCAAAAATTGCTAATAACAAAGTATGAACTTTAAAACTGCTCTCATTACAGAAAATCAGGAGATAATTATGGATACAGAATTACAGCAAGATCAGTATGTCGATACTGCCTCCCCAAACCAGATAAAAGCACTTAAAGGTTCAGAGTCTGGAAACCTGGCAATGTTGCCACCCGCCTCGGAAAATGAAGAACAATGGCAAAAAATTGGTAGACAGATTTCTATATTTTTGGTAAAAATACCTGAGTACATAGGTAGTTTTTACCAAGAATACAAAATGCTGATTATCGGCTTTGCGTTGCTTGTGATAACAGTTACGGCACTAAGGATTTTTCTAGCGGTACTCAACGCCATAAATGATATTCCCCTACTTTCCCCATTTCTCGAATTAATTGGACTTGGTTACACAATTTGGTTTACTTTCCGCTATTTGCTCAAAGATTCGACTCGGCAAGAATTAGCAGCAGAAATTCGCTTGCTTAAAAAACAAACTCTAGGCAGAGAAGAATCACAGACTTTAAACTAACTAAAGTACCGTGGCGGATACAGTGTATCTGAACTTTTGGTCAAGTAAAAAGCTGAGTTTTGCTTGACCATTGTATAAAACTAACTGTAGATTCTTGGTGTTCTTCTCTTCGAGATGCTACGTGATGGCGGTTCGATAAATTAAGCTTTTTAGCACTTTTGCGTAAGTCCTATCTTACACCACATCAGCTAAATTAGCCGGAAAAAATGTATGATCAAGACAAATAAATTAGCTTCGCTAACAACAACAGTATTTCTTTCAACATTGCTAACAGTCCCTCTGCTTTCTAGCTGCAGCGGAGGTTCCCAAAATGCTACGCAACCTCCAATTGACGATACTGTTGGAAGAAATTTAAATAATCGCGCTCCCGTAAATCAACTTTGTACAGATTATAAATAGATGGCGTTTAAGCGTCATTCTATTTTTTAATAAAAACTTTTTCCGTATTTCAAGTTAATAAGACTCATAAGTAGAATATCAAGCATTATTATAC